>NZ_SRLC01000003.1:0-338002 GCF_004765605.1 Hymenobacter aquaticus | reverse complement strand
TGCGGGGCAGCGGAGCAGGGTCGGCCAGCAGCGTGAAGCCTAAGCCAGTGTTGCGAATGGCGGCGTTCAGGGTTCCGGCTTCCGAAGATGAGAGGGCCGCTGCCGTGCCCGCGTCGGCAATTACCGCATCGTAGCGGGCCAGCAGCGCGGGCGTCAGGCGGCTCAGGTCGTGGGGCGGCTGGTTGAGAAACTCGGTTTGGGTCAGGCCGCGGCTGAGGCCGGTGCGAAGCGCTACGAGGTGGCGCTGGCGGCCCAGGTAATTCTTCAGAAACCTAAACTCGAAGGAGGCCGTGCTGCTCAGCAGCAGGATGCGCAGGGGCTGCGGGGCCGTTACTTCCACCGGAACCGGCTCGGACACCATCAGCTTACCGGCCTGGCGCGCAACCAGTTGGTACAGGGCCCGCCCCGGAGCTTTGGGCAGAAAGCGCAGCCGAAACGAACCATTGCCCGCTGGCAGCCGAACGGAATCGGCGGTGCGGCCCGGGCCCCGCAGACTTACCCACACGGCCCCGGGGGCAGAGCTGGCGGCGGAAAACCGTCCTTCCACCAGCAAGGGCAAGCCCGCTGCCAGGTGGCGGCTCCACCCGATTTGCTGAAAGCCCGGGCGGGGTGCCGACTTGTGCAGCACGAGCCGCAGCGGCCCGAGGTTGGCTAATTCGGCCGGCGGTATTCCGTCGCCGAGTACGTGCAGCCGACGCAGGGCCGGGTACCGCTCGCGCAGCAACAGCAAACTCGGCAGGGTAGGAGTGTCGGAAGGCGCAGCAAAGCCCAGGCGCCACATCGGCGTAGCCGGGCCCAGCTGGCGCACCACCCGCTGCAGGCTGTCGGGGTGGTAGCCCGGGGTCAGAAGAATAGCTTCGATACGGGTGCCGCGGACGGAGTGCTGGGGCGGATAGGCGGTAAACCACAACGCCAGCACCGCCAGCCCGCCCGCCGTCAGCCGCCACCAGCGGCGCTGCTGGTTCGTCCGGCGCAGGGTGGCCAGGGTAAGGCCCAGGGCCAGAAGCAGGCACAGCAGCAACAGGCCGTAGGAAACGGGGGAGTGAGGCATACTACTCGAAAATATCATCGGCTGGCCTCCTGAAAATAGCGGCGCGACAGGCGGCCGGGCGCTACAGCGCGCGTGGGAACCGCCGCTGGAGTGGGCAGCAAATCGGTGAGGGCCGCTTCTACGGTGGCCAGGCAGGAAGCGCACGGGGGCCGGGTGGCGCGAAGCTCCCGGGCGAGCTGCCGGGCATCGCGCACCGCCGACAGGTAGCGGCCGGGGTTGCGCAACGCCGCCTGCGACAAGGCCCCGGCGGCGCGCTCCACGACAGCCGCATCCGCGGATCGGGCCGGGCGGCCTTGGCGCAGCTGCTGCAGCAGGCCCAGCGCCACCTGCACTGCCGACTGTGCCGGTGCCGGAGCCGACGGGGGCCGGAGCTGCGGCGCTGCCGCGCCCGTTAGCTCGCCGGTGAGGCGTGTGGTCGATTCGGGAATAATCGGAGGCTCAAAGCCGGACTTGCGCACGTAGAGGCGGGTTTGCTGCTGCACCTGCTTGAGCAGGCGCAGGGCGCGGTATTCGTAGGGCAACGCTTCGGCGGGCCGGGCGGTGCGCAGCCGCAGCTCAGCCTCCCACATCTGACTCAGCACGCCCCGCAGCTTGGCTTTGACGGCCGGCTCCAGAAAATCGGCGGTTTCGGAGTCGTCGTGGTGGTGCACGTAGGTGTCGAGCAGCTGCGCCGACTCGGCCGTGACGGATGCATCGGCCGGCGGTGGGGTGCCGTGGTCGTGGCCGGCTTCCTCGGCTTCGGAGTGGCTGGCTTCGTCGGCGTGGTCGGCGTCGGGCTCGGCTACCGGGGGGCGGGGGGCGCTTTGGCCGAAGCTTTCCTCGAACTCCTCGCCCAGAAATTTCCCGTAGCGCAGCCGGAGCACTTTCTGGTCGTGGCCCAGGTCGTTGGCGCGGGAGGCAAAGGTGGCGGGGTCGAGCCCACGCTTTTCGGCCAGCAACTTCTCTGTATCAATGATGACCTGGCGCTGGCTGCGGAAATAGGCCGGCACCACGTTTACGCCCATGGCCATATCCGAAGATGCCTCATTCACGGTCGTGTCTTCCCACTGCACCAAGTAAGTATCGGAGCGGGACGAGTGCCGGGCATTATCCCAGGCCTGCACGTAGAAATACACTTCGTCGCCGTAAGTGAGGCCCAGGGCCGGCAGGCGCAGCACGTGCGTGAGCTGGGCCTGCGTGGGCTGGCCGCGCAGGGCCGCGCTCAGGTCGGTGGCTACTTCCCGAAACTTCACGGCCTCGCCCTGGCCCTGGGCCACGGTGGCCACCAGGCGGGCCCGGGTCAGGCCGTAGTCGTCGCTCAGGGTCAGGCGCACGGCCACCTCCGGCCGTTGTCCGAACTCGACCAGCGTGTAGGGCTTGGGCGTTTTGATTTGCACCACCGGGCCCCGGTCGGGCTGCACCTCCACGGCGTAGTCGTCGGAAGCCTGGCCGGCAAACCGGATTCGGTAGAGCGTGGAGGCCGTAAACGTGTAGGCCACGGTGAACTGCCGGGGCGAGCCGGGCACCGGCCGGAACGGCAGGCGCTGCCGCCCGATTTCCAGCTGGGGCGGGCGGGCCGCTTGGGCAACCTGCACCGTCCACTGCACGCGGGAGCCTTGGGGGCACCGGAACGAGGCCTCCGCGGCCGTGAAGGCTGGCCGGCGCGTGTAGGCCGGCGGCGCAATCTGAATGGTCGTTTCGGTAATCCGGTTCGGCGCGGGAACAGGGGGCGAACCGGGCCGGGCCGGAAAGCGCAGGGCCACGTTGGGAGCTGGGCGGGTCAGTAAGGAAGCCGCACTCCGGGGCCATAGCCCGATGCCGACGGCCAGCAGCAAGGCCGCGCCGGCCAGCCAGAGCGCCGGCCCAAAGCGCACGGGCAGCAGCGGCCCGGCCTGGCCCTGGAGCTCCCGCAGGCGGATTGCTACCTGTTGCTGCTGGAGCTGCTCCAGTAGGTTCAGCTCGGTCGTAGGGCGCAGCAATAAGCCGGTGCTATCTTCCAGAGCCGGGTAACGGCGGTCCAGCCGCCGGGCAATGTGGGGTAACGGCTGGCGCCAGATCAGCCCGAGCTGCCAGGCCAGCAGTGCCGTAGCTACTAGCGCGGTGCTACTAGCGGCCAGCTGCCCCTGCGGCCAGCGCCAGGCCGCCACGGCCAACACGGCCGCCACAGCCAGGGCCGGTAGCAGCACCCGCGCCGTGCGCCGCCAGCGGTAAGCCCGCTGCACCTGCCGCAGTACCGGCAGCGCAGAAGACACGGATGAGGTCAGCACGTGCGCGCTCATACGGCCAGGGCTTTAGAGGAAGAAATACGGTTTGTCACCCATCGTTCCAGGCCCCAGAGCACGGCGGCGGCCAGCACAAACCACGTCCGCAGCTCTACGTCGGTGGGCGCGTTAGGAAGCGGTGTAGCAGCCTCCACCGTGCTTTGCCGGCTTACCAGTTGGGCCGCGTCAAGCTGGCGTGGGTCGGATGCGCTGGGTGGGGGGCTGGCAGCGGGCTCCAGCAGGCTGAGCCAGAGCAAAGGCAGGTCAGGACTATCGGCCAGGGCGCTCCAGGCGGGGTGCAGACGGCTGTGAAACCGGTAGATAATGCCCTGGCCGCTGGTTTGGCGCGACAATACGGGCTGCCCGGTGGCGGTCTGCCAGATGCTGGCTCCGGCGGCGGCGGCCGTGTCGAGGCGCGCGAGGGAGTAGCGCGCCGGTTGCGAAGCCACGCCGAAGCTGGTGGCAACGGCTACGCTGGGCCCGCGTCCATCCTGCCACAGCGTGAGGCCCTGCGGCACCCGCTGCTGCCAGGCCGTTGGCACCGAGCTATTCGCCAGCCAGCACAGCCAGTCGAGGCGCTGCCCAACGGGGGGCGGAGTGGCCGACGAGGTGAGTTCCAGCCGCCCGGCCAACCCCAGGGCCGCGGCCCGCAGCGCGGCCTGCAGGTAGCGCGCGTCCAGGGCGTGGTCGGCGTCGTGGTACAGCCACAGGCGCAGGGGCTGGGTGCGCACCGCAACCCGGGGCGAATCGGCCGCCAGCACCCGAATGCTGCTTGGGCCGTTGCTCCGCTCCTCGTAGCGCAGGGGCGGCAAACCGGCGACGCGGGGCAGCAGGCCATTGGCCGAGCGGGGTTTGGCTACGGTTCGGAAGCTGGTTGAGACGTGGTCCTCGGTGCCGTAGCGAAGTACCAGCCGCACACTGTCCGGCGTCGGCAGGCTGGCCGCCGTCAGCCAGGTAGTGGCAGTGGTAGGCAGCGGGACGGTTTGCCAGCTTACATTCGGAGGCAATGTCGGCCGAACGCCCTGAAAATGCCGCAGGGCCGCCGACGAATACACCCGCAACGGTTGGCCGGGAAACGAATCGGTGGCCTGGCGCACCCGGGACCAGAAGCTCTGGGTAGCCAGCGGCCGCAGCACCGAATCGGATAGGGGAGTAGCCTGGCGCCAGGTAGTATCCGAAATGCGGGGAAAGCCCGGGGCCAGCTGCCGCAGCACAAAGCCCCGGCCGCGCAACGAGTCGATGGCCGGGCGCACCGCCGCCACCGATTCGGAACCCAGCAGCTCCGGGCTGACGAACACCTGCCCCCGGCGGGGCGGGGCAGGCTGGCGCCACACCGGGCCAGCCTGCGCCAGTGCCAGCACGGCCAGCAGCAGCCCGCGCAGCAGCAGCAGGGCCAGCTGTTCCAGCTTGAGGTTGCGCAGCCGCCGGTTGGCCGCCGCCGCCAGCCACCGAATGCTGCCCACCGGTACCGTGCGGGCCGGCCGGCGGTTCCAGAGGTGAATAGCCAGGGGAACGGCTATTCCCAGCAGTGCCAGCAACCCGGAAGGAGCAAGAAAGGTGAGCAACGCGGCGAAAGGTTAGAAGAAAAACAAACGGAAACAGCCCCGTGGCCCGGGCGTTGGCGCAAAGACACCGGCCATCAGAGGGAAGTGGCTTGGCGGCGGCGCAAAAATTCGCGCAGGGCCCCATCCAGCGGCTCGGCGGTGCTGAGTTGGTAGTAGTCGAAGCCCTGGCGGCGGGCCGTTTGGGCGGTGGTGCGCAGCCACTGCTGCAACTGCTGCTGGTAGGCGCCGCGCTGCTGCTCGGCATTCAATTGGAGTGTCTGGCCCGACTCCAGATCCTGAAACGTGACGGCCCCGCGGTAGCTGAAGGCCAGCTCGTTGCCGGCCATCAGGTGCAGCACCAGCACGTCGCCGGCCACGGCCCGCAGCTGGGTCAGCAGGGCATTGATTTCACTTTGCTCCTCGTACAGGTCACTCACGCACACGGTCAGGGCGCGCTGGCGGCGGGCCAGCAGCGGGGCCAGCTGCCCGGCGGCCGGAAACCGGCCCGCCCCGGTCGTGTTCTGCAGCGCTTGATAGAGGCGGGGCAGCTGGCGGGCATCACTGCGGGCGGGCAGGTGCAGCAGTCCTTCGGGGTGCAGAATGCTCAGGGCCACCGCGTCGCCCTGCTGCTGGGCAAGGTAGGCCAGCGCCGCCAGCAGCAGCCGGCCGTAGTCGAGCTTGGTCAGACCGTTGTCGTCGCGGTGGTTCATCGAGGCGCTGGCGTCGAGCAGCAGGTGCACCGTCAGGCTGGTATCCACCTCCGATTCGCGAATGTAGTACCGGTCGGAGCGGGCGGCCAGGCGCCAGTCGAGGCGGCGCAGGTCGTCGCCGGGCTGGTAGGGTCGGTACTGGCTGAACTCCATGCCCGTGCCGCGCCGCCGGCTCAGGTGGTGGCCCGCCAGAAAGCCCTCGGCCGCCTGTTTGGCCGCCAGCGGCAGGTTGTGCAGCGCATGCAGAAGTTCGGGAGTCAGCATAAGGTATTTCACGCAGGGTTTCGCAGTGGCAGGCGCAGGGTCTCGCAGTGGCAAAACACAGCGAACCTCTGCGCCTGCCACTGCGAGACCCTGCGTGAAATCTACACCAATACGTCTTTTAATAACGCGGCCACGGCGTCGTCGGGCGTCAGGTTTTCGGCTTCGGCGTTGAAGTTGAGCAGCACGCGGTGGCGCAGCACCGGCGGGGCCAGGGTGCGGATGTCGTCGAGGGTGGCGGCGAAGCGGCCCTGCAGCAGGGCCCGGGCCTTGGCGCACAGAATCAGGGCCTGCCCGGCCCGGGGGCCCGCGCCCCAGCGGCCGTATTCCTGAATAAACTTCACCGAAGACGTAGCGGGCCGCGTGGCGCGCACCAGGCGGTTCACAAAGTCGAGCAACTCGGGGCTTAGGCTCACCTGCCGCACCAACTGCTGCAACTGCCGGATATCCTCGCCGCCCAGCACGGGCTTCACCTCGGCCCGGGCCGTGCCGGTGGTGCCGCTCAGCACGGCCAACTCTTCCTGCTCGGTGGGGTAGCCGATGCGGATGTAGAGCAGAAACCGGTCGAGCTGGGCCTCGGGTAGCGGGTAAGTGCCGCTTTGCTCAATCGGGTTCTGGGTGGCCAGCAGAAAGAAGGGCTTCGGCAGTGCGTGCTCCTGACCGGCGTAGGTCACGTGGCCTTCCTGCATGGCTTCGAGCAGGGCGGCCTGGGTTTTGGGCGGCGTCCGGTTGATTTCGTCGGCCAGCACCAGGCTGGCGAAAATCGGCCCCTGGTTGAACTTGAACGAGCGGTGCCCGGTGCCGTGGTCTTCCTCCAGCACCTCGGTGCCCAGAATGTCGGTCGGCATCAAATCCGGGGTGAACTGGATGCGGCGGAAGGGCAGGTCGGTGGCCGAGGCCAGGGTGCGCACCAGCAGGGTTTTGGCCAGGCCCGGCACGCCTTCGAGCAGGGCGTGGCCGCCCGCCAGCAAGGCTACCAGCACTTCGTCCAGCACCTGCTGCTGGCCCACGATGATTTTGCCGATTTCCTCGCGCAGCGGCGGCAGCTTAGCTAACAGGGTACGAACGTCTTGTTCCGTCATAAAAAACGTGGTAGTGGTAGGGGCGCGTTGCACGCGCCCGGTCGTTGGTAGTCGTTGGGGCTCTTACCCGGCCGCTGCCGTAGCTTCGCCCGCATGCTTGCGAACCAGCCACCGGGCCGGGTTATTTTGAATGTACTCGCGGTAGACTGCCAGTTCGTGGGCGTTGCGAATGACGTGCTCATAGTAGCTGCGCTGCCATAAGCTATCCGTTGAGCCCCGCAAAGGACGAGTAAGCCGGGTGGTAGTTGCTTTCAAGGCTCCAACGACCTGCCCCAGCGTTTTGACCAACTCTCCGGCGGGTGTGGGCAGAAACCCCAAAATACAGTGCAGGTGGTTCGGCATCAGTATCCAGGCATCGGCATGCAGGCGCGGGTAAGCCGCCGTCAGCTCACACCACGCCCGGCATACCTGCTCCCCGATAGCAGAGTAGCCAACCGTAGCATCTTCTCCGATTTGACCAAAAAGCGGACACCGGTCCTTCGCCACAATGGTCACGAAATACCAGCCCGCCTGCCCATAGTCGTACCCCGGCAAACGCACCGAGCGGCGCTGCGGCAAATCCTGCTGCATCGGGCCAGGTAGGGGCGTGTTGCACGCGCCCGGCGGGACGGAGCCGTCCAAGTTCGTCTGCACCGGGCGAGGAGGTAGGGGCGCGTTGCACGCGCCCGGCGGGATGGAGTTGTCAGGAATAGGAGGATGCATCAGGATAGTTGGATGGTAACGGGCAGCCTAAAAGTATTGAAAGCAACGCCATCCATCCGGCCAAGAGACACTATTCCAGCGGGCTTGTTTTGTTATAAGTAGTTGGCGCAGACAAATCCCGGTGGTGCGGTTCCGGCGGGCGCGTGCAACGCGCCCCTACGCCGTGAGGGCATAGAGCAGAATATTGACGCCGAACTTGGTGTTGTCTTCGGCTAGGAAGCGCTTGTTGCGGAAGTCGTAGTCCCACTCGCAGCCGTAGTCCTTGTTGGAGTAGAGCACCCGCAGCCTGCCGTCGATTTCGATGCCTTTCAGGTAGTCGTGCACCAGGTCGTCGCCCCAGCCATTGAGCTCGAACGAGGTGGGCGGCGGGCCTTCCGGAAACTTGAAGAACTGGGAGTAGATGGGGTGGTTCTTGGCAATCTTCTTCAGAGCCCCGGCTCCGAAGCACTGGCGCATCTGCTCCTCGAAGGAGCGAGCAAACAGCCCGTCGATGTCGTGGTTGCAGTCGTCGACGAACACGAAGCCGCCGCCGCGCACGTACTGGATGAAGTTCTTTTTCTCCTGGGCCGAAAACTGCACCAGCCGGTGGCCCGAGAGGTAGCAGAAGGGGTAGTTGAACAACTCGGGGCTGTCCAGGGCCACGGCCTTTTCCTTCTGACTGACGGGCACGGTGGTGTACTGAATCAGGGAATGCAGCAGGTTGGCGGGCATTCTTTCGTCCACGGCATCCCAGTCGCCGGAGCGGTACTGGAGGCGCACGAAGGTAAACGGAACGGGCATGCGGTGGCGAAGAGGCGAAGCGAAAAGGCAAAGTACGGGGCAAAGACACTCCGGCCGCCGCAAGGTGGCTTAGAGCCCGGCCGAAAATACGCAACGGCCCGCCGCCTCACCCCACGCGCGCAAACGGGTCGGCCACCAATACGGCGGCCCAACTTCCCCCTGCCAGCACTCCGCCGGGGCCCAGGTAACAGCTCCAAGCGTAGGCTCGACCGCAGCCTTCCGCAAAAATGCGCGTACGAATAGGGGTAACGTCGCCGTTAGGCCTCTATCAGTCACGTACTCAACCTCTCAACGCTCCTACTGCTATGAAACGACTTGCGGCCTTTCTTCTGCTCACGCTCTTTTTCGGGGCTTCGGCCCACGCCCAGCTTGGCCTCAAGGGGGGGCTGAACGCGGCCGTGCTACAAGGCTCCGTCGGCACCGACGCCACCTACCAGACTTCCTACCACGCCGGTCTGTTCTACGAAATGAAGGTCATCGGCAATATCATTTCCATCCAGCCCGAGCTGCTGTACTCGTTGCAGGGCACCGAGCGGAAGTCGGACTTCGAAAACTACCGCACCAAGCTGCACTACGTGAACGTGCCGCTGCTGGCCAAAGTCACGGTGGGGCCGGTGTACGTGGAGGGCGGGCCCCAGGCCGGGCTGCTGCTCAAGGCCCAGGACGAGGGCGTGCTGGTGCTGTCCGGCGACGACAGCCAAGTTGTTTACGGCGCCGGCACCCGCAACGCGGGCCCCGATTTCAAAAACCTGGACCTGAGCCTGTGCGTGGGCGCGGGCCTGAAGCTGCCCCTGGGCTTTGCCGTGGGCGGCCGCTTCAACGCGGGCCTGAACGACCTGCGCACGGCCAGATCGGTGCGGAGCGTGAATGACCCGGAGCTGAAAAACCGCGTGTTTCAGGCCTACCTCAGCTTCCAGCTGCCCGGCGGCAAGTAGCCGGACCATAAGCTGGCTTAAAACCAACAAGGCCCCGCACTCAGCGCTGAGTGCGGGGCCTTGCGCGTGTAGCGCCTCGCATTACCAGGGGCGGCGGCGCAGGGCGGTTTTGCGGTTGTTCACGTCCGGAGTGGCGCACCACGAGCGGGGCGTTTCCAGGCATGTAACGACGGCACTGGTGGTAGCCGCCGAGCCGGGCGGCACGGTGCCCCCGGGCACGTAGCCTACCAGCAGCGCCTGGCCCTGCGCCTGGTTCCGCTCATACGCTTCCCAGATAGGGCCGCTGGGGGCCAGCAAGGTGCCATCGGGCAATACCAGCGTGGTATGCTCGGTGGCGCACATGGCCGTTTGGCCCAGGCACAGGCGCACGGTAACCAGGGTGCCGCAGGGCACGTCGGTTGGCTCGGGCGCCACCAGTTCTTTTTCGGCGCAGCCAGCCAGGCTCAATCCGGCGAGCAGTGCCAGACCCGAAAGTAGGCGAGTAGGAGTTAACAGCATATGCGGAGAAAATAAAGAGGTAAGAAAATGAACACAGGTATAGTGAGGAGTATCTGGCGGGGCTAATGGTTGCACCCCACGCCCGGGCGTTGTAGCGGCGCCGGCGGGCCGGGGCCGGCGGGCTTAGCGCCCACTGCCCACCGGGCGGCCGACGTAGGCATTGAACTCGGTGATAATGGATATCAGGTTGCGGTAGTGGTAGTTTTTTTCGCCGGCCCGCACCTTGGCCGCCAGTTCGGGGGCGTCTTGCAGGTACTGGCTCATCACCTCCCTGAAGGTGCCCCGGTCTACCTGCATCAGCAGGCCCTTGCGCCGGACAAAAAAGAGGCTGTTGGTATACGGGATGGCCGCGCTCAGAATGGAGCCGGCCACCGGGATGGGCACGGGTACGCTCTGCTCTTCGGCCTGCAGAAAAACCTCAACCGGCCCGTTCACAAACCGCTCGGCCAGTATTTCGGGGTCGTACAGCTCGTCGTCGAGCTCGTCGGGCAGCAGCATGGTTTCCAGGTAGTGCGGCCCGGCCGTGATGCTGTGCACCCGGGTGATTTCCATCTTCTGCCTTTTGGGCCGGGGCTTGCTTTTTGGGTTCGTCAGGTAGTAGCTAAAGTTGCGGCCAATGCCGGGGTACATGGTCGGGATGGACACGTAGCCCTGGACGGTGCCCCCGCCCAGCAGGCGGATGGTGGCGGGCAGCATGACCGCCTGGCTGTAGGAGCGGCGCACCACCGTATCGGGGGCCGCCGGCTGCGCAACGCTGACGAGAGGGAGTAGAAAGGTAGCGGCGTAAAGAAATTGCTTCATGCGGATAGGCTAAACAGAACTAAAAACGGCTTCCCTCAAGGTGAAGGAAGCCGTCAATTTCAGCAATAAACCCGAGCCTTTATACCGCGTCGGAGAGGCTGGTGAAGGTGAAGTCCCGGATTTTCAGCGGGGGCACCATGTTGCCGCCCACGCGCTGGGGCCGGCCAATGGCTTCCAGGTTGTTGAGCATGATGATGGGGCTTTCGTTGAAGCGGAAGTTTTTCACCGGGTGCTTGATCTTGCCGTTCTCGATGTAGAAGGTTCCGTCCCGGGTCAGGCCGGTGTAGAGCAGCGTCTGCGGGTCGACGGGGCGGATGTACCACAGGCGGGTCACCAGAATGCCCTTGGCCGTGCCCTTGATCATGTCCTGCACGCTCTGGGTGCCGCCCTCCATAATCCAGCCGCCGGGCGGCGGAATGTCGGGAATACCAGCTTTCTGGGCCCAGAAGCGCGACGAGTACAGGTTCTTGACCACGCCCTTCTCAATCCAGGTTACTTTCTTCTGCGGCCGGCCGTCATTGGCGAATACCCGGTCGGGAATGTCGGCGCTGGTCGGGTCGGAGTAGATGGTGACCCGCTCGTCGAACAGCTTTTCGCCCTTCTTGTTGCCGCCGCCCTTCTTGCTCAGGAAGCTGCGGCCTTCGTCGGCGGCGCGGGCATCCATGGCGCTCATCAGGGCCTGGAGCAGCGAGGCGTCGGTGTTGGCCACCAGCGCCGCGGGCTCCAGAATCACGGTGTACTTGCCGGGCTCAATGGCCTTGGCATTCACCGAGCCGGCCGCTTTGTCGGCCGCAATCTGGGTCAGGCGGCCCGCGTCGAACTTGGTGATGTCGTTGTAGTCGGCCGTGGCGTAGCCCGAGCCGGTGCCGTCGGGGGTGCGCACCGTCACGGAGTACTCCAGGCCGGTGTAGCGCTGGTACACTTCCAGGCCCTTGTTGTTGAGCTTGGCCAGAAAGCCGGTGCTGTCGTTGAGGAAGCCGGCCGAGGAAAGCTTGCGCTTTTCGCAGAGCTGCAGGCTGGCGGCCGTTTGCTGGGCGCGGTAGTCGGGCGTGATGTTGGCCGTGCTCTGGGCGTAGGCCTTCGAGCCGTCGAGGTACTGCTGGGGGCCCAGCAGGGGCATGTACTCGGGGCTTTCGGGCGCCAGCTTCGCAATTTCCTCGGCCCGCTGCACGCAGCGGCGCAGGGTCGCGTCGTCGAACTCGTTGCAGGTGGCGATGCCGCTGCGCTTGCCAAACCGCGACTCGACGATCAGCTGCACGTTTTCGACGGCCCCGGCGGTGCTGATGGCGTTGCGGGCCGAGCGGACGTTGCCGCCCATCTCGCCGTTCAGCGTGGCCTCGCACTCATTGGCCGTGCTAAAGCTCAGGACCTTCTTCAGGATAGCCTGGGCTTCGTCTTTGGTTAGTATTGCCATGTTTCGGTAATGTGCTAATGTGGGGAAGGTGCTGATGTGCTAATGAATAATATGCTTTTCAGGTGGTGCCGTTACCAGTGCCGGCGGCGTTGGCTTTGCTGCTGCTGATAATCCGCGACAGAAGCCGCTGAATATCTAGTAGCGTGGCAAACAAAGCAGTGGGCGGTTCAGGGTAGGAGGGAGCATGCTTGCAAAGCAGCAGCCAGTACTCCGTTTCGGCGGCTTCCTTGGCGGCTACTTTGCACTTGTGCGTAAAGTCGGCCCGGCTTTCGGCGTGCTGGGCTTCACGCACATTGGCTCCAATGGAAGTGCCGCTACGTAGCAGCTGCTGCGCAATAACGAAGCGCCGAACCTGCTCCAGCTCCTGAACATAGGCCAGTATCTGCAAGGCAAAGTCGAACGAAATGCGGACGATGGGATTATCGGCCGGCGTCAAATCCGACTTCATTGCCCGGCAGTCAAGCTGACCGGAAAAAGCACATTACTCACATTAGCACTTGAGCACATTAAAAATTACCCGATCTTCCGGGCCGTGTTGATGATGTTGACGCCGTTGAAGCGGGTGGTAGCCGAGCCGTGGCTCACGGCCGACACCTGGGGCGGCTGGCCCTTGCCGTCGAAGAAGGAGCCGAACAGGCGGTAGTCCGACTCGTCGCAGATGGCCGAGCAGCTGTTCCAGAATTCCTGGGTGTTGGCCTGGTAGGCTACGTCTTCGAGCATGCCGGCAATTTTGCCCTTCTCAATGGCGTAGAACACCGTGCCGCCGAACTGGAAGTTGTAGCGCTGCTGGTCGATGGAGAACGAGCCGCGGCCGGCAATGTAGATGCCCTTGTCCACGTTCTTAATCATGTCGTCGACGCTCATCTTCTGGGTGCCGGGCTTGAGGCTGATGTTGGCCATGCGCTGGAACTGCACGTCCTGCCACGACTGGGCGTAGCAGCAGCCATCCGACTCATTCTGACCCACCATGGCCGCCTGGTCCCGGATTTTCTGGTAGTCTACCAGCATGCCGTCCTTGATGATGTCCCACTGCTTGGTTTTCACGCCTTCGTCGTCGTAGCCCACCGCGCCCAGCGAGCCGGGCTGGGTTTTGTCGGCAATGATGTTGACCAGCTTTGAGCCGTAGGGCTTGTTCTGCTTTTTCCAGTCCAGGGTGGCAAACGAGGTACCGGCGTAGTTGGCCTCGTAGCCCAGCACGCGGTCCAGCTCGGTGGCGTGCCCGATGCTTTCGTGGATGGTCAGACCCAGGTGGTTGGGGTCGAGCACGATGTCGTACTTGCCCGGCGTCACCGATTTGGCCGTGAGCTTGCCTTTGGCCTGCTGCGCGGCCAGGGCCGCGTCTTCCAGAATGTCGTAGCTGTTTTTGTAGCCGATCAGGCCCGTGCCCGAGGGGCCGGCAATCTTGTCGGCGGCTTTGGGCGTCATGTACTCGTAGCCCATGCCCATGGGCGCGCTCAGGGCCTCGCGGGTCCGGAACTTGCCGGTGGTGCGGTCCACGGCCGTTACGCCGAAGGTCGGCCAGATGCGGTGCACGTCCTGGTCGATGTAGGAGCCGTCGGTGCTGGCAAAGTACTTCTGCTCGTTGATCTGGAACAGGGCCGAGTTGACGAAGTTGGCGCCGTTGTCGAGGGCCTTGGCGTTGGCGGCCAGCATCAGCTCCACTTTCTGGGCAATGGGCACCTCAAAGGCGTTCTGCACGATGGGCGTTTTCCAGCTCACCTCGCCGTAGCCTTTCTGCGGGGCCAGGTTCACCTTTTCCTTCTGCACCTTGGAGTTGGCTTTGGCAATGGCCACGGCCAGCTGCGCGGCTTTGGCCAGGCCCGCTTCCGTCACGGTGTTGGTGGCGGCAAAGCCCCAGGTGCCGTTGGCCAGCACCCGCACGCCCGCGCCGAAACTCTCGCCGCTGGCAATGTTCTGCACCTGCTTTTCGCGGGTGAAGATGCTCTGGTTCAGGTAGCGCCCGATGCGCACGTCGGCGTAGGTGGCCCCGGCCGACTTAGCCGCGTTCAGGGCCGCGTCGGCCAGACGCTTTTTCAGGGCGGGGTCCACGCCTTCCAGCAGCCGCTCCGGATCAACCGGGGTGCCACCGAAACCGGGGAAACTGGGCAGGAACAGGGCGCCGGCCGCTAAGCTGGTCAGCCCGACAAATTCGCGTCGTTTCAAGGGGTAGAAGTTTGGTAAATAGAAGGAGGGAAAGGCAGTTTAAGCAGAAAAGCAGGCAAACTCAACTCCACAGACGTAAACTTTAGGCCGGGGCTGCAAAGGGGGAATGTGGTTTAATGTGCTAATGTGGTTGAATGTGCTGAAGTGCTAATGAGGGGAATGTGAGAAATGTGGGAAATGTGTCATGGCCAGGCGCTTCCTCGCAAGGACACGAGTCGTTGAACGACAACTCACCATTTCACTAACTCACCAACTCACCGAACCAGCGCCAGCAGGTCGTGGGCAATGCCGGGCCAGGGCTGGTTCAGGTCGATGGTGACGACGCGCACAGGGTGGCCGCCGAGGGTGTAGCGGGCGGCTAGCTCGTGGCGGGCGGCGGGGTAGAGCAGGATGCCTTCCAGCTGCTGACCGGGGGCAACGGGCTGGTTCTGCAGGTAGGCGTAGAGCTGGTAGAGGTGGGGCGAAATCAGCTTTTGCTGGTCGTAGCGCGGGCGCAGAGCCTCCTTGTAGTACTTCGTGTCGAGGATGATTTTGCGGTCCGGCGCTTCCAGGGTCGTGTCGGTTATCATCACCGGCAGCAGGGCCAGGTCGGTGGCCTGCTCGGCGTCGGCCTGCCAGGTTATGGTTTCCGACAGCACCCGGAAGCGGCGCTGCTCGTGGCGGTAGAAGTTGCGCACAAAAGCCTCGAAGAGCTGGGCCATCAGCCGCTCGTCGCGCCGGAAATCCCGGAAACGGCTGCGGCCCGCCGCGTCGGGCGCGGGCAGGGCGCTCTGGTGCAGCAGCGTGCAGATGTTCAGCAAAAAGGCCTCCTGCCCGTGGGGTCGCCGCCGGCGCACCTGCCGCAGCGCGTGCGTCGTGCAGGGCGTGGCCGCTACCGAGGCCGGAAAGCGGCGGCACACGGCGCGCACCTCGTGGCGCAGGGCCGGGGCCAGGCGGCGCGTGCGACCCAGCTGCTCCAGCACCCCCAGCAGCAGGCCGTTGAAGGGCGTATTGGCCGTCAGGGCATCGTAGGCGCACACGGCCCGGCCCCGGCGCAGCAGGTCGCGGCTTAGGCTGGGTGCCAGCAGCAGGCGTCCGCGCAGCTCCGGGAGTTCTTCTTCCTGCTCCACGTACGCCTGGCCGAGACCCTGCCGCAGCAGGCGCCGCGTGCCCGAGAGCAGCACCTGAGTAAGCAGCTCCAGCGGCTTGTGAAACGGGGCCGCCTGCACGCTCAGCAGCTCCTCGCGCTCCGGCAACCGGTTCCAGGCGTAGCACAGCAGATAGTACAGGTTCTGAATCGGAATCACGGAGTCGGACGGATTTTTCGGATGGGGTTCCTGGCTCCGGCTGGCAACATTCGCCGCAAGAAACGAGGCCTCACAGTTATTTGCGCAGCAGCTTTTTGCGGTGGGCGGCGGCCTGGGCGGGCTGGTCGAGCCAGTACTCATCCAGCAGCGGGGCAATTTCCTGGGTTAGAATCGAGTCAAGCCAGGCCGGAGCGTCGGCGGCAGCGGTGGGCGGCTGGCAGAAGTAGCTGTGGCCCAGCTGAAAATCCGGGCCCAGCTCTGGGTCGTCGGTTATGGCCTGATTCAGCTCGGTGAGGCGGCTTACCAGGCGGCTGATAACGGCCTGGGGTACGTGGTGGGCGGCCAGAAAATCCTGGAGCGGCGGCCCAAACTCGGGCGTCATCGGCAGGAAGGCAAAGCGGCGGCGCAGGGCGTAGTCCAGCGGGGCCAGCGACCGGTCGGCCATGTTCATCGTGCCAATGACGAACAGGTTGTCGGGCACGAAAAACCGCGGGGCCTCGGCCGGCGAGTAGGGCAGGCGCACGGCGTGCTGGGGCCCGCGCTTATCGGCTTCGAGCAAGAGCAGCAGCTCCCCAAAAATACGGCTGACGTTGCCCCGGTTTATTTCGTCGATCAGCAGGTAATAGGGCTGGCCCGGGTCCTGGGTGGCTTTGCGGCAAATATCAAGCAGCACCCCGGCCGTCAGCCGAAACGAGCCCTGCCCGTCGGGCCGGAAGCCCTGCACGAAATCCTCGTAGCTGTAGCTGGGGTGAAACTGCACCAGCTCCACGCGGCTGGCATCGGTGCGGCCCAGCCCGAGCCAGGCCAGGCGGCGCGCCAGAAACGTTTTGCCGGTGCCGGGCGGCCCCTGCAGAATCAGGTTGCGGCGGCGCTGCAACGCGGCCTGGGCCTGCGCCAGGCTTTCCGCCGACAAAAACAGCTCCCGCAACGCCGTGGCCTGGTCGTAGGGAGTAGCGGGCGGCAGCTCGTAGGGAACAAGCGGCTCGGCGGCTTCCGCCCCGGCCGTTTCCCGCGCTTTGGCGGGCTTGGCAGCCGTTGCGGCCTGGCCGTTGCCGGTGTAGAGCTCCTGCATGGCATCCTGGGCCGCCACGTCGCCGTCGTGGGGCGAGTTGGCCAGAATGGGCCGCTTGGTCGTCACGGTAAAATCGAGGCGCTCCAGCAGCTGGTTGGTGGGGTTGCCGGCCAGGAGGGGCAGGGTGGCTTCGGGCTGCCCGCTGGCCAGCCGAAACGCCAGCTGCAGCACCGGCCGGGGCGGGTAGCGGCGGCCCTTGTACACCAAATCATAGACGGTGCTTGGCGGCAGCGGCCGGCCTTCCCGGTCGATGTGGCGCAGGGCCCGCAGCACATGGTCGCGGGTAAGCTGGGCGGGCGTAAACGGAGCGGTAGAATCGGGCATCAACGGGAAAAGTACACGCAAAACGCTAACAAACCGCCCCGGGTTCGGCCCGGCTGCCTACTCTGTCACCTGGTGTTCGCGCCGGATACCTAGCTTTTTCATGCGGGCTTCCAGGGTTTTGGCGTTGATGTCGAGGATGGCGGCCGCGCCGTTGGGGCCGCTTACCCGGCCGCCGGTCCGTTTCAGCGCCGCCATAATATGGTCGCGCTCCTGCTCCTTCAGCGTTTTCAGCGGCTCGTTGGCCGCCGGGCGGGCGGGCTGCCCGCCCGCCTGGGCGGCCACGGCCGAAAAGCCCGAAAATTCCAGAAACGGCCCCTGGCTCACGATGACGGCCTGTTCGAGCACGTGTTCCAGCTCCCGCACGTTGCCGGGCCAGCCGTAAAGGCGCATCGTGCGCAGGTCCCGCTCGCGCAAGCCGCGCACGGGCTTGCCCATCTGCTTGGTGAAGCGTTCCAGGAAGTGCCGCATCAGCGGCTCGATGTCCTCGGGCCGTTCGCGCAGGGCCGGCAGCTGCACCGGAAACACGTTGAGGCGGTAGTATAAGTCGGCGCGGAAGCGGCCGGCGGCTACCTCGTCTTCCAGCACGCGGTTGGTGGCCGCAATAACCCGCACGTCGGTGTGGATAACGCGCCGGCCCCCGATTCTTTCAAACTCCTTTTCCTGGAGCACCCGCAGCAGCTTGGCCTGCAAATCGAGCGGCAACTCGCCCACCTCATCCAAGAAAATCGTGCCGCCGTCGGCCAGCTCAAACTTGCCGATGCGCCGGTCGTGGGCCCCGGTGAAGGCGCCCTTCTCGTGCCCAAACAGCTCACTTTCGATCAGCTGAGCAGGCAGGGCGGCGCAGTTGAGCTTAATCAGGGCCCGGTCGTGGCGGGGCGAGAGGTTGTGCAGGGCCCGGGCCACCAGCTCTTTGCCGGTCCCGGTTTCGCCGGTAATCAGCACCGTGGTATCGGTGGGGGCCACCTGGGCAATGCGGGTCTGGACCTGCTGCATCACGGCGCTCTGCCCCACGAAATCCTCGAACTTGGCCGTGGTGTTGATTTCGTCGATGAGGTAGGTTTTTTCGCGCTCCAGCTGGGCCCGTAGCGCCTCAATCTGCTCGAAGGCGTACAGGTTTTGCATGGCCAGCGTAATCTGCGGGGCCAAGCTCATCACCAGGTGCAGGTCGTCGGAGGTGAAGGCGTCGGGGCGGTGGCTGGCCAGCACCAGGGCGGCGGCATGCTCGCCCTTGTTCCAGAGCGGCACGCCCAGCATCGAGCGGGTGCCGTTCTTTTCCATGGCGTACTGCAGCATGCGGTAGCGCCGGGCGGCCAACTCAAACTCGGGCCCGGTGAACATCACCGGCTCGGTGAAGGCCCCGATGATTTCGGCCTGCATCTGCTCCCGCTCGGGCACGCCTTCCCAGCGGCTTTCGTCCAGAAGCAGAAACGTGCCGTCGGGCTGCTTGGCGAATTCCACGAAGCCCTGGGTGCCGGTGGCAGGCCGCCGAATCCGGACGCCGAAGTAGTCGATGGCCACAATCCGGTCAATTTCCTCGGCCACGGTCAGAAACAGCGCCGCCCGGTCTTTGCGGCTGAGCAGGGCGTTGTTCACCGTCAACTGCAACGACTTTTCCCGCTCGCGCCGGGCCACTTCCTCGAACGCCAGGGTGTTGCTGACGGCCACGGCAATCAGGCTCCCGATTTTTTCCAGCAGGGCGCGGTCTTCGGCCGTAAAGTCGGGCCGGCGCCGGGCGGCCATCGAGAGCAGGCCAATGAGCTGCCCGCCCGTGCGCAGCGGCACGAAGGTGGTGTAGTAGATGCCGCGCTGCGCCATCAGCACGAAGGGCATGAAGTCGGGGTAGTCGGGCGTCAGCTCCCGGATGTCGACCTGCTGCACCCGCGGGTCGCGGATAAACAGCTCGGTGGGGGAGCCGGCTACCAGCGTGGCCTCCGTCATCTGGGCCGCGCTGTCGGGCACGTCGCCCATGTAGTCGCGCATAAACAGGCGCTTGAACTGGTGCCCGGCGTCGAGGGTAACCACGGCAATCATGTCGAAGGCAAAGACCAGCCGGAGCTTTTCCGTCACAATCTGAAACAGCTTTTCCTTGCTCCGAGTAGTAGCTATGGCCTCGTTCAGATAGAGCAGCAGGGATTCGTCTTGGTTCGGCATCATCGCGGGAGTTTTTTCCTTACATATCAGGAATAGAGTTCAGGATTTCCTGATATGTAAGGATAACCGCGTAGGGCACGCATAGTTTTACGAGGCCGCACTGAAAATAATTTTCCTTGTTTGCGCGCTGCTAAAGCTGCTTTTTGGAAAAATTAATCCGGCTTTAATGGGTTGGCACAAGGTTAGGTAAAGGCCGTTCACCAACAAGTCGTATTCCGATGCTTTCCCGACCAACATTTGCCGCTCCGCTGCTTGCCCTCGGGCTCGTTTCAGGGGCCGGCGCGGCCCACGCGCAGGGGCCGGTTATTTCCGATTCTCTTTCCCTGGATGGCACCATCCGCTCGGTGCTGGATGCCAACCCGGCCATTACCACGCTCGAAGAGGAAGTGAATGCCGCCACCAGCCGCGTTACCCAGAGCCGGGGCGGTTTCCTGCCCCAGGTAACGGGCACGGCCACCTACACCCGCATCGACCCGGTGGTGAAGCTGCAACTCTCGCCCGATGCCCCGGCCTTCCAGCTGGCGCCCAATAACAACTACGACGCGCACGTAACCCTGCAATACGGGCTGCTCGACTTCGGCAAGAAGGAAGCCACCTACAACCTGGCCGAAAGCCGCCGCATTACCGCCGCCGACAACATCAACGTGACGCGCCGCGACTTGGCTTACTCCGCCGCGCAGGTGTACTACAACATCCTGTTCGTGCGGGAGAGCATCAAGGTGCAGGACGCCCAGATTGCCTCCCTGCGCCAGCACCAGCGCGAGATGGAAAAGCGGGTGGAAGGCGGCGTGAGCACCAAGTTTGACGTGACGACCACTCAGGTGCGCATCACCCAGGCCCAGAACACCCGCATCGACCTAGAAAACCAGCTCCAGAACCAGCAGGTGCAGCTGGCCCGCCTGCTCCACAAGCCCGAGTACGTGAGCGTGCCCGTGCGGGGCTCCTTCACCTACTCGCCCCAGGCCGTCGACGTGAATGCGGCCCTGAACCAGGCCGTGGAAAGCCGCCCCGAAGTGAAGCTGGCCCGCGACGCCGAGCAGACGGCTAACCTCAACCTCAAGCTCATCGAGCGCAGCAACATGCCGGTGCTGGGCGTGGGCGGACAAGTAGGCGCTAAAAACGGCTACATCGTGCCGAACCTGGAGCGCATCCGCTTCAACACGGTCGGGGTGGTGCAGTTGAACGTGCCGATTTATGACGGCAACAAAAACAAAAACCAGCGGGTGGAAGCCCTGGCCAACATTCGCGGTGCCCAGTCGCGCATCCAGGACACCCAGGAGCAGATCCGGGCCGACGTGCGGCAGGCGGCCAACAACATGCAGAGCAGCACGGCGCGCTACGAAAATGCCCAGCTGCAGGTAGCCCAGGCCACCGACGCCCTCACCCGGGCCAAAGCCCGCTACCGCTACGACGTCGGTACCAACCTCGACGTGCTGGATGCCGAAACGCAGCTGGCCCAGGCCCGCCTGGCCCGCCTGCAGGCCATCTACAACTACACGCTGGGCCAGTACCAGCTCAAGCGCGCCACCGGCGAGCAGATTTGGTAGCGCGGTGAGATGGTGAGGTGGTGAGAGGTGAGTTTGGTTCATCGGCTCAAAACCGCGCCTCCACAACATCAACTCACCATTTCACCATCTCACAATTTCACCTTGTATGACTCTTTCGCTCATCTTTTGTCCGGTTGACTTTTCGGCGGCTACGGCCTCGCTGGTGGCCTACGCGGCGGTGCTGGCCGCCGGGGCGAAGGCCGAGCTGCGGCTGCTGCACGTGCTGATGCCCCAGCCGGCCCTGGCCACCGCCGAAACCACCACCGACCTGGCCGTGGCCGCCCACATGGCCCACCACCGGGCCGCCGCTGAGCAGGCCGGAGCCCACGTGACCACCACCGTGCTCAGGGGCGACGCGGCCACCGAAATCGTGGAAGCCGCCCGCCGCCACGCCGCCGATTTAATCGTAATAGGAGCGCACGGCCAAACGGCCCTGACCCGCTTTCTGATGGGCAGCACCGCCGAGGCGGTAGTCCGCACGGCCCCGTGCGCCACGCTGCTCGTCAACTCCCAGAGCCCGGGCGAATACCGGAAGTCTGCCTAACGGAACAGCCGCCGCCGCGCGGGCTTTCCAGCGTACACAACAACCCAACGAACAACTACTTACTGACCCATTTTCATGGCAACTCCCGTTCAACCCGATCAGGTCGCTGCACCGCATCACGCTTCGGCTCCCGCTTACGAGCCGGAAGTTGAAGAGCAGGAAGGCCGCTCGAAGCGCCCGATCATCTTTATTATTCTCGCCCTGGTGTTGCTCGTGGGCGGGTATTTCGGCTACCAGCGCTACCAGTTTGGCCAGACGCACGAAGAAACCGACGACGCCCAGGTAGAAGGCGACGTGTACCCGATCTTGCCCCGCGTGGGTGGCCCCGTGCTGGAAGTGAAAGTGCAGGACAACCAGCCCGTGAAAAAAGGCGACGTGCTGGTCACGCTCGACCCCGCCGACTATCAGCAGCGCGTGAATGCCGCTGAGGCGGCCCTGGCCGCGGCCCAGGCCAATGTGGTAGCGGCCCGCGCCGGTGTCGGCACGGCGTCGGCCAACGTGAGCACCGCCCAGGCCACCATCGGCGTGAGCGACGCCAACCGCTCCCGCCTCGAAAAGGATCTGAAGCGCAGCGCCTTCCTGCGCAAAGAAGACATCATCCCGCAGAGCGAGTACGACGCGGTGCAGGCCAACCTGAAGTCGACCAGCGCCCAGCGCGCCACGGCCCAGCAGCAGGTGCAGGTAGCCCGCCAGCAGGTGGCCGCCGCCCAGCAGCAGGTAGCCGTCGCCCAGGCCGTGGTGAAACAGCGCCAGGCCGACCTCGACAATGCCAAGCTGCAGCTGAGCTACGCCAGCATCGTGGCCCCGGCCAACGGGGTGGTGAGCAAGAAAAACGTGCAGCCCGGCCAGGTGGTAAGTCCCGGCCAGCAGCTGATGGGCCTGGTGGCGTCGCAGCAAACCTGGATTATCGCCAACTTCAAGGAAACCCAGCTGGAAAACATGAAAGTAGGCCAGCCCGTGGCCGTGGAAGTTGACGCCTACCCCCACGAGGAGTTTCAGGGCCACATCGAGTCGCTGTCGGCCGCTACCGGGGCCCGCTTCGCCCTGCTGCCCCCCGACAACGCCTCGGGCAACTTCGTGAAAGTAACCCAGCGCGTGCCGGTCAAAATCGTGCTCGACAAAGTAGACCCCGAGCACCCGCTGCGCGCCGGCATGAGCGTGACAGCCACCGTCAAGGTGAAATAAGTGATTTAGTGATTTAGCGACTTAGTGAGTTTTTCGTTCTGCTGGCTCAGATCTGGACAAATGGTGCTGGGAGTACCACAAGAATATCAAACTCACTAAGCCGGTAAGTCATCATCTTAAGCTAGGACTTTGCGTTTTTGCGGGCTTTGGCGAGGATGGATACGATTTCGCGGTATTCCTGCTCCAGGTTTTGCAGTCGCGGCTTTGGGATGATGCTGGCATCACCTAGCAACTCCAACCAGAATAGCGTTTCATCGGCCTCTTCTACACAGATGCATAGCTTGGCGTACCATTCCGCAGCGGAACGGCCCCGACAAGCTGCCCGGTAGTTGGCGGCCACCGAGGTAGCCGACCGTAAAAGCTGTTTGCCCAAGATGGTCGCTTCACTTGAATGGGGTAGCTGCTGAAAGAGATAAATGATTCGCAAAGCTGCTTGCTTAGTCCGTACCCGTAGGGCTTCGTTGAAAGTAGCGCGGTTGGGAGATGATTCTTCCATAAAAAATAAAGGGGGTTGAGATAAGGTCTCCAAATCAACTCACTAAATCACTAAGTCACCAACTCACCTCATGGAAACCGGATTTACCAAGTGGATCATCGTAATTACGGTGGTGCTCTGCTGCTTGCTGGAGCTTATTGATACCAGCATCGTGAACGTGGCCCTGACCCAGATGATGGGCAACCTCTCGGCTACCCAGCAGGAAGTGACCTGGGTAATTGCCTCCTATGGCATTGCCAACGTTATTGTGATTCCGATGACCGGCTTTCTGGCCGAGCAGTTCGGGCGCAAAAACTACTACTTCGTGTCGGTGCTGATCTTCACCGTCGCCTCGATGCTGTGCGGCCAGAGCACCAACATCTGGGAGCTGGTGGCCTTCCGCTTCGTGCAGGGCATCGGCGGCGGCGCCCTGATGGCTACCTCACAGGCCATCCTGATTGACACCTTTCCGCCCAAGCAGCTCCCGCTGGGGCAGGCCCTGTTCGGTATGGGCGTTATTATCGGCCCCACCATCGGCCCCACGCTGGGCGGCTACATCGTGGACAACTACGACTGGCCCTGGATTTTCTACGTGAACGTGCCGGTGGGTATCATGGCGGCCATCTTCACGGCCCTGTTTATCCGCGACCCGGAGCGCATCAAGAACGCCGTGCCGCGGCCCCTGCGCGAAATCGACTGGGCCGGTATTTTCCTGCTAGTCTTGGGCGTGGGCTCGTTGCAGCTGGTGCTGGAGCAGGGCGAAACCGAAGACTGGTTTGAAAGCGCCTACATCAACAGCTTCACGGCCCTGGCCGTCATCGGGCTGGTGGGCTTCGTGTGGCGCGAGCTGACGGCCGCGCAGCCCATCGTGGATCTGCGGGTGCTGGGCAAAAGCCGCAACCTGGCCGTGGGCGCGGTGCTCTCGTTCGTGCTGGGCTTCGGCATGTTTGCCTCGGTGTTCATCTTCCCCATTTTCACCCAGCGCATCCTGGGCTTCACCGCCGCCCAAACCGGCCTGATTCTGCTGCCCGGCGCCCTGGCCTCCGGCTTCATGATGCCCGTCATTGGCAAGATGCTACAGGCCGGCGTGCCCCAGAAGTTCATGATTCCGGTGGGCTTCGGCATCTTCTTCCTCTTCACGTTCTGGATGGCCAACATCATTTCGCCCACCGCCGGCGAGAGTGACTTCTTCTGGCCCCTGATGGTGCGCGGCCTGGGCATGGGCCTGATTTTTCTGCCCATTACCACCATGAGTCTGGCCGGCTTGAAAGGCAAGGACGCGGGCCAGGCCGCCGGCCTCACCGGCATGATCCGCCAGCTCGGCGGCTCGTTCGGGGTGGCCATCGTGGGCACCTACCTGGAGCGCAGCATGGCCCAGAACCGCATCAGCCCGCTGGCTCACATCTCGCTCTACGACACCAATACCGTGCAGCGGATTCAGGCTTTCACCGCCAACTTCATGGCCCGGGGCTTCTCCTTCGAGCAGGCCCAGAAGCAGGCCTACGCGGCCCTGGAAGGCATCCTGATGAAGCAGGTCGCCATCATTACCTACGCCCAGGTGTTCTCCATGATTGGCCTGTTCTTCGTCGTCTGCCTGCCGCTGGTGCTGCTCATCAAGCGCGCCCGGCGCGGCGAGGCCATCGACCTGAACGCCGCGCACTAGCGGTGAATGAGTGACGTGGTGAATGAGTGAGTTGTCGTTGTGGTGGCGCTTGCGTAGGCAAACAAAAAGGCGGCTGTGCTGGACACGGCCGCCTTTTTGTTTGCCTACGGTGGCTCTGGCCTTGCCCAGGAAAGCAGCTCGGGGGCGTGCGGTGCCTGTCGCTGAGGCGACAGGCGCTTTCGGGGTTGTAAAAGCCCGTGTCGCCTAAGCAGGAGGGACTTCACAAACTATAAAAGTGCCTCCCGAGTAGGCCGGACGGGCTACACTTCTTACAAAAGTGCTTCCTGGCTACTCGGGAGGCCCTACAGTACTTGCAAAAGGGCCTCCCGAGTAGGCCGGACGGGCTACACTACTTACAAAAGTGCCCCCTGCCTACTCGGAAGAGGCTACACGAGTTGCAGAAGGGTTTCCCGAGTACTCGGGGGTTCCTGCACCAATTTCAAAAGCCCGTGCTGACCAGCCAGAATACTGAAACGAAAAGCCCCGTCGTGCGACACGACGGGGCTTTTGTATGATAAGCAAGCCACCAAACGACAACTCACTCATTCACCATTTCACTCATTCACCGCTACTGATACTGGATGTACATCGGCTTGGGCGTGAGCTGGGTCAGCACCTCGGTCGGGGTCATCAGGTGGTGGGGCTTGGGCTTGGGGTCGTACTCGTAGAACAGCTTGAAGCCCGTGTACTGCACCGGCTCGGTCTGGATGTAGTCGTGGTACGAGTCCTTTTTCAGGGTTGGCTCGCCGTGGCCGTCCATGTGCATCACGATCTGCACCCGGGGGTCGAGCTTGATGTTTTTGTAGTTGGTAATCATCTTCCGCGTGAAGCGGTGCACGGTCAGCACCTTGGGCGGCAGGTTGTTTTCGCTCACGATGCGGGCCAGGAAGTTCACCGTGAAGTTCACGTCCTTCGCGTCGAGGGTGCCGATGCGCTGGTTGGGGCGCACGCCGGGCATGGTGGAGAGCGAAAACTCGGGGTCGATGCCCAGGTGAATGTCGGGCTGCTTGAGGTACTGCTCCAGCTTGGGCAGCTCGGCTTCGAGGGTGCTGTGGCCGGGCTGCACGTCCAGGAACAGGATGCAGTTGTGCTCCCGGGCCCAGCTGATAACCTCCTCGATGGTGGCTTTCGAGTTCATCAGGCGCCACTTGCCATCCTTGCCGGGCGTGCCCTGGGCCGTGATGGTGACGTTGTGCAGGGCGGCTTGCACCGGAATGCTGGGGTCGGCGGCCTGCCACTCGGCCAGCACTTTCTCAAACTTGCGGAACATCTGCTCCTTGGGCTCCCGGCCCAGAATGCCCATGCCTTTCGAGCGGATGTTGCCGTAGAAAGCCACGATGCGCTTGCCCGGCAGGATGGCGCCTGGCAGCTGCCCGCTCTTTTTCACGATAGAGTCGGCCTTGAGCGAGTCGCGCAGCATGGCCTGCTTTTTCAGCGCCGCGCTGTCGACCACCACCGGCTTGGCGGGAACTTCCGCCGTGGCTTTGGTATCGGCGTTTTCACCTTCGGAGCGGGTGCCGCAGCCCGTGAAAGACAAGGAGAAGATCAGGCCCAGCGCTGGCAGCAGCGGCCGGGAGAAACGGGAAAAGTTGGTACGAGAAGCCACTGAAGAAGGTAACGTTGAAAGCAAAACTGGTCAGCAAGTTACGCCTTTTTGCCGTGGCCGGCGGTGGTGCCGGCCCGATTATGTTTGCCCGGCCCGGTATTCGGCCTCGTTATCGGCGGCGGCTGACACGAAAGCGGGGCCGGAAATTCCCCGGCCCCGCCGGCCTTCATTCCCGCCGGTTTCCTGTCAGGGCGCGGGCGTTTCCGGGGCTACGGGCTCCGCGGGTTTACGCCGGGGCGGCCAGCCGAAGCGGTACTGCACCCCGAAGTTGGTGCTGCGCGTCAGGCCCCAGCGGTTGCCAGTGGCTTCCAGGTTGGTGTAGCGCGAGGTGGCGTGCAGGTTGCGGTTCAGGCTCATATCCCAGACCACATGCCAGTGCTTGCCCAGCCGCACCCGCGCCCCCAGCCCCGCCGTGGCGTAGAGCTGGAGCGGGGCGTGGTCGCCGTAGCTGGTCGAGCTGATGATCTGGCCATCGATTCTCCTGTCGGCATAACTACTGAAGTGGGCTGAGGCCAGTGTAGTACCACCCAATGCATCAAACTGTACCCGGGACTTCGCATTTTTAGTTAATGTGTACCGGGCCAGCACCGGAACCGCCCATGTACGTGACTCGGAACGGTATACACCAGAAGACTGCTGTCCGGTAAGGGTAGTACCGGTGTACGAGGGGTCTTCCACAGTTTTTTGTTGACTGTAGCCATAGCCGACTTGCACCAGCAGACGTGGGGTCAGCTGCACTCCGAGTGTTGCCATCCAAGGCTTGATACCTATAGTGTTAGCACTAGTAGGATAAAAGACGACGTAGCGGTTCAGGGCCGTTTGCACGCCGATAGAGAAGCGCGGGGTGTAAACTAGGGTGGGTTGCGCCTGACAGCGTAAGCCACAGCCCAGCATGCTAGTACACAGTAGCAGGGTGGAGAGAATAGTCTTCATAAGCAGATACGTTATTTACTGGCTTACCAGTAGCGGGAGTAGATGAAGTCGCCACCGGCATCCACGGTTGACAGGTGCTAGCCTAGTGCGTCGGCCGTTGACTAACGGTAGGCTTGAGCCGGAAGCAGTAGCGCACACCCAGGCCGTACGCGTAGGTAAGGTCGATGCTGCGGCCCAGCACCTGCTGGCTAATGGCTGCTGACAGGCGCTCGGTGTTGCGGTTTATCGTCCAGTCTGCTACTGCCTGCCAGTGCTGGCCGAAGCGGTAGCGCACGCCCAGTCCGGCGGTGTAGTACAGGCTGGTTTTGTGGTTTACATCCTGCCGGTCGGTTACTATTTGCCCGCCGACGGTATGCGTGTAACTCGATTCGGCGCGGGTTTTAGTAACCGTAACCCCGGCCAGCACCTCCATGTGCCACGGCCTTGCTGGCCGGGCGCTGAGCGAGTAGCGGGCTACGACAGGCAGGGCCCCGCTCCGGCTTTTCTCCGTCGTGTAGTCTCTGACGGGTTGACCAATGGTAGTGGTGCCCGTAGCCGATCCAGCCGAAGACTCCGCACGGTACATGCCGCTTACTTCCAGCCCCAGGCGGGGCGTAAACTGGTAGCCGGCCGCCACGCGCCACGGCGAGAGAGGAATGGCGGTGGCGAAGCCCGAAGGCTTGTATATGACCGTGTAGTGCGCTGAAGCCAGACACAAACTTGCATAGAGGCTCGGAGTAGTATGCTCTGGCTTCTGGGCGGCACATTCAGCGGCGGAGCAGAGTGCTACCCAGGCAACGTGTCTTTTGCTGATGATCATGCGCTAACTTCTCCGTGGAGCAGGAAAAATCAAAGCCTGGCCAGCCGCCGGAAGGCAAGCGGACCGCAGGCATTACGAAGCGCAATAGGGTGTAGGAGCGGAGCGGGAGCCGCCCGATAAATGGACGACGATAAAACAAACCTAGGCTGAAAACAGCGCAGGAGCAATAGAACGGCGAAAGAACGATGTAAGTATCGGCCGCCAAAAAAATTGGCTGCCCGCCCCGGCCGCGTCCCGGAGAAATACCAGGCCCCCGGAATGCTGTAAATCAGCGGGCCTTGCCGAAATCTTTTCCCGGCCACGGTGTTAAGAGGAAGCAACTCAACTTATTCCTTCCCGCGTGATTCGTAGAAAAATCAACTTCAGCCTGGCCCGCCTCACCTTCCTGCTGTGGGCCGGTATCAGCACAGCTTCGGGCATCAGCTGCACCAAAGATGCCGCCGCGCCGCAAGCGGCTACCGAAACGCTCACGAGTCCGGCCGAAACCCACCTGGTCAGCAGCACGCTCATCGGGGAGTACTCGACCAGCCAGCTGGCCGGCCGCGTATCCGACATTCCGATTGCCGGGGCCCTGGTCCGCTACCCGATTCGGGTGTACCGGCTTACCTACACCACCCGCAACACCGACGGCAAGAACATTATTGCTTCCGGGGCGCTGCTGGTGCCCACCGTGGGCGGCCAGCCGCTGCCGCTGCTGAGCTACCAACACGGCACCATCCGGCCCGACGACGAAAGTCGGGCACCGTCGTACTACAGCCCCAATAGCGAGGTGTACTCGGCCGTGTCGGTGCTGG
The DNA here is from genome assembly GCF_004765605.1 of Hymenobacter aquaticus. NCBI lineage: Bacteria > Pseudomonadati > Bacteroidota > Cytophagia > Cytophagales > Hymenobacteraceae > Hymenobacter > Hymenobacter aquaticus. The sequence continues at coordinate 309,442 of NZ_SRLC01000003.1, read as the reverse complement.
CTTCGACCGGATATATGGTGGCCGCTCCCGACTATATCGGGTACGGGGCTTCCAAAAACCTGCCCCACCCTTACGAGCACGCCGCGTCGTTGGCCTCCGCCTCGTTGGATATGCTGCGGGCCGCCCGCGAGTTCGGGGCCAAGGAGCAGGTAGCCGTGGGCAAGAAAAACTTTCTACTGGGCTACTCCGAAGGCGGTTTTGCCACCCTGGCCCTGCACAAGCTGATGGAGGAGCAGGCCAGCAGCGAGTTTACCGTCACGGCCAGCGCGCCGGGGGCGGGGGCCTACCACAAGTCCGCCTTTGCCGACTACATTCTCAAGTCGGACCAGCCGCTGAGCTTCCTGAGCACCTACGTGTGGGTGCTCGACACCTACAACCGCGTCTACGGCATCAACCGACCCATCACGTACTACGTGAATCAGCCCTGGGCCGCGCAGCTGCAAACCAACCTCTACGGGGAGGTGCCCAGCCAGGCCAAAGAGCTGTTTACGCCCACGTTCCGGCAGGGTATTCTGGATAAAACCGATGCCCAGCTGCTGGCCGCCTTCCGCGACAACGACATCCACGACTGGCAGCCCAAGGCCCCATTGGCCCTCTTCCACGGTACCGCCGACGACTACGTGCCCTTCTTCAACTCCCAGGATGCCTACAACGCCATGAAGGCCCGGGGCGCGACCAGCGTAGAGCTGCGCCCGATTCCGGGCGGCAACCACTTCTCCTCGGCCGCCAGCTACACCTTGCAGGCCTACGCGTTTATCTCGCAGTACTAGCCCGGAGGGAATAGGCAAAACCAGGCGACTGAAACGCAAAACAGCGCCACTTCCCGGCCGGGAAGTGGCGCTGTTTTGCGTTTAGAAAAAGGCTGCGGGTAAAAGTCTAGGCGGCCGTGGTCTGGGTGTGGGGCTGCTTAACCGGCGAGGTCGGAGCCGGGGCCACGGCCTGCCGTAGCCAGGCGCCGGCCAGCGCCGCCAGGCCGCCCGCCAGGCCGCCCAGCACGGCCGTCAGCAGCACCAGGGCCCAACCGTTGCCACCCAGGGGCAGCAGCTGGGCCACGCGGTGTGCCAGCAGGCCGTCGTTCTGCACGGTCCACCATGCGGCCAGCAGCAGCCAGCCCAGCCCGACGCCCGCAAAGCCCGCCAGAAACGCCCGGCCGCCGTGCCGGGCCAGCACGAAGGCCACGCCCAGGCTCACGGGCACCAGGCTCCACCAGGGCAGAAATACCTGCGCCAAGGCACTCAAAACGAAGATCAGCAGGAAAAGACGCATCGGAATGGCAGGAAAGCAGGAGGGAAGGTTAGGGTCGGGCTTGCAGCGTCCAGGCGGCGGGCACGCGCGGGTGTTTTTCGTCGGGGTGGCGCAGGAAAATCAGCTCGTGCAGCTGCCCGGCGCTCCAGGTATCCAGCAGGTTTTCGTAGTAGGCCGAGCCGGGGTTGCCCGACTGCCCGCCGGGGTATACGCCGTAGGCTTTCACCTGCGGCCCCAGGGCCACCACCATGCGCCACGAAGGCCCATTGCGCTCCGAGGTAGCATTCACGATGCCCGCACCGCCGCCCACGTTCAGATCCATGCGGCCGAAGCCGGGCAGCTGGGCCAAGTGCAGAATATCGGTGCTTTTCTGGTTGGCCCAGCGCCACTCGGGGCTCAGCGGCCCAAACTTGCGCGTGAGCGAGTCGGCGGCAAACTGCAGCGACTGCCGGGCCAGGGTTTCCAGAGTTTCCTTTTCGGGGGTGCGCCGATCGTCGATCCAGCGGGAGGCGGGCTCCTGTAGTAGCAGGGTGTTGGTTCGGTCCCGGGTGGGGGCGCGCATCTCCAGGCCGGTGGCTTGCAGGCCGAAATCATCGTCCCAGAGGCGCTTGACCAGGTTGTTGTACCACAGCTCAAAGATGCTGGGCCCGATGGCGTCGGCTTCGTAGAAGTAATTCCAGCGGCTCAGCTCGTCGTAGGCTTTGCGCGCGTCGGCCTTCAGCGGCGCGCGGCCCACCAAGCTTAGCATCCGCGGCAGCATCAGCTGGGCGTTGAGGTTGAGGTTGTCGGTTTGCAGCAGGCGCAGGCTGTCGGGCGTCACGCGGGTCATGCGGGCCAGCCGCTCATTGATGCGGTGGCCCCGCTCGTAGCTGGCGTAGTTCCAGTGCAGGTAATAGGGGTAGTCGGGGCCGGCCGAAAACTGGTTGGCCGAGCTGACGAAGCCCCGGGCCGGGTTTTTTACGTGGGGGTTCTGGGCCTGCGGAATCCAGCCCTGCCAGTCGTAGGCCGGGTCGGTGCCGTCGAGGATAAACTTGCCTTGGTCGCGCCACTTCAGCGGGAAGCGCCCGTTGGGCCAGATGGCAATGTCGTTCTGGCTGCTGGCAAAAATGAAGTTCTGAGCCGGCGAGCCGTAGGTGGCCAGGGCCGCCGTGTAATCCTGGTAGTTTTTGGCCCGGTTCAGGTTGTAAAAGGCCAGCACCTCGTTGTCGGCGTCGTGGGCCGTCCAGCGCATGGCGTGCCGGATGGGCGTCTGGCTCATGAAGGGCTTCTCGTCCTGGTCGTACACGATGGGGCCGTGGTGGGTGTAGAGCACCGTGTCGTAGCGGTCGGGCTGGCCGCGCACCACGATATGCTCCACCACCCGGCGCACCGGCTTCCAGCGCCCGTCGTGCCAGTACTCGCGCCGGGAGGCGTCCCGGAACTTGAGCTGGTAGAAGTCCAGCACGTCGGCGGCCACGTTGGTCACGCCCCAGGCCACCTGGTCGTTGAAGCCGATAATAACCGTGGGCGCGCCCGGAATCGTGACGCCGTACACGTTCACGCCCGGGGCCGAAAGCTGCACCTGGTACCAGATGCTGGGCAGGTTGAGCTGCAAGTGCGGGTCGTTGGCCAGAATCGGGTAGCCCGAGGCGGACTTCTTGCCATCCACGGCGAAGTTGTTGGAGCCCAGCTCCGGGTCGGGCTCGTGCTGCGGCACCTTCTCCGACAGCGAAGCCGTGAACGAAGGCGGCGTGGCCGGCACCGGCAGCGGCTTGAAGTCCAGCGGCGTGCCGACGGGCACAATCGGGTCTTCGCGCCGGGGGTAGTCCGGAAACAGGTCGTTGATGACGGCCGCGCCATACTTGCCCAACGCATTCGACATGCGCAGGTCGTCGGAGCGCCCACTCAGGTCGAAGGCCATGTACTTGAGCAGCAACGATGACTTGAGCGGCTCCCAGGGCTCGGGCGCATAGTCGAGCAGCTTGTACTCGAAGGGGTAGTCGCGGGGCGAAAGGCTGCTGATGTAGGCGTTGATGCCGTCGGAGTAGGAGGTCAGCACCGTGCGGGTGGTGGGGTTGGCCAGCATGGCCCGCACCGACTTCTCAGCCCCGTACTTCAGCCCCATGCGGCGGAAAAACCGGTCGGTTTCGAGCCGCGCCGGCCCCACGATTTCCGACAGCCGCCCGGCCGCCACGTGGGTCACGAAATCCATCTGCCAGAGCCGGTCGCGGGCCGTGAGGTAGCCTTGGGCGAAGTACAGGTCGTGGTCGTTCTGGGCAAAGATGTGGGGCACGTGCTTGTCGTCGAAGCGCACCTGCACCGGCTGCCGCAGGCCGGGAATGGTCAGCGTCTGGGCCGCGGGGAAAGCATCGGTGGCTTCGGCGTTGCGCCAGAAGCCTTGGAATGGGCTCAGAAACTTGCCAAACGGCGGAATGTCGCCCTGCCGGGCGTTCAGCACCCAGGTCAGCGACAGGGAAAGAGCAGTAGCCAGCAGGGCTTTAATCCACTTCATGGGCGGGGTAGGCGGGCAGGTTGGGAAAAGGAAATTCGCCGCGCAGGCCGCCCGGCGAATTGGTTACGCGCAGAAACCGGATCTACTCTGCGGCAGCGGCCCCGCCTTTTGGCAGGAAAATCTGGAAGCCCACCGACAGGCCCAGGCTGTTCCGCGGGCTGGTTGCCAGCGTCCCCCGGTTGTTCCAGTCGAAATACGGCTGTACTTCCAGGGCTACCGTTGGCACAACGAAGTAGCTGTAGCCCAGGCTGGCCCGGCCGCCGCCAAACGAACCCGTGGTGGTCCGATTCGAATTATATCCATCGTTGACGCTGTAGGTATTCGTAAAGCCCGTAATGCCGTAGGAGGCTTGCCCAAAAAACTTGTGCTTGGACGCATCCGAAAAGTAATACCGCACAAATGGGGCAATGCCATACTCAAAGTAGTTGGACTTGGAGTTGAAGCCGGCCGACGTAATTTTTCGCGACTGATACCCCAGCCCGAGTTGGGCGCCTAATGCCAGACGGTCAGCAACGAAGACGCCCACGTTGGGGGCCAGAGCGCCCGAGAAGTACTTGGTATCCCCGCCCTGCGACTTCGAGAAGGACAGTTCGGAAAGACTGGAGCCCAGCATTACGCTGCCTTTCTCGGTTTGGGCCGAGGCCCCCGAGGCGGTAGCAGCAAGCAGAAAGCCCAGAAGCAATGGTTTTTTCATAAAAGGGGTACTGTTGGCAATAAAGTGGATAATAGAAAAGCGAAGAACACTAAAAAAGGCCACATATAGCGGCCTTTTTTAGTGTTCTATGAGCAAGGCGCAACGGGTTGCGAAGTGGCGAAGCTGTCTTACAGGTTTTCGGCTTGGCGCACCATGCCGACTACGCCCAGCTGCTTGAGCCGCAGCTTCACGGCCTCGGCCTCGGCTTTGTCGGCAAACTGCCCCACGATAACGCGGGCGAGCGGCTTGCCATTCTGGCTGCTCTCGGCGATGGTCACGGTCAGGCTCTGGTCGAGGGCCTGAATCTTGGTTTGCAGGCTCTGGGCGTTGCGCGGGTCGCCGAAGGTGCCGGCCTGCACGACGAAGCTCGGGGCCGGGGCCGGAATCACGACGACGTCGGCAGCTTCGGTTTCACCGGCTACGATGTCGGTCAGGGTGGTGCCGGCCAGTACCGTGGCCACGGAGTCGGAGGTGAGGGCGGCCAGGTTTTCCGGCGCCTCGGTCGGGCCCAGGGGCGTGGTGCTGGGCACCACTTCGGCCACCACCGATACGGCGCCGCGGCGCACGATGTCGAGCGGGCGGGCCGCTACTTCCGACAAATCCAGAATCCGCTCGTGGCGGAACGGGCCCCGGTCGCTGACGCGCACAACGACCGATTTGCCGTTGTTGGGGTTGGTAACGCGTAATTTGGTGCCGAAGGGCAGGGTTTTATGAGCGCAGGTATATTTAAAGCGGTCAAACCGTTCGCCGTTGCTGGTCCGGTGCCCCTGATGCTCGCGTCCGTACCAGGAGGCCCGGCCCCGCATCACCACGGAGCGGGAAGCGGTAGCAGTACCTGGTTTTTCTTCTTCGAAACGCGTAGCCCGGGCTGCTTGCGGGAGGGCCGTGAACAATGCAAAAAGCAGGGCCATCAGCAAGCCGGAAACATGCAGTCGTGTCGGTGTCAACTTCATTCGTTTACTGGTTGGTGAGCAGAACAAATCTATAAGCCCTTTCCAAACCACCTAACCGATTCCAACCCCGTTAGCTAAGCTGTACCGCCTTAAATTGACCTTTTTCAATAAAATTTGCATTTAATTAATCAATAGGTTCGCGGCAAAATGGTTGATTGTGTTTCATCAAGGCTGATTTTGCACTCTGAATAGACGCCTTGCGAACGGCATTGGAAATAAGACTATGCGCCGTTAAAAAAATTTTGGCATTGACGGTCGAGCTATCTTCGGAGCCAGGTTGCAAAAGTCCCGGAATTTTACTATAGGCTTTCCCCGGCCAAACGGGCGGTTTTGCCGTACTTTGCCCAATGGATTTTGGCCGCCTTTCCGATCTGCGCTACGTTGACTTTCGCCTCCCGCCCGACCACCCCGATACGGCGGCGGCGCTGGCCCGCGCTTCGGCCCCGGCTGCGGCCACTCCATCCATATATATAGGCTGCCCCATCTGGACGAATAAGGCCTGGCTGGGCTCCTATTTTCCGGCCGGTATCAAGGATGCGGACTACCTGCACCACTACGCCCGGCAGTTCAACAGCATCGAGCTGAATACCACGCACTACCGCATTCCGGACGCGCCCACGGTGCGCAAGTGGCGCGACGCGGTGCCCAGTCATTTCCGGTTTTGCCCCAAAATGCCCCAGAGCATCAGCCACGACCGGGAGCTGTACAACGCCGATGAGCTGACGACCACCTTCTGCCGGTCCATCAGCGGGCTGGATGAGCGGCTGGGCCACGCCTTTCTGCAGCTGCCGCCCACGTTCGGGCCCGAGCACCTGCCGCGGCTGGAGCGCTACCTGCTCGATTTTCCCGACTACGTGCCCATGGCCGTGGAGCTGCGCCACCCCGCCTGGTTTGCCGATGTCCGCCTGCGCGACTCGGTGTTTGCCATGCTCGAAGCGCTGGGCAAAACCCTGGTGCTGACCGACGTGGCCGGCCGCCGCGACGTGCTGCACCAGCGCCTGACGACGCCCGTGGCCTTTATCCGCTTCAACGGCCACGGCCTGATTGCCAGCGACTATGCCCGCGCCACGGCCTGGGCCGAGCGAATTGCCGGCTGGCTACAGGCCGGGCTGCACACCGTGTACTTCTTTATTCACCAGAAGGACATCATGCACTCCCCGGTGTGGGCGCAGTTTTTCCTGGAAAAGCTGCACGCGCTTACCGGCCTGGAAGTCGCGCCGCCGCGCATCATTCCCCAGCCGGTGCAGGGCAGCCTGTTTTAAGGCCGGCCGCCGCACGGCAGGCCCCGAATTAACCGGAAGCGTCCCGCCCAGACTGCCCGAATTAACGTACCTTGGGTTTCTGTCTGTGTCGCCGCTTGCTGCTGATTTATGAAGCTTAGGAGTACTCTGTGCCGGTTTGCCGCCGGCTTGTTCTTATTAACCGGGCTGGCCCCGGCACCCGGCGCGGCCCAAAACGCGGAACCCGATACGCACTGCCTGCTGGTGCCCCTGGCCGCCGCCGAGCGGGCCCGGCAGTCGGGGGTGGTGGTAGAAGGCGAGGTGCTGGATGCCCGCAGCTTCTGGGACGCCGACCACCGCCGTATCTACACCGCCCACCAGATTCGGGTGTTCAGCGTGCTCAAAGGCACGGCGCCCAGTCAGCTCACTATTCTCACCGAAGGCGGGCAGGTTGACCTTACCTCGCAGGTGCTGACCAACACGCTGCGCCTGCAAGCCGGCGAACAGGGTGTCTTTTTCCTGGCTCCCGCGGCTTTCACCGGCGTATCGGGCGAAGCGGCCTGGACTCCCTACGCCAGTGAGCAGGGCTTTATTCGCTATGAGCTGAGCGACGCGTCGGCCACCGAGCCTTTCCGCCGCTATCCGCTGATTGGCCCGGAGTTTTACGCCGAGCTGAGCCGCACGCTGGGCCAGGCGCGCCGCGAGGTGCAGCCCAACGCCCGGCTGCTGACGGCCCAGCAACGCCGGCAGCAGCCCATAGTAGCCGCCAAAGGTCAGGCCCCGGTCATCAGTGTGCTGAGCCCGGCGACGGTGGCCGCCGGCACTGGGGCGGTGCTGACCATCAGCGGCTCGGGCTTTGGCAATGAGCGGGGCACGGGCCTGGTCGAGTTTCGCAATGCCGATGACGGCGGGGCCACTTTCGTGCAGGCTCAGCCTTCCGACTACGTGGGCTGGACCGACACCCAGATCCGGGTGAAGGTGCCTTCGTACAGTACCAGTGGCAGCCCGGCCGGCACGGGCACAGTGCGCGTGACGACTGCCGGCGCGCTGCAAGCCAGCAGTGCTTCCTTGCTTACGGTGCCGTTTGCCGCCAGCAACGTGCTGGCGCAGGGTACGCAAACCATCGTGCGGCCCAACCACGTCAACCAGAACGGTGAGGGAGGCTACACGTTCCGGTTTGAGCGGGACTTCGCCACCAATACGGCGGCAGCAGAGGCATTTCAACGCGCCCTGCGGACGGGCTGGCGGTGCCAGACGGGCGTCAACTGGATTATCGGCGCTATCCGCACGACCACCACGACCGGCCTGGACGGCGAAAACTCCGTGGGCTTCGACAGTGGCGCCGAGCTGCCGGCCAACGTGCTGGGCCGCACTACCAGCTCCTATTCGGGCTGCACCAGTCCCGATGGCCGCATTACGTTCCACGTCAAGGAAATCGACATGCAGTTTGACGACGCGACTAGCTGGCAGTTCGGCCCGGGGCTTCCCAGCACGCTACAGTTCGATTTCGAGTCGGTGGTGCTGCACGAGCTGGGCCACGCGCAGCAGCTGGGGCACGTCAATACGCTTACGGCGGCGCTGTTTTATGGGGTAGGGCGGGGCCGCTCGAACCGGGCGTTGAGTGCCAATGACCGGGCCGGGGGCCGTTTCGTGGTGCGCAACCGCAGCTTCGTGCCGGCGGGCTGCGGGCCGGGCCCCATGCTGCCCGCGCCGCTGGTGCGCCTAGCGGCCGCCTACCTGGGCAGCGCCGGGGCCGAAGTCACCTGGACGACGCAAGACGAATGCCTGCTCAGCAATTTCCTGGTGGAGCGGGCCGCCGACACTACGGCCTGGCAGCCGGTAGCCACGGTAGCCGCCGGCGCTGCCGCCAACACTTACCGTGTAGTCGACTCGCAGCCGCTGGCGGGCGTGAGCTACTACCGCCTGCGCCTGCGCCGGCCCGATGGCGTCATCGACAACGCCGCGCCCCTGCTGGTGAAAGACAATACCGTGGGCGACCAGGTCGTGCAGATCTACCCCAACCCCGTTGATGGTAGTCAGCTGCGCTTTCTCTACACCGGCGCTACCAACGGCAACCTGTCGGTGTTTGTGTATGATGCGCTGGGCCGGGGCTGCAAGGCCATCGGCATCGACACGCGCGCGGGATTCAACGTGCGCAGCATCGACGTAAGCCAGCTGCACCCCGGCTGGTACGTGCTGCGCTGGCGCGACCCGGCGGGCCGGATGGGCACGGTGCCCTTCGTAAAAGTGAATTAAGCTGCGCCGGGCTACCGCTCCAGCAGCATGGCCCCGTAGGAGTAGCCGCCGCCAAACACGGTAATAACCACCCGCTCGCCCGGCTTGATCTGGTCGAGCTGGTCGGCCAGGGCAATGGCGGCTCCGGCGCAGCCCGTGTTGCCCAGCCGCTCGATGTTGGATACGGCCCGCTCCTCGGGTAAGTCCAGAGCCTGGAGCACGTTGCGGGTAATGCGCAGGTTGGCCTGGTGCGGAATCAGCCAATCCAGATCGGTAACGGCCAGCTGGTTGCGCTCCAGGATTTTGCGCGTCACGTTGGCCATGTACTGGCAGGCGTTCAGGAACACGTCTTTGCCGAAGGGCATTACGATGCCTTTTTCCACCGGCTTCAGCGTCACGGCCACGTCGGCCTTGCCCACGCCGCCGGCTCCGGCCGTAATCAGATCCACCATGCGCAGGTCGGTGGGGGCAAGGCGGTCTTTGCTGATGAGCAGGGCCGCCGCGCCGTCGCCCCAGAGGTGGCCGGCCACGGTGTCGTGCTCGTTGTTATAAGCCGTGTTGTGCTCCGACACCACCACCAGCGCCCGGCGGGCCTTGCCCATGGCGAAGTAGCCCTCCACGATTTCAATGGCGTTCAGCAGCGACGAGCAGGCCGACGAGATGCTGACCACCGGAATGTCGGGAACGCCGATGGCGCGCTGCACGGCGTGGGCGAGGGTATAAATCGTGTCGTGGGGCGTGTAGGTGGCGCCCACAATCAGGTCGACGTCGGTGGCGGGAAACTGCGGGGCCGCGGCCAGCACCCGCTCGGTGGCGTCGATGGCCATCGTGTTGGTATTTTCGCCTTTGGCCGCCTTGCGTCGCTCCCGGATGCCGGTGCGCTCAATGATCCACTCGTGCGACAGACCGTTCAGGTGGGTAAAGTGCTTGTTGGTAATGACGTGGGCGGGCAGATAAGCCGCCACCTGATGAATATACACGGGTGGAAATGTAAGCGGAGGAACTCGGGTGAACAGGCGGCAAGGTACGCCAATGCCCGGCAAATAATGGGCTGTTTCCGCATCCCGCCCGTACTTTGCAGCGCATCCTTGCGTTCAAACGCTGTTTGCCCCACTTAGTTCAAGCTCCTCCCGATAAAGATTATGGCTTTTCCCGCTGCTTTTCCCCGGCTGCTTTCCGGCGCGGCCCTGCTCTCCGCGCTGACGTTGCTGGCTTCTCCGGCCCAGGCCCAGAAATACCGCACGGCCGTGGGGGGCCGCCTCGGGGCCGGCAACTACGGCCTCACCATTCAGCAGAAGATTCTGGACAAAACCACCCTGGAAGGCATCGGCATCGTGGGCACCCGGGAGGTGAGCGGCACGGTGCTGGCCGAGCGCCACTTCGGCATTCTGGGGCCCAGCCTGAACTACTACCTGGGCGCGGGCGGCCACCTGGGCAACCACAAGGACGACGGCGTGTTCGGGGGCTTCGACGGCATCATCGGGGCCGAGTACAAGGTGGCCTTTATTCCCCTGGTGCTGTCCTTCGACTTCAAGCCCAGCCTGGAGCTGAGCTCGGCCGACTGGGCGCGCTTCCCCACGGCCTTCTCAATTCGCTACGTGCTGATAAAGGAGAAAAAAACCGGCCTGTTCGATAAAATCCTGGGCGGCGGCGACAACGACCGGAAGGAGAAGAAGCCCAAGGAGAAAAAGCAGGAGAAGCCCGCCGGGCGCCGGGGCCTGTTCGACTTCTAGCCGCCCGGAAAGCGGCTACAGCGTGAGGGCACTGACCAGCAACGACAGCACGATGCTCATGGCAAAGACGCCCGCGTAGGCCACCATCATCAGCAGCACTTTGCTCAGGGTTTTCAGCCACGACTGCCCGAAGTTGTTGCGCAGGGCCAGAAAAAAGTAGATGGCCGGGACAAACACCAGCACCGCGTCGAACCAGTCGTTGCTGCCGAGCCAGGCCAGCAGCAGGTTCACGATGAAGAGCACGAACACGAAGCAGTGGAAGTGAATCGAGAAGATGAGGTGGGCCAGGTAGTACTGCCGCTGCCGCAGATACAGGGCCTTGAGCAGCAGGGCAAACAGGGGCATGAGCACGAACATCAGGATGGGCAGGCTCTTCATCCACTTGTGCATCAGCTCGTCGGGGGAGGTGTCCAGGGAGCGGACCGTCTGGCGCAGGAACATGCGCCGCAGCAGCGTCGGCTCCTGCTTGTGGCTGCGCAGGGCCGAGTCGAGGCGGGCGGCCGACGGGTCTTCGCTGAGGGCCAGCAGCTCCTCCTGGCTGAAGTCGAGCCCCGACAGCATCGCCGACGGCAGCTTGTCTTTGGCGTCGATGCGAATAACGCCGGACTGAGGCGCATTCACCCGGATGGAGTCGGCGACGGCCTGCAGGTTGGCGTCGCGCAGCAGCTCCCGCGTGGGCCGGTCGGAGGAGGGCTTGATGCTGAGGGAAAGCAGAAAGAAGAAGACGAAGCTGATGAACACGTACAGCCGGATGGGCGGCACGAAGGGCATGCGGTGGCCCAGCAAAAACTGCCTGGTCAGCTCGCCGGGCTTTAGCAGCAGCAGCCGGGCGGTGCGGAATACCTTGCTGTCGAAGTGAAAGATGCCTTCCAGAAACTCCTCCATGATGTGACCCAGCGAGAGGCTTACCTCCTGGTTCTGCTGCCCGCAGCGAGGGCAGAAGTCATCGGGCTGCCCGGTCGGGAACTGGTAGTCGCAGTTGGCGCACGCCGGGAGCTTAGGATGAGAGTGGGCCATACGGTACAGAAAATAGCAAGGAAAGAGACGACACGGGTACACAAATAAACATAGTGCCGGCTCAATACACCAGCGGAATCTGCGCATTTGCTTCCAGCCGGAAAGAGGCCGCCGAGCTGCCGGAAATTCTTCACCTTTAGGCTCCGCAACAAACCTCCCCGGCATGCACCCGCACGAAGAGCTTCTCCACCGCTTCTACCAAAGCTTCCAGCGCCGCGACCATGCCGCCATGGCCGCTTGCTACCACCCCGACGCCACCTTCGACGACGCCGCTTTTTCCCTGCGCGGCCCCGATATCGGGCTGATGTGGCGCATGCTCATCGAGCGGGGCAAAGACATGCAGCTGACCTATAACCACATCCGGGCCGATGACAGCCAGGGCCAGGCCGTGTGGGACGCGCGCTACACCTTTTCCAAAACCCGGCGGCCGGTCCACAACCACATCAACGCCCGCTTCACCTTCCGGGACGGCAAAATCCTGACCCACCACGACCAGTTCAGCTTCTGGCGCTGGAGCCGGCAGGCGCTGGGGCCCATTGGCTGGCTGCTGGGCTGGTCGGCCTTCCTGCGGCAAAAGGTGCGCAAGACGGCCGCCGAAGGATTGGAGCAGTTCAAAGCCCAGCGCGGCCTGTAAACCGTGTCATGGCGAGAAGGGACGACATTCCGCGCCTCAAGCGGCGTCAATCCGTCCGCTGAAATGTGTTGAGCTTCCCTAAGTGAAAAGCCCTAACGCCTGCTCAGGCGTTAGGGCTTTCTGGGAAAAGGTCATTGCGTAATTCGCAGCGGATGGATGGCTTCGCGCTGCTCGCAATGACAGGTGGTTGGGCTGGCGGAGGCTACCAGATTTTCACCCGGGCACTGTCGGGGCGCCAGAGCTTCTGGCCTTGTCTCACCTGGAAGGCTTCGTAGAACTCGGGCACGTCGGCAAAGGGGCCGTTCACGCGGTACATGGCCGGGGAGTGCACGTCGGTGAGGATGCGCTGGGCCAGCACTTCGTTGCGCTGGTGGTTTTGCCAGCCCAGGGCGTAGCCCAGGAAATAGCGCTGAGTGGGGGTGAGGCCCCCGATTTTTTCACCCTTCTTGTACTGCTCGGTTTTCTTAAAGGCGTCGAAGGCAATAACGATGCCGCCCAGGTCGGCAATGTTCTCGCCGGCCGTGGCCTTGCCGTTGATGTGCAAGGAATCCAGCACGGTGTAGCCGTTGAACTGGCGCACGATGCCATTCACGCGCTGCTGGAAGGCAGCCCGGTCCTTCTTGCTCCACCAGTTGCGCAGGTTGCCTTTCTCATCGAACTGGCTGCCTTCGTCGTCGAAGCCGTGGGTGAGCTCGTGGCCGATGGTGCTGGCCCCGGCGTAGCCGTAGATGATGGCGTCGTCGGCGTTTTTATCCTCCAGGCCGGGAATGGCGAAGATGGCGGCCGGCAAGACGATTTCGTTGTTGGAGGGGTTGTAGTAGGCGTTGTAGGTCTGGGGCGTCATGTCCCACTCGGTGCGGTCCACGGGCTTGCCCAGCTTGTAGATGTTGTAGCGGTACTGCCACTCATTGGCGCGCATCACGTTTTGCAGGTACGAGTCGCGCTTGATTTCCAGAGTAGAATAGTCGCGCCACTTGTCGGGGTAGCCCACCTTCGGGGTGATTTTGGCCAGCTTCACCAGGGCCTTCTGCTTGGTCGAGTCGCTCATCCAGTCCAGGGCCTGAATATGCTCCCGGAAGGAGGCCACCACGTTTTCGGTCAGCTTGGCGTAGCGGTCCTTGGTTTCGGGGGCGAAGTACTCCTTCACGAACAGCTGGCCCAGGATTTCGCCCATGCTGCTTTCTTCCTCGTCCAGCACCCGCTTCCAGCGGGCCCGCTGCTGCTTGCTGCCCTGCAAGATGGTGCCGTAGAAGCGGAAATGCTCGTTGTCGAGGGGGCGGCTGAGCTGGGCGGCAAAGGCATTCACCAGGTGCCACCGCAGGTAGGCCTGCCACTGGTCGAGCGGCACGGTCTTCAGCAACTGCCCGGCCTTCTGGTAAAACTCGGGCTGCCCCACGATAACCGTGTCGGTCTTCAGCTCCATCTGGGCCAGCCAGGGCGTCCAGTCGAAGCCGGGGGTGAGCTTACCCAGATCGGCCACGCTGCGCTTGTTGTAGTTGGCGTAGGGGTCGCGCAGGTCTTCGAGCTTGCGCGAGGCGCTGGCCAGCTGCGTTTCCAGGCTCATAATCTGGCCGGCGTGGCGCTGGGCCGTCACCGAATCCTGACCCAACAGCTGCAACATGCGGCCCACGTGGCGCACGTACTCCTTCCGAATGCCGGCCGTGCGGGTGTCCTTGTTGAAGTAGTAGTCCCGGTTGGGCAGGCCCAGCCCCGCCTGGTAGAGGTGCAGGGCCATTTTGTCGCTGTTCTTGGCATCCTGCCCCACGTACAGGCCAATGAGCGAGTTGACGCCCAATACCTTGTGGCGGGCCACCACGCTCTGCACGTCGGCCACCGACTTAATGGCGGCAATGCGGTCCAGCTCGGGCTTCAGCGGGGCAATGCCCTGCTTGTCGATGACAACCGAATCGAGGCCGGAAGCCCAGAAGTCGCCGATTTTCTGCTGACTGGTGCCGGCCGCGGCGTGGGCTTTGGCGGCTTCCTCGTTCAGGGCGCGCAGGCGGGCGTACACCTCGTTCTGCACCTCTTTACCGATGCCCCACGAGCTTTCGGAGGCCGGAATGGGGTGCTGCTTCAGCCAGCCGCCGTTGGCGTAGGTAAAGAAGTCGTCGCCGGGCTGAACGGTGGTGTCGAGGTTGGCTTGCAGCAGGTCGGGCTGACCGCCGCCGCCGGCTTTGTTGCCGGAGTTGCAGCCGGCCAGGCCCGCGGTGGTCACGGCGCAGGCCAGCAGCCACTTGCCAAGCGTAGAAACGTTGTGCATAAGAAGGAAAATGAAAGAATAGGGAAGGAAGGTCGAAGGTAAAGATTCTGTCAGCACATAGGACAAAGTCTATACACCAGCGTTGCAGCCCAGCCAGGGCTTCGGTGACGAATAAAGTAAAGGGCCGTCATTCCGAGCGGAGCCGAGGAATCTCGCGTGCAGTCGTTGTTGTAAGCCGAACGCTAAAAGAAGACCGTCATGCTGAGCGCAGCGAAGCATCTTGCGTGCCATGGTATTCTAATTACCATGGCACGCGAGATGTCTCCCGTAGGTCGACATGACGGTCTGGCTTCAGCCCGCCAGCTTCCCCTACTTCGCTTCGCCTGCCGTTCTTTGCTCCTCGTCAACCCCTTGCCCGCCTATGCTGCTCCGTCTGCTACTCCTCAACTTTGCCCTCACGGCCTACCTCACCGGGGTTATCTGGATGGTGCAGCTCGTGCACTACCCGGCTTTCGCGCAGGTGCCGGCGGCGGGCTTCGCCGCGTTTCACCGGGCCCACCTGCGGCGCATGGGCTGGGTGGTCGGGGCCCCGATGGTAGCCGAATTGCTGCTGGCCCTGGGGCTGGCGTGGGTGGGCCGGGAGCTGGGCGCGGCCGTGTGGTGGGCCCTGGCGCTGGTGGCGGGCATCTGGGCGGCTACGTTCTTCATTGCGGTGCCTTTTCACAACCGCCTGACCGCGCACGGCTACGACTACATCACCATCGACGGGCTGGTGCGCACCAACTGGCTCCGCACCCTGGCCTGGACGCTACGCCTCGGGCTGCTGGGCGCGCTCCTGTGGGCGCACCTGTAGCCGCCGGTGCTATTCCCGTAACTTTGGCCCGTTCCTCCCCGTTTTGCCCCTCATGCTTCCTCCCGCCGACGCCTTTCTACCCGAACTCCAGTTTCAAACCAGCCGCAGCAGCGGCCCCGGCGGTCAGAACGTGAATAAGGTCGAGTCGCGGGTTGAGCTGCGCTTCCACATCGGCAATTCCCAGCTGCTGAGCGACGAGCAAAAGCAGACCCTGCTCGCCAAGCTAGCCTCCAAGCTGACTACCGAAGGCGAGCTGCTGCTCACGGCCCAGGAAGACCGCAGCCAGCTGCGCAACCGGGAAACAGTAGTGCAGAAGTTCTACGACACGCTCCGCAAGGCCCTGCACAAGCCCAAGGCCCGCAAAGCCACCAAACCCAGCAAAGGTGCCGTGCGCCAGCGCCTCGAATCCAAGAAAAAGCACGGCGAGAAGAAAGCCAGCCGCGGCAAGCTGGACTTTTAGCGGGTCATTGAGCTAGACAGCAGATGAGGCGGCAAAGCATAGTAACGGGCGGCTTGCTGCTGCTGGCGCTGGTGATACTAGGGTTCCTGTGGCTGGGACCGGCCTTCGGTTTCTTGTTGGGGTGGCTGCTGATCGGGTTGGTATGGGCGCTGGCAATGGCCGCTATTGGAGCATTCTGGCTGAGTATCCCGCTTCTCCTTTACTACGTCCTGCTTGAAATATCTTGCCTGCGCTCTGCTCCCAATCAGGTAGCGCTGCGCTGGGGGGTAATCAGCGCCTACATCGGTATGGCGTTGGTAGCGGCCAGCCTTATAGCCACGAAGCGTACGGGATATGCCCAGAACTTGCTGATGGATTACCATATTCAACTGTGGCTACCGCTGCTGGCCGCCGCCGTGGTGCCGGCCTGGATAGGGCGGCGGCGCTGGCTAAGGAACCATCCGCCGGTATAGGACTCAGGAAGCGGTACCAGCCTGCGAAACGCCTCTTTTAATTCAGATCGAGCCCAAACAGTACGCCAAACCACTGCTTGCGCTGGTAAAGCCAGTGGCGGCCATCGGGACCGAGCAACTGGTCGAAGCCCACAGCCAAACCCAGGTTAAAGATGCGCGCATCGTAAATAGTAGCTGCGCCGGCGTGCACAACGAAGCCCTCATACGCGCCGCCGGTACCGGGCTGGCGCAGTACGTCGGGGCTAATGGCCGTGGAACCCAACCCCGTAAACAAGCCGTAGCCCAGGCCTACTGTTCGGATTTGGGGCGCGTGGTGCCCATCAAGTAGCTGCCGACCATTAACGTGGTAGAAGTCAAGCCGCCGCCCAAAGTACAGGGCCGCGTTGAAATTGGTATTGAGCTGCACCGGCACCGGCCCTTGGGGTGGGCGAGCTTTGAAGGGAATGGTGAATACGTCGAGGTCGAAGTTGCGCTGCAGCAGAATAACGTGCTGCCCGTGGTGTAAGCCGTAGCTGAGGCGCTGCGGAGACCCGGCCGGTGGGCTGGGCAGCAGGAGCCGTAGCGTATCCTGGGCCTGTTCTACATACACGGTGCGGCGGCCGATGGTGGTAGTCAGGGCCGGGTCGTTACTGCCCACAACCTGGTAGTCGCCGGGTTCCAGCGCGGGTAAATGGCCGACGGCAGCGCAGCCGGAGAGGAGTGCTATCAAAGCTACCCCAAAAGCTAGTTGACGCATAGGCTACGCGAGGCCGCTACCGGTTTAGAGCAGCGTTCCTTTCAGAAAGATGGTTGCCACCGAAAAATAGATCACCAAGCCCGTTACATCAACCAGCGTAGCGACAAAGGGTGCCGACGACGTAGCGGGGTCGAAGCCCAGGCGGCGTAGCAGCAGCGGCAGCATGGACCCCGCTAACGAGCCCCACAGCACGATGCCCACCAAGGAGAAGCCGACCGTGAGGCCAATCAAAACCCAGTGGGGGCCGTAGTAGCCTGGCTTTATCATCTCCCACAGCAAAATCCGCAGGAACCCTACCGAGCCCAGAATGGAACCCAGTGACAAGCCAGAAATAATTTCACGGCGCATCACCTTCCACCATTCGCCCAACGTAAACTCGCCCAGCGACATGGCCCGGATAATCAGCGAAGTGGCTTGTGAGCCAGCATTGCCGCCGCTGGAAATAATCAGGGGGACAAACAGGGCTAGCACCACCGCTTTCTCAATCTCACCCTCAAAGAAGCCCATTGCCGTGGCCGTAAGCATCTCGCCCAAAAACAGCACCACCAGCCAGCCCGCGCGCTTCTGAATCATCTTGGGCAGCGCAATAGTCAGGTAGGGCTCGTCCAGGGCTTCCGAGCCCCCGAGTTTCTGAATGTCCTCGGTGTCTTCCTCTTCCCGGATGTCGAGAATGTCGTCGATGGTCACGATGCCGAACAGCACGCCCTCGTCGTTGACGACGGGCAGGGCCACCCGGTTGTTCTTGCGAAACACGTCGATGGCCGCCTCCTGGTCCTGCATGGCGTTCAGGCTCACGTAGCGCCGGTCCATCAGCTCACTCACGCGCTTGTCAGGGTCGGCCAAGAGGAACTCCCGGATACGAATGTCGTCGATGAGCACGCCCCGGTTGTCGGTCACATACAGCATGCTCAGGGTTTCGGACTGCCCGCCGTGCCGCCGGATGTAGTCGAGCACCTGCTGCACCGTCCAGCTCTCCCGGATGGCAATGTAGTCGGGTGTCATCAGGCGGCCCACCGAGTACTCGGGGTAGCCCAGCAGCTCCAGCGTCACGCGGCGCTCCGGCTCCGAAAGGGTCTGAATCAGCTCTTTTACGAAGTCGTCGGGCAGAAACTCCAGCAGCGCCGTCCGGTCGTCGGGCGACATCTCGTTGAGAATGTCCGAAATCTTGTCCTGGCTCAGGTTGGCCAGAAAGTGGCGCTGAATGTCCAGGTCCAGGTACTCGAATACCTCGGTAGCCAGCTGCAGGGGCAGCAGCCGGAAGATGATCAGCTGCTCGCGCTCCTCCTCGTTATCGATCAGCTCGACCAGCTCCGACGGTTCGAATGACTTAAGAACCTCTTTTAATTTAAAAAACTCGCCCTCCTGAATCAGGGACGTAATTTGGTCAGTGGTCGGGTGCTGATTCATGGAATAAGTCAGGAGGGAGGTGCTTCGCTAGGCAGCAGATTGAGTGAGTATTCGGCGCGCAAAAGTAGGCCAAAAAAATGGCCCGGCCGCGCTGCATTCCGTCATTTTTCCTAACGCCAAACCGGGCGCCGCAATTCCCGCCGCCCGTCACAATTCTTGCACTTATCGGCGTTGGCCGCCGTGGGCGCAGCTGAACCGTGGCGGGTAGCCCGCCGAAAAAGAGTGTCAACCAAACCCGCGGCCCACTCGTCAAACCAACCCAGGCGCGGGCCTTTTCCCTTGATTTCAAGAACCCGTGTACATTTGACTCCTGCTTACTTTGTTTTCTTCTTATGTCTGAGCCGTCCGTGCCCCCGCTAGGAACCCTCGTTGCCCTCGGCGGCGGCGATGATGATGCCCTGCTGGCCCTGCTCTGCGACCTGCTGCCCGGCCCCGACGCCAGCATCCTGATTCTGGCCATGGCCGCCAGCGACGCCACGGCCACGGCCAACAACTACGCCAAGGCCCTGCGCGAGCTGGGCTGTGCCAACGTCAGCCACGTCAAAATCGACGAGCGCCACTCGGCCGACAAGCCCGCTTCCCTGCGCCGCCTGCGCGAGGCCCGGCTCGTCTTCTTCACCGGCGGCGACCAGGAAATGATAACCGAATTTCTGCACGGCACCGAGTTTCTGCGCGAGCTTACGCGCCTCTACCACACCGAGCCCGAGTTTATCATCGCCGGCACCAGCGCCGGCGCGTCGGTCTTGCCCGAGCACATGCTGGTGGCCGGCTACGGCTGGCGGGCCCTGCGCAAGGGCGGCATCCGCACCGACCACGGCCTGGGCCTGCTGCCCCACGTGCTCATCGACCAGCACTTCGTGGAGCGGGGCCGCTTCGGGCGGCTGGCCCACGCCCTGTTGGCGCATTCGCAGTGCCTGGGGCTGGGTTTGGCCGAAGAAACGGGCATTATCATCCGCCGGGGCCAGGAAGCCGAGGTGTTCGGCGACGGCGTGGTGATGGTCGTCGATGGGCAGCAGCTGCACGGCAACAACCTGGGCCGCATCGGCCGCGGGGAGCCCATCGCCGCCCAGGATTTCCGGGTGCACCTGCTCGTCAGCGGGCAGCGCCTCGACCTTCAGACCCGGCGCGTGATACAGGAGGAAGAATGAGTAGCTTTTTCCACGCGTTGGCAGCGGCAAAAAACACCGCACAATTAGTCGGCACGCCTACTAACTAATTCCTTTTTCTGCCTACATTTAGTCCCAACAACCTACATTCTCACCCTTTTCTTCTTTTTATGAATCTAAAAACTCTACTCCTCGCGGGTGGTGCGCTACTCTCGGGTACGGCAGCTTCGGCGGGTGGCTTCCAAGTGTCGCTGGCCGGGATAAAGAACAACGGTATGGGCGGCGTAGGGGTAGGCCTCTCCCTCGACCAGGCAGCCATGTTTTACAACCCCGGTGCTTTGGCGATGGTGCGGGAGCGGGGCGTGCAGATTGGGGGCAACGCAACCTTTGCGCGCAGCGCCTTCCGTTCGCAGTTTGGTGGTGAGCAGCGCGAGCTGCGCAACTCGGTTGTAACTCCGTTCAGCGTATTTGCCGGCTTCGGCTCCAGCGACAATAAGTTTGCCGCCGGTATTGCCATCTACACGCCCTTCGGCAGCAAGCTGCAGTACGCCAACGGCTGGGAAGGCCGTTTCTCCCTGACCGACATCGACCTGAAGTCCATCTTCGTGCAGCCCACGGTAAGCTACGCCATTACCGACAAGCTGAGCGTCGGCGGCGGCCTGGTTATTCTGGCCTACGGCGCGGTGAACCTGCAGAAGGACATTCCGATTGAAGGCCAGCCCGGCGTGCCCGGCCACGTAACCCTGGACGGCAAGGCCCTGACCAAAATCGGCTTCAACGGCGGTATTTACTACAAGCCCACCGAGAAGCTGAGCATCGGCGCCAGCTACCGCTCCCGCATCGACGCTACCGTGGACGCGGGCGAGGTGACGTTCAACAACGTGCCGGCTTCGGTGGGTGCGCGCTTCACGGCTACCGAGTTCGACGTGACGCTGCCCCTGCCCGCTACCACCAGCCTGGGCGTGGGCTTCATGCCCATGGAAAAGCTGACCGTGGCCGTGGACGTGAACTACGTGCAGTGGAGCGCCTACAAGTCGCTCGATTTCAAATTCCGGGGCAACAACGGCGCCGGTGGTTTGGTAGCGCCTTCGGGCCAGGTGGGCGGCGTCAACTTCAGCAACTCGAAGCGCGAGTATGAGGATGCCTTCACCTTCCGCGTGGGCGGCCAGTACCAGGTAACCGACGCCTTCACGGTGCGGGCCGGTGGCTCCTATGACATGTCGCCGGTGAAAGACGGCTTCGTAACGCCCGAAACGCCCGACGCCGACCGCCTGGGCCTCACGGCCGGTATTTCCTACAAGGTGAGTGACCATTTCGGCGTGGACGTGTCGACGCAGTTCATCAACCTGAAGGAGCGCACCCAGACCCAGGACGAGCTGATAGCCGCCGGTACCGCCGACCGGATTGCGGGCACCTACAAAACGCGGATCGTTATTCCGGGTATTGGCTTCAACTACACTTTCTAACGCGTCTTCCCACCAACTCATATGAACTCATTTTTGCTCAAAAAAGGGACGCCGGCGCTAGCGCTGCTGGGTTTGGCCCTGGCGGGGTGCCAACCCGAAATTGATGCCCCCGGCATCGACAAAGGCTCGGCCGACTTTACCAAATACGTTGCCGTGGGCAACTCCCTGACGGCTGGATTCAGCGACGGTGGTTTGTACCGCGAAGGGCAGCTGAACTCGTACCCCAGCATTCTGGCCAGCCAGTTTAAGGCCGCCGGCGGGGGCGACTTCACCCAGCCCTTGTTTTCGGAAGCCCAGCTGAACGGCTCGGGCTACCTGCGTCTGACGGGCTTCACGGCCACCGGCTCCCCGGTTACGGCCAGCGTAACCGACAAGACGGCCATTACCGGCGGCGTGCAGACCCGGGCGGGCGTGCAGTTCACCTACGCCAAATACCTGGACCCTATCAACAATCTGGGCGTGCCCGGTATCCGCATGTCGGATATTGAGACGCCCAACTTTGGCAATACGGCCCTGAATGGTGGTACGCTGTTGGCTCCGACGCCCATTTTTAATTCGTATTTCGAGCGGATTACGCCCAACGGCAGCAACCAGACCTACCGGCAGCGGGTAGCGGCTTCGGCCCCCACCTTCTTCACGTTCTGGTTGGGCAACAACGACGTGCTGGGTTATGCTACCGCCGGGGCCGCGGCCAGCTCCCTGACGTCGGTCGACGACTTTACACGCCTGGCCAATGGCATTCTGGACGACCTGACCGCCAACGGTGCCAAGGGCGTCGTGGCCACGATTCCGGACGTGACCAACGTTCCGTTCTTCACCACGGTAGGCCCGAGCTTCCGGGCTGTCCTGCCCGCGGGTGCCAGCGTGGTAGTAACCACCGGCCCGGCCTTCACCGGCACTGCCCTGACGCGCAAAGTAATTGCCCGGGACGATATCCGGGATGCTGCCGGCAGCGGCAAGCAGCTGTTTACCCTCACGGCCTCGCCTTACGTCGCCCTGTACGGTCGTACGAACAATGGCAAAGCCTGGCGTGACGTATACAACCAGGCCAAGCCGTCGCTGCCCCCAACCATCGACCTGCGTACTTTCCTCCTGTTGAGCGGTATTGACACGACCAAGGCTTTCGGCGCCAGCAACGAGAACCCCATGCCCAGCACCATCGTGCTCGACGACCTGGAGCAGCCCGGCATCCTGGCCCGGACCACGGCGTTCAACGACGCTCTGAAAAGCAAGGCTAACGCGAAGAACCTGGCTATTTTCGACGCCAACGCCTTCTTCCGCGGTATTGCTGCCAATGGCTTCTCCATCAACGGCACCAACAACTCGGCAGGCTTTATTTCCGGCAACCTGTTCTCCCTGGACGGCGTGCACCCCACGCCCCGCGGCTACGCCGTAATTGCCAACGAGATGATCAAGGTGATTAACACCAAGTATGGTTCGACCCTGCAGACGGTAAACCCTAACGCTTACCGGGCAATTATCTTCCCGTAAGCTACTGCACTGGGCTACACCAGTAAGAAAAGCCTCTTCCGTTCGGGAGAGGCTTTTTGCTTTTTCAGCCCGTCTGGTATCAACCAGTAGCGGGCTCTGGGGCGACGGTACTGTTGGCTTCCTCCCGCTGAAGCGCTGCGAAGGGCAATTCCAGAGTACATGTTAATGTGATGCAGAAAAATAAAGGAATAATTACAGGAGGGTTACTGCTTCGGGCCATAGTCGCTAAATCATGTGACGCGGGCTTTTTGCAGGCTGGGGAGGGGCGGTTATACCTTTGTTTTACGCTGAAGGACAAGTAATTGTCCTGGCTGAAACCGAGTGATTTTCCAACCCAACCCCCAATCTGCGCGCTATGAAAACGCACTTCCGCTTCCCCCTGCTGGCCCTGTTTGCCACCACTGTCCTGGTGTCGTCATGTAAGAAAGAGAACGACAGTGAGCCCGGCCCCAAGGCTCAGACCAAAACCGAACTGCTGTCGGGTAAAGACTGGGTAATGACCGCCCAAACCGTGGACCCGGGCCTGGTGGACGATAACGGCAAGGTCGTTACCGACCTGTTTCCCTACCTGAACGCCTGCGACAAGGACGATTTGATGCGCTTCGAAACCAACGGCAGCTGTACCCTGAACGAAGGCCCTTCGCGCTGCGACCCCAGCAGCCCGCAGCAGTACACCGGCTCCTGGTCGTTCGACAGCAACGAAACCGTGCTGAAAACGACCCTGCAGGGCATGGGCAGCAGCAGCTACAACATCGTCGAGCTGAGCGACAAAACGCTGAAGGTGAGCGGCACCCGAAACCTGGATGGCGACAACTACCGCTTCACCTACACGTACGCCAAAAAGTAGCGGCTGGTCGAGGACTCCGCATCACCAAAAAAGGTGCTTCTGCCAGCAGAAGCACCTTTTTTTATTGGCCGGCAACGCTTTGCTTTATCCTTGGGACGCCGCAATGCGGGCGGCAATGACGGCGGCGTGGTGGCGCCCGTTTTCGATAAACCAGCGGCTGGTATTCAGGCCGCCGCACACGGTGCCGGCCACGTACACGCCCGGGCGGTTGGTTTCGAAGGTTTCGGCATCGTGGGTGGGGGTGCGGGCCGCGTCTTCTTGGCAGGCCACGCCCAGCGCCGCCAGCAGGGAATAGTCGGGGCGGTAGCCGGTCAGGGCGTAGATGAAGTCGGCGGGCAGGGTTTCGGGGCCGTCGGGCGTGAGGACCTCCACGCCGGCCGGGCCGATGCGCTGAATGGTGGTGTGAAACAGCGCCCGGATGCGGCCCTCGGCAATCCGGTTGAGCAGGTCGGGCCGAATCCAGTATTTCACCGACTCGGACACGGCCGCGCCGCGCACCACGAGCGTGACCTGCGCCCCGGCCCGCACGAGCTGCAGGGCGGCTTTGGCGGCCGAGTTTTTGGCCCCGACCACCACCACATGCTGGCCCACGTGGGCGTAGGGCTCCTTGTAATAATAGCTCAGGTGGGCCGCCTCTTCGCCCGGCACCCCGAGGCGGTTGGGCACGTCGAAAAAGCCGGTGGCAATGATAACGAAGCGCGTGGCCAGCCGGCCTTTGTCCGTCACGACCTCGTAGGCGCCGGGCTCCCCTTCCAGGCGGAGCACCCGCTCGTAGAGACGCAGCGTGAGTTTTTCGGACTGCGCGACGCGGCGGTAGTAGTCGAGGGCGTCTTCGCGCAGGGGCTTGTAGTGGGCGGTGGGGAAGGGGTAGCCCCCGATTTCGAGCAGCTCAGGCGTCGAGAAGAACTCCATGTTGGTGGGGTAGCCGACCAGGGAGTTTACCAGCGCCCCCTTATCGACGACGGCCACGCGCAGGCCGCGGCGCTGCACCTCCAGGGCGCAGGCCAGCCCCACGGGGCCCGCCCCGATAACGACTACATCGACGGGGGCGGCAGCGGCAGCAGCAGAATTGGTGTGTTCACTCATAGTGGCTACTATACCATCGGGCACGACTTATGGTTTGGAAGAAACCGGGCGCCTTCGGGCCGAAACACTTGGTTGCTAGGTAGAAAACGCCTTAACTTGCTCCACACTTTTTCAACCCCATTACTTGCATGCAACGTTCTTCCCTTATTGCATTATCTCTATTACTGGCCGGCGCGCTGGGCGCCTGCAAAAAAGACAACACCGAAACCAAGCAGGATATGCTGGTCGGTAAGAACTGGCAGATCAGCGCGGCTACCACCACGTATTCGGGCTCCCAGTCCGGAACGGAGGACGTATACGCCGAAATGCTGGCCTGCGAGAAGGATAACTACATCCGGTTCGAGTCGAACAAGACGCTACAGGTAAACGAGGGCAAAAACGTGTGCCCCGACAGTGAGCCCATGGCGATGGGCAGCTGGGACATCAATGCCGACCAAACCAAGCTCTACATCAACGCGCCGGAGCTGGGCAACAGCGCCGCCGCCCAGTCCGACATCGTGGAGCTGTCGTCGTCGAAGCTGGTGCTGAAAAACGTCATCGTGCAGCCCGACGTCATGGCCGTTACGACGACCACCTTCACGGCCCAGTAAACTGCTTTGCCGCCCTAAAAAAAGGCCGGAACCCGCTCAGGGTTCCGGCCTTTTTAGTTTTAGTGGGCCTGCAGCCAGTTCTGGCCGGTGCCCACTTCCACTTCCATCGGCACGCTCAGGGGCAGGGCCCCAATCATGAGCTCCTTGATGCGGGGAATGATGTAGTCAACCTCCTCTTTGGGCGCGTCGAACACCAGTTCGTCGTGCACCTGCAGAATCATCCGGGTGCCCAGGTTTTCCTTGTCCAGCCAGTCGTGGATGCGGATCATGGCAATCTTGATGATGTCGGCGGCGGTGCCCTGAATGGGGGCGTTGATGGCGTTGCGCTCGGTGAAACCCCGCAGCGTGGCGTTGCGGGAGTTGATGTCGCGCAGGTAGCGGCGGCGGCCCAGCAGCGTCTCGGCGTATTCCAGCTCCCGGGCCTTGTTGATGCTGGCGTCCATGAACTGCTTCACGGCCGGAAACTCCTCGAAGTAGGCGTCGATGATTTCCACGGCTTCCTTGCGGCCAATGCCCAGGCGCTGGGCCAGGCCGAAGGCCGAAATACCGTAGATGATGCCGAAGTTGACGGTCTTGGCCTTGCGGCGCATTTCCGAGTCGACCTCGCTCAGCGGCACCTTGAACACCTTGCTGGCCGTGCTGCTGTGAATGTCGATGCCCTGGCGGAAGGCTTCAATCATGGTGGCGTCCTGCGAGAAGTCGGCCATGATACGCAGCTCGATTTGGGAGTAGTCGGCCGCTACCAGCACGTGGTCGGCGTCGCGGGGCACGAAGGCCTTGCGGATTTCCCGGCCCTTCTCGGTCCGAATCGGAATGTTCTGCAGGTTGGGGTTGGTGCTGCTCAGGCGGCCGGTGGCCGTCACGGCCTGGTTGAAAGAGGTATGCACGCGGCCGTCGGCCTCGCACACGAGTTGGGGCAGGGCTTCCACGTAGGTGCTGCGGAGCTTGGTGAGCTGGCGGTGCTCCAGAATCAGGGCGGCCACGGGGTTTTCGGCGGCCAGCACGCTGAGCACTTCCTCGCCGGTGGCGTACTGCCCGGTCTTGGTTTTCTTGATTTTGCCGCCCCCGAGCTGGAGCTTGTCGAACAGGATTTCGCCCAGCTGCTTGGGCGAGCCAATGTTGAACTCCTGCCCGGCCGCCGCGAAAATCTGCTTTTCGATATCGGTGATGTAGCCTTGCAGTTCGGCCGAGTACTCACCCATGGCGGCGGAGTCAATCCGGACGCCTTCGTATTCGACATCGGCCAGCACCGGCACCAGCGGGTTTTCGACCTCGTTGAGCAGCTTGAGCAAGCCCAGGGCCGCCAGCTTGGGCTCGAAAACGTGCTTGAGCTGCAGGGTCACGTCGGCATCCTCGCAGGCGTAGTCCGAGACTTCGGCGGGCGGAATGTCGGCCATCGTCTTCTGCTTTTTGCCCTTGGGCCCGATCAGCTCGATGATGGAGATGGGCGTGTAGTGCAGGTAGGTTTCGGCCAGCACGTCCATGTTGTGGCGCATGTCGGGCTCCAGCAGGTAGTGGGCCAGCATGGTGTCGAACAGGGGCCCGCCGATGCGGATGCCGTAGTGCTTCAGAATGGTCAGGTCGTACTTGATGTTCTGGCCAATCTTAAGGATGCCCTCGTGCTCCAGAAACGGCCGAAACTCGTCGACCAGCGCCTGGGCCGCCTCGGGGTCGTCGTGGGGCACGGGTACGTAGTAGGCCTCGCCGGGCAGCCAGCAGAACGAGAGACCCACCAGGCGGGAGGTCATCGTGTCGAGGCCGGTGGTTTCGGTGTCGAAGCTGACTTCCTTTTGCAGCAGCAGGAACTTGAGCAGGTCCTGGCGCAGGGCGGGCGTGTCGATAAGGTGATACTGGTGGGGCATGTCGGCCAGGGTGCGGCGGGTGGTGGGCAGCGCGTCGGCTTCGTTGTCATCCTCGATAAACTCGGTGATGCCCACGGGCGCGGCAAACAGCGACGCCTGGTGGCCAGCCCCGGTCGGCACCAGGCTTTTCTTGCCCTTGGCCGGACTGATGGGCGTAGCGGAGGTGCGGGCCGGACTGGTTTTGAGCACCCGGGCCGCCAGCTGCCGGAACTCCAGCTCGTCGAACAGCGCGGTGAGCTTCTCCTCGTCGGGCGCGGAGCAGCAGAGCTGCTCGGGCTCGAAGGGAATGGGCACGTTGACGTGAATGGTAGCCAGCTCCTTGCTCATGAGGCCCTGCTCGGCGAAGTTGCGCACGTTTTCCTGCTGCTTGCCCTTGAGCTGGTCCACGTTGGCAATCAGGTTTTCGACCGAGCCGTACTGCTTGATCAGGGCCTTGGCGGTCTTCTCGCCGATGCCGGGAATGCCGGGAATGTTGTCCGAAGCGTCGCCCTGCAAGCCCAGGATGTCGGTCACCTGCTCCACCCGCTCAATTTCGAAGCGCTGGAGCACGTGGGCCAGGTCCAGCACCTCGGCCGAGTTGCCCATGAAGGCCGGCCGGTAGATTTTCACCTTCTCGGTGACGAGCTGACAGTAGTCCTTGTCGGGCGTCATCATGTACACCTCCTCGAAGCCGTGCTCCTCGGCCCGCTGGGCCAGGGTGCCGATGACGTCGTCGGCCTCGAAGCCGTCCATAATCAGAATCGGGATGTTGAAGGCCTCGATGATCTTCTTGATGTAGGGAATGGCCGTGCCGATGTCTTCGGGCATGGCCTGGCGCTGAGCCTTGTACTCGGCAAACTGCTCGTGGCGGAAGGTCTTTTTGGCCGCGTCGAAGGCCACGCCGATGTGGGTGGGCTTTTCCTTTTGCAGCACTTCCACCAGCGTGTTGGTAAAGCCCAGCACGGCCCCGGTGTTCATGCCCTTGGAGTTGATGCGCGGGTTTTTGCTAAAGGCAAAGTGGGCCCGGTAAATCAGGGCAAAGGCGTCGAGCAGGAAGAGCTTTTTGCGGGATTGGGCAGTGTCGGTCATAGGCTACGAAGGTACGCAAGGCGGCCTGAATGGGATGCTGAAGCCGACAAAATACGCCGCGCCAGCGGCGGCAGACCAGCTCCCGGTTTGCAAAAAGATGGTGCGTGCCCGCTTGGTTTTGAAGCTGGATAATACCTATATTGTATTAGTTATTTCTGTTAAGCATCCCGGTCTGCCCGGCTGCCGATTTACGGTGGTTGGGTTGTGTGTCCTATCGTTATGTATCCCGTGGAAGTATTGCTCCACCCGCGCCGCCACGCCGCGCCCGTCTCTTGTTTCTATCCCCGGCTACTCGCGTCGCCGCCCCGTGTTGAATGCGCCCTGCCAGGTGCTGACGAGCGTTTCCAATACGTTGGAAACGTCCGCCAACGTATTGGAGAAGGCTTCCAACGCATTGGAAACACCTTCCAACGTATTGGAAACGTCCGCCAACGCATTGGAAACGCCTTCCGATGCGTTGGAAACGCCCGACAACGCATTGGAAACGTCTTCCAATGCATTGGAAACACCCGCCAACGTATTGGACACGCTCTGCTACGCGTGGGCAGCTCCCGCCACTACGTGGGAGCTGCCGGCCTACGCGGTGGGCCGGCACTTCCGGGCGTGGTGGCCCGGTACCGTGGGCGGCGGGGGGCCGTATGGCGACGAAGAAACCGGGTGCTTCGCGGCCAACTGGCCTTTCTTTCTCGTGCGTACTTCTTTGCTCATTTTTATCATGCCATCCCGTAAGCTTATCATCAACTTCGACAACGTTCCGAAAATGGACGTGGGGGCGCTAGCCCAAAACTGCCTGACCAACATGAGCGGCAATGCCCGCTTTCCCGAGGCCAAGGCGCAGACCGACGCCTTGCAGGCGGCCCTTACGCCGTATGTGGCGGCGGCCAGTATCCTGCACCCCACGCCCACCCAGACGGCCCAGCTTCAGCAGCTGCGCACCACCCTGAACCGCGCCCTGGCCGGGGTGGCCCAGCTGGCCAACGCGCAATACCCCGATGACGAGGCGGCGCTGCTCTCGACCGGCCTGGCCCTGGGCAAGGAGCGGGAGCGGCATACCACGCTGGAGGCCCCCTCGCGCTTCCAGCTCGTCGATGGGCCGCAGCCGGGCACGCTGTGCGCCAAGGCCAAGCGCCCGCCCCACGCGGTAGCCCTCAAGTACCTCTACACCCTGGACGCGGCCAAGCCCGACAACCAGTGGCTGACGGTGGTCGTGCGCGACGGCGACGCGCTGCTCACGGCCTGCAAAACCGGCGAACGGGTGCACTGCAAGGTGGCCGCCGTGGGCGGCGACACCGATCAGCAGCCTTTCACGGACGTGCTGAGCCGCATCGTGCAGTAAGCCTGAGCTGACCCTGGCCGGCCCAGGGTAGCGTTGGAAGCCGCCGGCCCGCCTGGGTCGGCGGCTTTTTTGGGTGCGCCGGGCCGCCCGGCCGCCGCGAAACCCGACCGGCGCGGCCGGCGCAAGAAAGGGGGCAGGGCTCGGGCCACCGCTAGCCCGCCGAAAACGGCCTGCCCACCGCTGGAAATTGCCCGAAAACCGCCGCTGCAAACAGGAATATCGCCGGCTGGTCAGTAGCTTTGTTGTAGATACACCCAGAAATATATGAAAAAACTAATACGCTTGCTGGTCGCGCTGTCCGTCGGACTGACCCATTATCCGGCCGCCCTGGCCCAGACCCTGGACCCCAGCTTTGCCCCCGTGAACGTGCAGCGCCCGGGCGTGGTGACGGACGCCCTGGAGCAGCCCGACGGCAAATACCTGGTGAGTGGCACCTTCAGCCAGATAAATGGCACGGCGGCCACCGGCCTGGCCCGCCTCAACGCCGACGGCACCCTGGACGCGGCCTTTACGGCCGCCGCCGCCGGCCGGGCCCGCATTGAAAAGGTGCGGCTGCTGCCCAACGGGCAGGTGCTGGCCTTTGCCTACGCGGTGCTGGTGGGCGGGCGCACCTTCAACACGGTAGCCAAGCTGAATGCCGACGGAACCGTGGCGGCCGACTTCAACGTGGGTACCGGTGCCTCAGCCTTCATCAGGAGCGTGGCCGTGCAGCCCGATGGCAAGTTCCTGCTGGCCGGCGACTTCTACCAGTTCAACGGGGTGAAGTCGCCGGGGCTGGTGCGGCTGAACGCCAACGGCTCGGTGGATCAGGCGTTTTCTACGGCGTTGGGCAACGGCTTCGTGTCGGGCCCGGCGGGTCTCAGCGTGAACATGGGGGCCGTAGTCGTGCAGCCCGATGGCAAGATCGTGGTGGGCGGACGCTTCGAAAACTACCAGGGCACGGGCCGCGCGGGCCTGGTGCGGCTGCTGGCCGACGGCTCCCTGGATACGTCGTTTAATCCGGTGCTGCGCACGAATACTACGTTTCCCAACCCGATTATCTACGCCCTGGCCCTGGACCCGCGCACCAATAACATTGTGGTGCGCGGCAACCGCTACGCGCTGAATACCCGCGAGTTTGTGCGCCTCCTGCCCTCGGGGCAGCTCGACAATACCTTTACGTCCAACATCTTGCCCGAGTGCAGCACCTCCGAAAACGAGACGCTGGTGGTCGACGGCCAGGGCCGCATCACGTACCAGAGCTGCTTTGCGGGCACTGCGGCCGTGTCCGGCAACGACTACCTGTTTCGGATGCTGCCCTCGGGCCAGCTCGATACCCAGTTTGCCGTGCAGCGCCAGCTTGATGGCCGCGTTGCCAGCCTGCGGGCCCTGGCCGACGGCAACATCCTGATTGGGGGCGAGTTTCAGCGCTACGGCACCCTGCGCAACGTGTGCCTGGTGCGCCTCAACGACCAGGCCCAGGCATCGGCCACGTTCCGCCCCGTCATTACTCAGCCCGGCACGATTAACGCCCTGAAAGTGCAGCCGGACGGGAAAATACTGGCCGGGGGCAACTTTTCGCTGATCAATGGCCAGAGCATGGGCAACCTGGCCCGCTTCAACGCCGACGGCACCCTGGACGCGGGTTTCCGCGGCACTGGGGCCAATGCGGAAGTAACGCAGGTGCTGCTGCAGGCCGACGGCCGGATCGTGGTGGGTGGCCCGTTCACCGCCGTCGACGACCGGGCCTGCGCCCTGGTGGGCCGGCTGCTGCCCGATGGCAGCGCCGATGCCTCCTTTACCACGACGGCCAGCGCTACCACCAATGAGCCCGTGCTGGCCCTGGCCCAGCTCCCCGACGGCAGCCTGCTGGTGGGCGGCGGTCCGGCCACGTTCAACAACATCACGGGCCCGCTGCACCGGCTCTCGACGGCGGGCGTTGCCTTTTCCTCCTACAACACGGCGCTGGCGGGCGGCCCCACTTTCCCCGGCTCCAGCCCCATCGTCTACGATCTGGCCGTGCTGGCCGATGGCCGGCACTACGTAGCCGGCTCGTTCCGGCAGTTTGCCGGCGTGACCACCTCGGCCCTGGTGCGGCTCAACGCCACCGGCAGCCGCGACAATACCTTCTCTGCCACCCTTGGCGAGATTCCCGTGCCCCGCGTGGAGCCGCTGCCCCAGGGCCAGGTGCTGATCGGCGACGTGCAGATTAACGGTGAGGGGGGCCGGGTGGCGCGCCTGGGCAACAGCGGCGCCCTGGACCCCTTCTTTGCCCTGACCCTGAGCAACACCGCCATCAAGGCCCTGCATCTGCTGCCCAACGGCCGCATCCTGCTGGGCGGCAGCCGCATCGGGCGCGGCGCGCTGGGCCCGGTGGCGATGCTCGAAGCCACTGGCTCGCCCGTGGCCGGCTTCAGCACCCAGAACCTGCTGACTCCCTACGAAACCTACGTGAATACGCTGGCCGTGCAGCCCGACGGAGCCTTGCTGGTGGCCGGTACCTTCACCCAGGTTGGCGGCACGGCGCGCTCCGGCCTGGCCCGCCTGACTTCGCCCGCCATTCTGGCGGTGGGCAGCCAGCAGCTGGCGGCCACTACCCAGGCCTGGCCCGTGCCCGCCCACGGCACCTTGCACCTAAGCCTGGATGCGGCGGCCCAGCCCCGCACCGTGCAGCTGCTCGATGCCCTGGGCCGCGCCGTGCTGACCCAGCCCGTGACCAGGCCGCAGATGCTGCTGCCCCTCGCCGGATTGCGGGCCGGCGTTTACTTGCTACGCGTGGAGTATGACGCCGGCCCCGTGACGCGCCGGGTGGTGGTGGAGTAGGGGTCGGGTAGTGCGGTCGGCAACGGCTTGTCTTACAAACTGTTTATGTTGAACTTGCCGCATAGCGTATCATCGAGGAGCAGCCAAGAGCAGCAGGTGCTATTGGCTGCTCCTTGAATCCTTAACCCTCTTTTCTCTATTTCTTATTCCATGAAACACCTTTTACCTAGCCTTTTCCTGTGGCTGCTGTCGTGGTGCATCGTGCCCCAGGGCCGCGCCCAGAGTCTCGACCCGACCTTCCTGGCCCCGAGTCTGTACCAGACCGCCATTATTACGGCGGCGGCCCAGCAGCCCGACGGTAAGTACATTGTCAGCGGCAACATCGTGCGCGTGAACGGGGCGGCCACGGCGGCCATCGTACGCCTGAACAACGACGGAACGCTGGACCCCAGCTTCGCGACCAGCAGCAGTACCTCGGCGGCCCGGCTGGAAGTGCTGCCCGGCGGCCAGGTGCTGGCTTTCTCCATCGGGCCGTTTCTGATCAACGGGCGCGTTTATCCAAATCTGGTGAAGCTGAACCCGGATGGCTCGGTGGCCAGCGGCTTCAGCGCGGGCAGTGGCATTGCGGGCGGGGCCCTGCGCTCTATGCTGCTGCAGCCCGACGGCAAGATCGTGCTGGCCGGCGGCTTCACCAGCTTCAACGGCACCCCCACGCCGGGCCTGGTGCGCCTGAATCCGGACGGCAGCATCGACCAGGCATTTGCTGCGGCCATTGGCACGGGCATCAACGGGGGCGAGGCGTTTGTCGTGGCCCGCGAACCGGCCGGCACCCTGCTGGTTGGGGGCAGTTTCACCGGCTTCAACGACCGCGCCACGGGCAAGATCGTGCGCCTGCTCAGCACCGGAGCCCACGACGCCAGCTACGTGCCCCCGGTTTCGTCGTCCGCCATCTATGCCCTGGGCATCGACCCCGTAACCGGGCAGGCGCTGGTGCAGGGCCTGCAGAGCGAGCTGACGCGCCTGAACCTCGACGGCTCCCTCGACACCTCGTTCCGGACCACAACCTCTTCGTACTGCTTCACTACTTCCATTTATAGCAACACCCGAATTTTTGTGGACGAGAGCCGCCGCGTGCTGCTGGCCCGCAGCTGCGTCAGTGGCAACATTCCGCCCGGTAACTACTACCTGACCCGCTTTCTGCCCAACGGCGACGTGGACCCGCAGGTAAACGGCAATGGCTTGCTCAACAATACCGTCAACGTGCTGCTGCCGCAAGCCAACGGGGAGCTGCTGGTTGGCGGCAACTTCACCCGCTTCGGCACCGCTGCCAATAAGTCGCTGGTGCGTCTCACTTCGGCTTTCCAGGTTTCAGCCGGCTTTCAGTCGGCGCTGGACGGCTACGGCACCATCACGAAGCTGGCACCGCAGCCGGATGGCAAGCTGGTGGTGGCCGGCAGCTTCCGGGAGATAAACGGGCAGGCCGCCACCAACCTGGCGCGCCTGAACCCGGACGGCACCCCGGATGCTACCTTCCGCCTGCCGGTGGTCGATGCCGCTATCAACACCCTGGATCTGCAGCCTAGTGGCCGTATCGTCATTGGCGGTCTTTTCACCACCGTCAACGGCAACTCCTCGCCCAGCATCGCGCGCCTGCTAACTGACGGCAGCTTCGACGGGTCGTTTATCAACCAGGTTTCCGGCACGCCATTCATCAGCGTCATCGCCGCCCAGGCTGACGGCGGCCTGCTGATTGGGTCCACTGGCGCGGGGGCTACGTTGGGTGGCCGGACCTCCTACCTGCACCGTCTGCTGCCCAATGGCCAGCTCGACGGCACCTACATGCAGGCCATTGGCTCGGGGCCATCCAGCGCCGTATCCACCATTTCCACGCTGCCCGATGGCCGCCACTACGTCGGTGGAGGGTTTTCGCGGTTCAACAATACGCCTACCGAAAGCGTGGTGCGGCTGCTGCCGGCCGGCGGCTTCGACCCCAGCTTCGCGCTGTTCGTCCCGGTCGGGGGCAACCGCTCAATTACCAAGCTGGTGCCCCTGGCGAATGACGCCCTGCTGGTTGGCGGCATCTTCAGCAGCTACGGCGGCGTGGCCCGCAATAACCTGGTGTGGCTGAACGCCAACGGTAGCGTGAATACCACGCTGACTACCGGCCTGGGCAGCGGGGCCATTGCCGAGCTGGCGGTGCAGCCCAATGGTCGTATTCTGGTGGGAGCCTCCGGCGGACAGCTGGTCGGCGGCGTCAACCAGGGCTCGTTGTTCCGCCTGCTGGCCGATGGCACCCTCGACAACAGCTTTGTGGCTGGCCCGGAACTGGTAACGGGTACCATTCGCTCCATCGTGGTGCAGCCCGACGGCAAGTTTGTAATTGGGGGCAGCTTCGCGCAGGTTGGCCCGCAGGTGCGGCCGGCCATAGCCCGCCTGACGGCCTCCAACGTGCTGGCCGTGAGCAGCCAGCAGCTGGCGGCCACTACCCAGGCCTGGCCCGTGCCCGCCCACGGCACCCTGCACCTAAGCCTGGATGCGGCGGCCCAGCCCCGCACCGTGCAGCTGCTCGATGCCTTGGGCCGCGCCGTGCTGACCCAGCCCGTGAGCAGCCAGCAGCTGGCGCTGCCCCTGGCCGGGCTGCCCGCCGGGCTGTACGTGCTGCGCGTCGAT
This sequence comes from Hymenobacter aquaticus, assembly GCF_004765605.1. Taxonomy (NCBI): domain Bacteria; kingdom Pseudomonadati; phylum Bacteroidota; class Cytophagia; order Cytophagales; family Hymenobacteraceae; genus Hymenobacter; species Hymenobacter aquaticus. The sequence continues at coordinate 274,848 of NZ_SRLC01000003.1, read as the reverse complement.
TACGCAGAAGGCACTGTGACGCGCCGCGTGGTGGTCGAGTAACCCAAGCATGTCGGCTAAGCTCCGTAGGTTTGCCGCCGCACCCTTCCGGTGCGGCGGCTTTCTTTTTTCGAGTGTTCTATGGCTAAGAAATACGGATTGACTTTGATGGTTATGGTCGTGCTGACCGCCGCCGGCTTTGCCCAAAGCCCGGTGCGCCTCACGCCGGCGGCCCATGCCGAGGCTGTGCTGGCCTTTCAGCAGGAGCTGAATGCCGAGTACCGCGACCCGGCCCGCACGCCGCTGCCGGCCGAAGCCCGCGGCGCCTTCCAAGGCCTGCCGTTCTTTGCGGCCGACTACCGCTACTACGTGGAGGCCACCTTCGTGCGCGACTCGACGTCGGCCCCGTTCAAGATGAAAACCACCGGCCTGCGGGAGCCCGAATACCGCAAATACGGCGAGCTGCACTTCACCCTGAATGGTAAAAAGCTCCAGCTGAACGTGTACCAGGGCCTGGACCTGATGCGCAAGCCCGGCTACGAGGATTACCTGTTCGTGCCCTTCACCGACCCCACCAACGGCCACGACACCTACGGCGGGGGCCGCTACCTCGACTTCCGCATTCCGAAAACCCGCACCGTGTGGCTCGATTTCAACCGGGCCTACAACCCCTACTGCGCCTACAATACCAGTGGTAAGTACTCGTGCCCGGTGCCGCCGCCCGAAAACCGGCTGTCGGTGCCCGTGCGGGCCGGGGTGCGCGCCGACCACTAAGCCGCCAGGCAGCGGCCCGGGCTCCGGCCTCGTATAGCAGGCCACTATGCGCTACGTTTCCCTCGACCTAGAAACCACCGGCGGCAACCCCGACCGGCATCAGATTATTGAACTCGCCGCCGTGGTGGAAGATACCAGGCGCGTGCTGCCCCTGGCCGAGCTGCCGGCGTTCCGGCGCTGCGTGCGCCACCCCGAGTACGTGGGCACGGCTGGCGCCCTGGCCCTGAATGCCGGGTTGCTGGAGGAGCTGGCCCGCAAGGATGCCAACCCCGAGCGGTGCACGCCCGCCGAGCTGGTGCCCCAGCTGCGCGAGTTTCTGCAGCAGCAAGGCTTTCGGGCCGACAAGCACGACTGCGTGGTGGTGACGCTGGCCGGCAAGAACATCGGGCCCTTCGACGTGCCGTTTCTGCGCCTGCTGCCGGGCTGGGGCACGCTGGTGCGCCACGAGCCGGCCCTGCTCGACCCCGCCGCCTTCTACCTGAACTGGCGCAAGGATACCCGCCTGCCCACCATGAGCATCTGCAAGGCCCGCGCCCACTTCGCGGACGATACCGTGGCCCACCAGGCCCTGGCCGACGCCCTGGATGTAGTGGTGCTGCTGCGGCCGTTTTATGAGCTGCCGGTTTATAAGCAGGTGGGTCAGATGTGAGTTGAACGGGGGCAATCCTTGGTTAACAAGCCTCTATGAGCAGGAATGGGTGGTATATTGCATCCTTTTTTACCCAACCTATACTTCATGAAAGTACGTTTACACCGGTTGCTGGCCTGCTGGCTCATGACCTTTGCGGCGCACGCAACCCAGGCCCAGGCCTTGGACCCCAGCTTTCAGCCTATTACCCTCTATACGCCGGCAGCAGTAACTGCAGCCGTGCCTCAGCCTGATGGAAAAAGGCTTGTAGTCGGCAACTTCGGCCGAACGGACGCTGGTGGCAGCACATTTTTGGTGCGCTACAATGCTAATAACACCGTCGACCAGGCTTTCGCAACCACTGTCGCCGGCTTGCAGGTCACTTCCTCTACTACCATCTCCAACGTGCGGGTGTTACCCTCGGGCAAGCTGCTGCTTGTCGGTGACGGAACCATTACGTTTAATGGCGTAACGCGCCAGGACCTGATGCTACTCAATGCCGACGGTACGCTCGACGCTAGCTTCGATGCAGGTATGGCCAGCGGTACCGGGCTGGCCCGCGCGTCGGCGGTGCAGGCAGATGGCAAAATTCTGCTGGGAGGCACGTTTGCCAGTTACAATGGGGTCGTACGCCGCAACTTGGTTCGGCTGCTGGCTAGTGGTGCCGTAGATACATCCTTCGATCCGGGTACTGTATTCAATACCACCGTCGCCGACATTACCCTGCAGCCCGATGGTCGTATCCTGGTAGGAGGTAGCTTCGATGCGCCGGCGGGTGTGGCGCGGCTGCTAGCTACCGGGGCCCTCGACGCATCTTTCGCCTCGCCCTTTACAACCAGTGCCGCCGTAACGATGGTGGGGCTGCAGCCCGATGGCAAAATCTTGCTGGGGGGCGAGCTAAAGTTTCTGAATAACACCAATTTGTCTATTGGCCGTCTATTGACCAACGGTGCCCAGGACCCGTCGTTTTCTGATAACGCCGGGTACCGCCTTTCCATCACCAATCGGAACGATGTCACGGATTTTGTGGTGCAGCCTTCCGGGAAAATTGTGGTGCCCCTTACCTATAGCCTCTACCAGACAAAAGAACTAGTGGCGCGCTTCAACCCCGACGGTACCCCCGACGCTACTTTTAGCGCGCCTAGATCTTTGGGATCCGTAAATTCGCTCCAGCAACAGCCCAACGGCCAACTGCTGGTAGGCGGTTCCTCTTTTATGCTGCCCAACCGCCGCGGTTCGGTCGTGTTGTTAGCCCCTGATGGAGCTATTGATGCGGATTTCAATCCGTTATTACTCAGGAGTGGTTCCCTGCAAAGCATCGTGCAGCAGCCCGATGGCAAGGTGCTGGCAGCTGGTGTGTTCGATGAGGTAAACGGAGTTCGGGCCAACAACATAGCCCGGTTCAATACCGATGGAAGCCTGGATGTCAGCTTCGCGGCAACGACTAACCCGCTGTTGAGTACGCAAAAGATAGTCCTGCAGCCTGATGGTAAAGTGCTGGCTGTGGGCCAGGCAGCTGGCACAAACAACAGCTTGGTCCGGTTGCTACCCAACGGTTCCCTCGACAACACATGGGTAGGACCGCAGGGTGTTTATGTGCGCAGCTATGTAACTCAATTTGCACTGCGAAGCGACGGAAGGATCTACGTAACAGATGGGTTTGGGGTGGATTTATTGCTGGCTACTGGACAGACCAGCCCCGATTTCTATCCTTTTGAGGGTGGCGGTCATATCGTAGCCTTGCTGCCCCTGCCCGATGGTAAACTCCTGATAGGAGGAGCTGGCCAGCTAGGTCCTGGTCCGATAAAGCATAATGCTTTGATGCGTTTGCAGGCCAATGGCCTGTTGGACCCGACTTTCTCTTCGCCTATCCAATCCGTGCCCGATGCGTATGTGGAGGAGTTGCGGCTGCAGCCCGACGGTAAAATCGTGGTAGGCGGCCTCACCAATACAGGTTACCCAAGCTCTTTGCCCTATGGCCTGTTTCGCTTGCTGCCCACCGGTGCAGCCGACAATACATTTACTCCCAACCTGCCAACCAACGGCGCCTTTGGCTGGGTAGAAGCCCTAGCCTTGCAGCCGAATGGTCGCATACTCGTTGGAGCGTACGGTAATGGCCTGCTGCGCAAAATGCCTGACGGCTCGGCTGATGCTACCTTTGGTAATGCTGGGGTCAATTCGGACATAGAGGACATCATATTGCAGCCGGATGGGAAAATTCTCATTGCAGGCTATTTCAATATGGTCAGTGGCCAGGCAACTACGGGCCTGGCGCGCCTGACCGCCCCCAACGTGCTGCACGTGCGCAACTCCCAGCTCGAAGCCCGCACCCAGGCCTGGCCCGTGCCCGCCCACGAAGCGCTGAACCTCACCCTGGATGCAGCCGCCCAGCCCGAATCCGTGCAGCTGCTCGACAACCTGGGCCGCGCTGTGCTACGGCAGGAAGTCACGCAAGCCGAATTGACCTTGCCCCTGCGGAAAGTAAAAGCCGGGGTGTATCTGTTGCGCGTAAACTACGCCGCGGGCCCCGTCACGCGGCGCGTGGTAGTTGAGTAACAACTCAGATATAAACCAAAAGGCCTGAACCGCTCCGGTTCAGGCCTTTTTTATTTGGGAATGGAAAAGCTGCTTACCAGCTGCCGCTGGCCCCGCCGCCGCCCGAAGAGCCGCCGCCGAAGCCACCGAAACCACCACCGCCGCCACCGCCAAAGCCGCCCCCGCCGCCGCCGAAGATGCCGCGGCCGCCGCTGAAGTCGCCGAAGATGATGGGGGGCAGCATGCCGCCCCGGAACCCGCCGCCCCGGCCGCCGCCCCCGCCGCGGCTGCGCATCAGGATGAACAGCACGATGACGCCAATGATCAACCAGAACATCCAGCCCGAGCCGCTCGTGTCCCGGCGGCCGCGCTGGGACGGTGGGGCCTGGTCGGCCTGGTACTCGCCTTTGGCCAGGGCAATCAGCTGGCTGGTGGCCCGGTCGAGGCCCTCGTAGTAGCGGTCCTCGCGGAAGGCGGGCACGATGGTATTGGAAATGATGCGCTTGGCCAGGGCATCCGGAATGGCACCTTCCAGGCCGTAGCCGGTCTGGATGCGGGCCAGGTGCTCCTGCTGCGCCACCAGCACCAGCACGCCGTTGTTTTTGCCTTTCTGCCCGATGCCCCAGCTTTCGTACAGCTGCTGGGCGTAGTTGGCAATTTCGTCGTCGCCGAGGGTAGGCACCGTGACGATGGCAATCTGGGAGGAAGTCGAGTCGTTGTAGCTCACCAGCTTCCGCTCCAGGGCCTGCTCCTCGTCGGGGCGCAGCATGTCGGCCAGGTCATTGACGAGGCGGGGCGGATTGGGGCGGGGTGGAAGCTGCTGGGCGTAGCTCAGGCCACTGAGGGCCAGCCCAACCAGCAGCAGAAAAACGCGGAGCCAGTGCCGCAGCACCAGCACGGGGGAGAGGTTGCTCATACGCGAGGCGGCGCAGGGTCGCCAAATGAGATAGAGTCGTCGAGCTCGTTTTTGTCGGTCTTGGCGTCGTAGGGGAAGTAGCGCTTGAGCTGCTCGCCCACCATGCGCACGCCCCGCTCCAGGCCCACCACGTACTTGCCGGCCCGAAACTGGTCGAGCACGGTTTCCTTCGTGACTTCCCAGAAATCGTCGGACACGGCCGCGTTGATGCCCGAGTCGCCGATGACGGCGAACTGCCGGGTTTGCCAGGCCAGGTAAAACAGCACGCCGTTGCGCTGGGCGGTGTTGTGCATGCCCAGATCGGCAAACACCTGGGCCGCCCGGTCCAGGGGCTCGGGCGTGGGGCAGGTATCTTCCAAATGCACCCGAATTTCACCGGAAGTGGTGATTTCGGCCTGCCGGATGGCCGCAACCAGCACGGCTTCCTGCTCCGGGGTAATAGGATTGGTCATGGTAGTGCTTAGTGCGTGGTGCTTGGTGCTTAGGTGGATGGGCGGGTTCAGGAAGAAATTCCTAAGCACCAAGGACTAGGCACCAAGCACTAAAAGCATTAAAACTGAACCGTAGGCGCTTTCTGAGCCGAGGCGTCGGCTTCGAAGTAAGGCTTCTCCTTGAAGCCGAACATTCCGGCAAACAGGTTGTTAGGAAACGACTTGATGTAGCCGTTGTAGTCGTTGGTGACGGCGTTAAACTTGCCGCGCTCCACGTTGATGCGGTTTTCGGTGCCCTCAATCTGGGCCTGTAGCTCCTGGAAGTTGGCGTTGGCCTTCAGCTCGGGGTAATTCTCGGACACGGCCAGCAACCGGCCCAGCCCGGCGCTTACCTGGCTCTGGGCTTCCTGAAACTGCTTGATGTTTTCGGGCGTCAGGTTGTCGCCGGACAGTTGCACGCTGGTGGCCTTGGCCCGGGCATTGATAACGTCGGTCAGCGTTGACTTCTCAAAGTTGGCGGCGCCCTTCACGGTGTTCACCAGGTTCGGAATCAGGTCGGAGCGGCGCTGGTAGCTGTTTTGCACGTTGGCCCACTGGGCTTTCACGGCCTGGTCTTTCGACACCATGCTGTTGTAGCCGCAGGAAGATTGAGACAACAGCACTATCAGGCCGACCAGGTAGAGAAAAAGACGTTTCATGAGCAAAAGGGTAGGGGAGTGAAAGGAAAAGGGGAAGAATGGGGGAAATGTAGCAGTTCAGATTGGAAACTAACTGCCCGGGCAACGGTTGCCGCCGGGTTGCAAGTACGAATTCAACTCATTGCGGTTGTTCTATGGTCCGCTCCCGCAATGATTCACTATTTTGCGGACTTACGCTTGTTTCATACTGCATGAAAGCTGTTATCCCTGTCGCCGGTATCGGGTCCCGTTTGCGCCCGCACACCCACACTCAGCCCAAGTCGCTGGTGCCCGTGGCCGGCAACACGATTCTGGGGCATATCATCGACCGGCTGCAAGATGCCGGCATTGAGGAGTTTGTGTTCATTATCGGCTACCTGGGCGAGAAAATCGAAAGCTACGTGCGCCGCTACTACCCGCAGCTGCGGTCCACCTTCGTGGTGCAGGAGCCGCGCGAAGGAATCGGGCACGCGCTGTGGCTAGCCCGCGACACCTTCCGTCACGACCAGGACGGCGTGCTCATCATGCTCGGCGACACCATCGTGGACGTGGACCTGCGCGAAATGCTGGGCCGCGAAGGCAACGTGCTGGCCGTGAAGGAAGTAAAGACGCCCTCTATCTTCGGGGTGGTCGAAACCAATAATAGTGGCCGCGTCACCAAAGTAATTGAGAAGCCCCGCATTCCGAAGTCGAACTACGCGCTGGTGGGCCTCTACAAGATTGCCGACCCGGCCTGGCTGGCTTCGGCCCTGGAGCGCATCATCGAGCAGGATCTGCGTACCCACAACGAGTTCCAGCTCACCGACGCGCTGATGCTCATGATTCAGGACGGGGCCCAGATGACCACCGCGCCCGTCGACCACTGGTTTGACTGCGGCCGCAAAGATTCGTTGCTCGAAGCCAACGCCAAGCTGCTGAACCGGCCCGAGTTTCTGGGCAACAAGTACCCCGAGTTTCCCGACACCATCATCATTCCGCCGGTCAGCATCGGCAAGGACTGCCAGATTTCGCACTCCATCATCGGCCCCAACGTGGCCATCGGCGACCGGACCATCGTGAAAAACACCATCCTGAGCGACTCCATCATCGGCTCCTATTCCGAGTTGCGCCAGGCCGTGATGCACGACTGCATCGTGGGCTCGGACGCCTCGTTCCGGGGCCTGAACCACAGCCTGAACATCGGCGACAATACCGAAATCGACTATAGCTAAGCCATTTTAGACCGTAAAAAATCAGAAGCCCCGGCGCCGCAGTTGTAGTGGCGCCGGGGCTTTTTGTCTGTAGGCCACGTGGGCCAGACTAGCCCTGCGGGTACTTCGGGGTAAACAGCCGGTAGCGCAAGGCACCGCTTTGCGTATCGACGTATAGCGTGAGCCGCTTGCCTAAATCCGTGTTGAGGTGGAGTTGAACCTCGGTGGGCCGTTGCGGAGCGGCAAACTTAGGTAGCTGGCGTAGGCGGATAAGCCGGTGCCCGAGCGGCTTGTCGCGCGGAATCAGGCGGAGGGTGTTGTCATTCTCATCGAACAGATAGTACGTGCCGGTTGACGCCAAGTAGCGGTAATTCAGCTCATAGCCCATTTCGGCGGAGGTGCCGTGGAAGCGGAAACGGCCTATTTCCTGACCGTTGAGGGTAAGCAAATGAGCGTTGACGCCAATTTTGCGGTTCGTTATGCCGCCATCGGCCGCAACGTACTGGGCTCCTTCGTACACGGCCAGAATAGTATTGTCGTTGAGCAGCAGCGTGCCGGCTACTTCTTCGTCTTTGCGCGCCAAGCTCACGGGGCGACCGTTGGCGGGTATTATTTCATAGCTGGTGAGCAGCGTGCGGCCGTTGGTAGTAGAAGTCACTTTATCGGAGGCCCCAAAGGCCCAGCTCTGTGGCCCCACGTGGCGCAGCTTGCCAGTAGTAGCATCCAGCAGTAGGAGGGCTTCGCCACCGTCATCAGAGTCGTGTACATACAGCGGCACTTGAAACGCTAAGGCGTTGAACCCAGGCAGGTAGCCATAGAATTCGGGGTCATCGGCAAAGGACTCGTTGACATGTTCCTGGCCCATAGCGGCGGCAAAGTCGGCCTTGTGCAGGGTGGTCGTAAACTTGGGCGTACCGTTGGCCGCTACCAGGCGCACGGTATACGTCACGTCGTAGCCATAACTGCCCGCTAAGGCTATGGCCTGATCTTCGGCCGTGGTTACCTGGGTCGAGTCGAGCGGATCGTGGGGCACGGACAGGCGGCGGGTTGGGTCGGTGGTGGCACTAATCAGCACCCGGTACTGCTGGCTACCGAGCGTGACAGTCGGAATCTTGCCCGCAGAATCAGTGGCCAGGCGTAGCGTAGCAAAGGGCGCGACGGTATCGGCTACGATGGGGGCGGGAGCAACTGCTGGGGCGGAGCTGGCGGCGGGGCGCGCACTCGAAGCGGCCGGCTCAGCCGGTGCCGCCGCCGTAGTGGGCCGGCGCGACTCACAACTGAGCAGTGCAGTACTCAACAAGGTAATCCAGAGTAGGGAGTTAGGCATGGCAAACCGTAGCGTAGCCCACCGATGAGCTAGTGCAAGATGCGTAACCGTCGGCAAACGGCCCGCCGCTATACTTGTACTTTACCGCTTTGTGTGCGGCCTAACGCAGTTTTAAGCCGCTGAGGCGCATGGTCTTGGTCGAGGGACCGGGTGTATATGCGGTTTTTGCCGTAAAATTTTATAGCCTTACGTACGTTCCACCCACAACCTGCCGGCCGTGCCGGCAGTACGCAGAGGGCGGCGCACCGTCGACGGCTCTTAATTTGTTCGAATGCATTTGACCAGTTCTTTCCGTCTGCTTCCGGCTCTGGCCCTGGGGCTGCTGCTCTTGCCCGGCTGCTACTCCCGCAAGGATATCAAGGAGGAGGCCGGGGCCGAAACACCCACCGAGGTACCGTCTGCGGAAGCTCCCGCAGCTGCCGCGCCCCAAGAAACTACGGCTTCGCCCGCCGGTGTGTCTGCTGCGGTGGCTGGCCCCTTAGCTCAGGTCAACGTATTTCTGGAGGTGTCGGGCTCGATGGAGGGCTTCATGCCCAAAACCGGCACCAGCGGCACCAATACCCGCTTCCAGCAGCACGTGGCGCAGTTTCTGTCAGAAGTAAACCGCAGCTCGGCGGCCCGCAAAAATTTCCTGCGCATCAAGGAGAAGCCCTACCGCGACTCGTACCAGCAACTGTCCCAGACCGTGCGCGGCGGGATTCAGCAGCCGGCCAGCAGCACCGATATTCCTACGGTGCTTGACACGCTGGTGGCCAATTACTACGCGCCCAACTCGGTCAGCGTACTGATTTCGGACTTCATCTATTCCCCGAAAAACGCCGGGGCCATTCCCTACATCAGCACCGATATTACCGACGCCCTCAACCGAGCCCAGCAGCCGGACCTGGCCGTGTCGGTGTACGGCTACACCTCCGACTTCCGCGGTACCTACTACCCGGCCCTGACCTCGAGCGTGAAGCGCATCAACAGCTGCTGCGACACCGATATTCCGTACTATTTCTGGGTGATTGGCCCGGCCGACGCCGTGCGCCGCTTTGATAACGCGCTGCTCGAAAAGCAGTCCGCCCAGCAGGCTCACTTTGGCGTGAAGTACCCGGTGCCGGCTTCGTCGTTGCTCAGCCGCTTCCAGAACGTGGGCTCCTGGTACTACGGCGAGAAAGATGCCAGCAAGCGGACCGCCGGGGCTTCCTACCATACGGTGGCCGTCAGCAGCGTGTCGGCCAAGGAGCCGGTGGAGTTCGTGGTGGGCCTGGATTTGAAGCAACTGCCGGGCCTGTTTCGGGACGTGAAGTACCTCAAGCCCAACATGAAACTGCAAGCTCAAGACACCGACGCGAAGATCATCGACGTATTTGCGGCCACCGACCAAACTAAAAACAGCAGCGGAGCCGAAAACCAGTACACGCATTTCGTCAAAGTGCGCGTTACCAAGCTCGGTAAGGCCGCCCGCCCGCTCCAGCTCGTGCTCCAAAATCAGCGCCCGGCCTGGGTCGGGCAGTGGACCACCAAAAACGACAGCAACATCAACCAGGCCGGCGCCAAGACTTTTGCCCTCAGTTCCCTGCTCGACGGCGTGGAAGCCGTAACGACTGCCGGGCCGGGTAAGGCCCCGATTTTCACCATTCCACTCACCCTGCAGCCGGCAGATTAATTTAAAAGCTGATTGCTGATTGCGAGTTGTTAATTGTTGAGGTTTTAACAATCAACAACCAACAATCAACCGCCTGACAACCAGCATTCAACTCTCAACAATCCCCCATGAAAGGCTTCTTCCGCTTTATCTACGAACTCATTGGCACGCCCCAGCCCCCGTCCGAAACGCCGGTGTACCGGGAGGTGATTTTCCCCAACGTGGGTCTGCTCACCATCGGCCTGTCGTTGGCTATGGTGCTGATTTTCTACTACCTCATCAACCGGGCCATGGGCGTGGCCACATTTAATAAGGTGCGGCACTGGGTGATTTTCCTGGTCATCAACGCCCTGTTGGCCTTCATCATCGGTATCTGGCAGGCCAATTCCCAGGAAGTGGCCTCGCACTCGTATATCTACTGGATGTCGACCTGGAACGCCATTCTGGGCTTGTTCTGGTTTTTCCTGTTCTCCGTCATCCTCAAGCGCGGCTCCACCAACGCCAGCACGACTCCTTTTTAAGCGTTAAGTCAGGGTATGCAACCTGCTTTTCCCATGCTAGTCTTCGGCCAGACACCTCAGGAGTCCCTGTGGATTGCTAAGGTCCCGGAGAAAATGCAGACGGTTTCATTACTTGTTCTGCAACGGTCGAAACCGGGAAAAGAAGTGTTTTTTGATTCGGCCAATCGGGTCTGGCACCGGCAAGTGGAGGCGGTGAAGCCATTGGGAGTTGTCACGAAGCTGTTGGCGTACACCTTCTACAATCCGAAAAGCATAGTTGTCAGAAGCGAATGGCTGTTGCAAAGGAATTTCACTTTACCCGAACTCAAGAACCGCGTGAAGGCGTGCGTTGAGGCAGATGATGACGTTCTCACGCAATTCAGCGACGCAGAAGCACTAAATACTCTGCTTGACAAGGCTTCCTCATTTGAGGAAGTGGTCAGAATACTCACTAAGCCGTTTGATGAGGAATACCACTAGTCAAACTCTGCTTCCTACATCTCAAAGCAGCCGCGCCAGTAGCGGCCCAACCATACCAGCAGCCTCAAACTGCATCATCCCCGCATCATCTACCCCGGGGAGATTCGCCAAACTTTAACTCCAACATGGCTAAACTGTTCATTTTCGGCATTGGCGGCACCGGCTCCCGCGTGATTCGGTCCCTGACCATGCTGCTGGCTTCGGGCGTGAAGCTGGCCAACTGCGACCGGGTGGTGCCCATCATCATCGACCCCGACGCCCACAACGGCGACATGAACCGCACGGTAGATATGCTCAAAAGCTACCAGCAGATCTACCAGCGCCTGGGCCCCCGCGAGGACGGCTTCTTCCAGACGGATATGAGCACGCTCAGCAGCATCTCGTCGGATACCAACGGCGGGGTGAAGGATACGTTCGTGTTCGACTTCGGCGGCATCAACCAGAGCTTCCGCCAGTATCTGAGCTACGACCAGCTGTCGGTGGACTCCAAGGGTCTCGTGGAGCTGCTCTTCACCCAGGACAACCTGGAAAGCCCGCTCACTATCGGCTTCCGGGGTTCGCCCAACGTGGGCAGCATCGTGCTGAACAAGGTGGTGGAGTCGCCGGAAATCCGGTTTTTCGCCGACAACTTCCAGGCCGGCGACCGGGTGTTCTTCATCTCCAGCATCTTCGGCGGTACGGGCGCGGCGGGCTTCCCCCTGCTGCTCAAAAACCTGAAGGACCCCAACACCCGCCTCAGCAACGCCGGCTACCTGCGTAGCGCCCTGACGGGTGCCGTCACGGTGATGCCCTACTTCGCCCTGCAATCGGAAGATAACTCGGTTATCGACTCCAACTCCTTTCTGACCAAGACCAAGGCCGCGCTCAGCTACTACGAGCACAACCTGCAGGGCCTCGACGCGCTGTACTACCTGGCCGACACGCCCGACACGCCCTACGAAAACCAGCCCGGCGGCACGGCCCAGCGCAATAAGGCCCACCTCATTGAGCTGCTGGCCGCCCTGAGCGTGGTCGACTTCATGCAGTACTCCGACGCCGAGCTGCGCAACGGCGCGCCGCACTTCCACGAGTACGGCCTCGGCACCGACACCCAAGACCTCAACTTCAGCCACCTGCCCGACGAAAGCCGGGAGCTGATTGCCAAGCACCTAACCCAGCTGCTCTACTTCTCGCGCTACCACAAGCAGCACCTGCCTACCGATAAGGCACCCTACCACGACAACCTGAACCTGACCCACGCCCTGCGCAACGAGCCCATCTTCAAGGAGCTCAATAACTTCCTCCACAGCCCCGAGTACGGCGTCGACGAGTGGCTCAAGGAGCTCAGCCAAAACCGCCGCAGCTTCCGCCCCTTCGACCTAACCACCGACGACTTCAACGCCATGATTGCGGGCAAGCCGGTGGAAAAGAAGTGGAACGACTTCTTCAACAAGGGCCTCAGCCAGAACTACTTCCTCAACCAGCTCAACGACGCGGCCAAGTCCATCCATGAGCCCGACAGCTTCCGCAAGCTCGTCGCCCTGTTCGATAGAGTGACGGATAAAGCCTTTGAGGAAAAGGTGAAGGTGGTGTAGCGGACCCCTCCCCAATCCCCTCTCCTTCATGCGGAGAATCCTCCGGGAGAGGGGCTCTAGTTGTAGCTCCTAGATTTCAATCTAAAAACAAACTCCCCAAAAAATCGTCTGGCTCCCCCTCTCCCGGAGGGGAGGGGGCCGGGGGGTGGGGTCCACGATATGCCCAAAGTCCTTCGTCTTCATAACAACGGCTCCCAGCAGGTGCAGGGCTGGCAGAAAACCGCCCCCATCACCAGCACCGAAATCAATACCGTCACCGACCCCACGGGCGGGCGGGCCAAGAACGTGGCGGTGAGCATCCCGACGCCGTTTGCGCGGATGCACCTGTTTGAAACCGCCTTTGATTTCCTCGCCCGGGAAGGGCAGCGCAACCCCGGCTCGGTGTATCACGAGCTGGTGTCGCACTTCTGGGACCTGTTCGAAATCCTCTACAACTACAACCTCTACACCCAGGCCGGCCGCAAAATCACCCTGCGCCGCTGGAACGTGGAGGCCGAGCTGCGGCGGATGCAAGGCGACGAAGGCACCCGCCTGCTGGGCGAAACCCTGCGCCTGTTTCTGCAGGACGAGCGGTTCCGGGACTTCTCGGATATGTACCTCGTGTTCTACGAGTCGCCGAATATGCCCGGCGGGCCTCAGCTGCTCGGTGGCACTTCCCCGTTGACGCTGCTGTTCACCGCCCCGGCCGTGCGCCAGCTGGATCTGGAGCGCGCTCAGGCCCGCGGCCACTACTTCGACAACCAGGTGGTGCTGCTCGAAGACCGTTCCCCGGCCTTCCGCGACTTCGTCTACGAGTTGTTCCTGGCCTATCCGCAGCTGCAGCGCCGGGAGTTTGCCGGCAGCGTGTTTGCCGGCCTCGACCGTAACCGCATCAACCAGATGCAGATGCAGGGCGACCACACGGCCCAGCAGTTTGCCACCAAGTACCCCGCCATTGCCGACTTCCAGGGCAACCTGGCCAGCGTGAAGCACGTGCCCCTGCCCAGCCGCGCCGACCAGTCGGCCGTGACCAGCTCGGATTTGTTCATCGCGCCGACCCGGCAGACCAACCAGAGCCGGCCCACCCCGCTGGTGCTGCGCCCCAACCTGACCATGCAGGGCGCCAATTATCTCAACGGCCAGCCCTGGGACGACCGCACCCCGGTGCCCTACGCCGACGAGCTGGCCCTGGAAAACCGCGTGCTGCCCGGCAAAGGCTTCAAGTACCCGTACCTGACCGTCGGCGACTTCCTGGAAGATGCCCTGGTGGAGCTGCCCTACGAGTTGAACGCCCAGCGCTTCCACACCGGCAAGGTCACGTTCCAGTACGGGGCCGACACCCAGGGCCGGGCGCGCTTCCCCTACCTGTTGCCCCTGCGTCAGACGTTCTTCGAGTACTTCTCCGACCACGACTTGGCCGAGCTGCTCACCTTTACCATTGACCTGAACCACGTGCGCATCGCGCTGCGGATTCCGGTGCAGGGCGGCCGCTTCATCACCTTCGAGCGCAGCTACTACCAGAACCCCCAGAATCCGAAAGACGCGCAGGGCCGGGAGATTCCCGAGAAGGGCCGCATCGTGAAGGCCAACATCGGCCTGGGCGTGTTCCCGTTCTACAAGATGCGCGCCCAGCCCGAGTACAACGACTTCTACAAGGTCATGCTCGTGGACGCCGACAACTCGCCTACGATGCTGCAACGCCGCTACGACCTGACCTTCTTCGTGGGCGGCGAGCGGCTGACGGACCAGGGCGCGTCGAAGCGGGCCACCAAGTTTGAGCGGACCCAGAAAAGCGTGTCTACGGCCGGCAGCACCTACTACGAAATCACCGGCACCCACTTCGACCTGGCCGAGCTGACCTGCCCGCCGGCCTTCCACGGCGCGCCCCCGGCCCGGGGCCTCATCGTGCCGCGCTGGCGGGAGCTGGACCGCGGCACCCGCCGCTTCACCTTCGCGGTGGACTTCGGCACCAGCAACACCCACATGGCCTACGCGGACGGTCCGTCGGCCCACCCGCGCCCGTTCACCATCGGCGAAAGTGACCTGCAGATGGAGCTGCTCAACGCCCCGCTGCCCGACACCGGCTACTCGGCCTACCAGCGCTACATGCGCGGCCCCGGCCAGCTGTTCGACATTCCGCTGATTCAGAACCGCGAGTTTGTGCCCAGCATCATCGGCGAGGCCGGCTCGGTGTATGAGTTTCCGATTCGGACCGCCGTGTGCGAGACGAACTCCTACGCCAACGAGCCCAGCAAGGTGCTCAGCAACATCAACATCGGCTTCAGCATCAACACCGAAACCGGGCAGCCGCCCCAGAACCGCTTCGTGACCAACCTGAAGTGGAGCGCCGAGCTGGACCCCCAGGGCGTGAACCGCATTGCGGCCTTCTTCAAGGAGATTCTGCTGCTGATGAAGCACAAGGCAGCCATGCAGGGCGGCATCCTGGAAGACACCCGCGTGGTGTGGTTTGCCCCGCTGAGCTTCGATATGTTTCTGCGCAACCAGTTCCAGCAGGTCTGGGACGAGGCCTTCCAGCAGATTTTCCGGGCCCGCCGCCCCACCCAGTGCATTTCGGAGTCGGTGGCGCCGTACTACTACCTCACGGCCACGAACCAGGTAGTGCCCAACCGCGACGAAAACGTCATCAACATCGACATCGGCGGCGGCACCACCGACCTGCTGATCTTCGCCGACCAGAAGCCCGCCTTCAGCTCGTCCTTCCGCTTCGCCGGCGACGACCTCTGGGGTGACGGCTACGCCCGCGTCCAGGGGGCGCCCAAGCAGAACGGCCTGCTCCGCCTCGGCGTGCAGTACGTGGAAAGCCTGCCCGACTCGGAGGAAAACCAGGAGTACAAGGGCTACCTGCGCGCCGCCCTGCAAAACCCCGACTTCGGCTCGGCCGACGTGACCAGCCTGTTGTTCACCTACAATGACGCGCTGCGCTTCACCCAGAGCCTCGGCCTGGGCAAGGGGCGGCAGCTGCGGGTGCTGTTCTACCTGCACTACACGGCCATCGTCTACCACGTGGCGCAGCTCGTGCAGCACCTCGGCCTCAAGCCCCCGCGCT
The DNA here is from genome assembly GCF_004765605.1 of Hymenobacter aquaticus. Taxonomy (NCBI): domain Bacteria; kingdom Pseudomonadati; phylum Bacteroidota; class Cytophagia; order Cytophagales; family Hymenobacteraceae; genus Hymenobacter; species Hymenobacter aquaticus. The sequence goes on along the minus strand of NZ_SRLC01000003.1, from coordinate 259,161 downwards.
ACCTATGCTTCTCGGGCAAGGGCAGCCTCTACCTGCGCCTGCTCAGCGGCGGCGCCAGCATGGCCGCCATTGAGAAGATCAGCAAAGCCGTGTTCAAGGCCGCCACGGGCCAGGAAGCGCCCCAGAACTTCCGCGTCATCCTGGCCGACAACCCCAAGGAGGCGACGACCAACGGGGGCGTCCTGTTTGAGGAAAGCGCCACCAGCGCCGCCGACTTCGACCAGATTCGCACCGTAAAGCTCAACGGCGCCGCCGAGGGTCAGGACATTGACACCAGCCGCCTCAAGCTTCCACAGGTGGATGCCGACCTCAAGCAGAGCGTCATCGACAACACCAAGCGCTTCCTGGAAATCGTGCTCGACAACGACGACGTGGCCCCGCTCATGCGCGAGGTCGGTGTGGACGTGGACCGCACCCGCATCAAGGAAATGCTGCTGCGCGAAATCGAGGATAGCCTCAACCTGGGCCTGCACCAGATTGGCCGCAACCTCGGCCAGGGCGAAACCCTGCCCGAAACGCTGTTCTTCTACCCGCTCAAGCAGGCCCTGTATAACCTGAGCCGGGAGCTGATGACGAACGGGTAATGATAGATCAGGAAGCAACCTTCTTGGCGGAAGTTCTGGAGTTAATACCGCAGGACTCGGTATTCGGCTTTTTTGCCAGCTACGATGAGTTGCTTCCTGACCTGGAAGCTGCTGGAGTTTCTCCAACTGAGCCCCGGACGTATAAGATACCGCTGACCGAAAAGCTGATGCTACTGGAGTTAATCCAACTCAAGCGGCTTCACAGACGAATTGACCATTTCGATATCATGCTCGGTCAAGACTATCTACTCCAGGCTTACGACCACATGATGTCTACGTGGCTTTCCAAGAAGGTCAACGTAAGCCAGGCTTTCATTGAGCAATACAGTTTAGAGTCTGAGCCAAAAGGTGAATTTTGGTCGGTTGGGGAGTTTCCCGAACTAGACGAATAGAAAGGCTTCTGCCTCGCTGTTAGAATAATTTCTCATCCTCAATACCCCACCTTCATGAGGATTTTCCTTTCCTGCGCCTTGCTGCTTGCCGGGCTGTTGTCTTCGACGGCCACCCACGCCCAAACGCCCCTGGGCCAGCCCACGCTCGATGAGCAGAAGGTGCAGATCTGGTGCGCCACGGTGCGCTACGTGTACGATGACAACAACCGCCCCAACCTGAAAAGTAGCCTGAACTGCGGCGGGTCGTTGCCGGACTTCGTGACCAGCATCAAGGCTGACAGCCAGAAGGTGTACAGCATGCTCTACCAGCCGCTTGAAGGCAAGGGCACGATGTATAAGGGCCTGGGCACTGATAAGTCGCGCTTGCAGAAGCTGACTACAGAAATCATCAATAAGCTCAGCGCTTCCCCAACCCGCAAGGCTGACGCGGAGCGTATGGCCCGCCTCAAAACGCTTAAGGGCCAGCTCGACGCTTACGTGACCAACGGCACCCCGCCCGCCGACCCCAACGGTGACGTAACCGCCGGCGCGGCCGATACCGAAGACACTGCCGTAGCGGACGAAGCAGCCTTGGCTGGCTCGGATGCCGGGGTAGGGCAGGGCGCTTTAGCCGCCGATGCTGCGGTTCCTCGCCAAGCCGCGGGCAGCGAGAGCCTGATGAGCAAGCTGTTTGCCCCGCTGGCCTTGATTCTGTCGTTGCTCAGCATCTTCCTCTACGTGATGCTGCGCCGCAGCATCAGCGCCCTGGGCACCCGCGCCGACCGCCACCGCAGCGAATTGGAATCGGTGAAGGCGGCGGCGCTGACCAGCAGTGCTCCGTCGGCCGGCGTGGTGGCCGCCGCTGCCGCGCCCAAGCGCCTGACGCCGGAGTTACAGCGCGAGATTGAGCGCATCGTGCAGCAGCGCGTAGCCGAGGAACTGGCTAAACGCCAGACATCAGCCCCGCCTGCCAGGATGGAGAAGCCCGCTCCGCAACCAACCGCCGCCGCGCAACCCCGGGCCACCAATAGTCCGGCCCGGCCGGCTTCGCCCACTCCGCCCCAAGCTCCCGCGCCGGTTCGTCCGGTAGCGCAAGCTCCGGCTCCAGCTGCTCCTGCTCCCCCCGCGGCCCCGGTTCCGAACCAGTTTCAGAACATCGAATCGGCTCCTACAACTTTTTCGCCGCCGGCGCCGCTGCACGAAACGGCTCAGCCGCCGATGCCCATTCCGTCCGGCTCCCCGGCCTCAGCCCCGCGCGACGACTTCGACAGCCTCGTGCCGCCGGTGCAGCTGCCTGGTCCCGAAACCTGGGAGACGCCAGCCGCTCCCGTAGCCGCCGCGCCGGCGCCACCCGCCCCGACGCGCTACTATGTAAAGGTGCCCGTCAATGGCGGCTTCAGCGACTACGACCTGCAGGAACAGCCCCAGCACGATAGCATCTACGAAATAACGCCCGACCCGCGGGTGCCCGAGCGGGCCACGTTCCGGGTGACTTCCAACGTCGGCGTCCACGCCTACGCCATTCAGAGCGCCCAGTATTCTTTGCGCGAAGCCTGCGCCTACCAGCAGCCCAATGGCCCCGTGTCGCGCATCGTGACGGATAAGGCCGGCACGCTAATTAAAGGCAATGGGGCTTGGCAGATCGAGCACAAGGCGGCTATTCATTTTGAGTAGGAGGGAGGCCCAACTATTTAGAACGTCATGCTGAGCCTGGCGAAGCATCTTTACCGCCAAACTAATTTTAATTAGCGTTGCAGTAGAGATGCTTCGGCAGGCTCAGCATGACGTTCTTACTAATAGCAGGATTTGTGGAGAGCAGATCGTCTTAAAGCAGCATCGTGCGCTTTTTTGCATATTGAGTGGCAGGTCAGCGGTTTTGCGCTGACCTTTGTGCTTTCTTCCCGTTGAAGTTTTCATGCTCGAAATAATCCTCGAAGTCGTTGTTGTTGCCATTGTGGTGGGCCTGCAGATTCGCACGTTTCTGCAAACCCGCAGCCAGGCCCGCCGGCTCAGCCAGTTCTACCCCGACAAGAACGCCCTGCGCGTGGAGCGCCGCCTGGTAACGCCCGAGGGCCTCGACCTGCCCGACTACGCGGCCAACGCCCCGGAAGGCTCTTTTCCGGTCGACATCATCAAGGGCGACGCGGTGACGCCGGAGTTTCAGGAAATCATTGCCGACACCAACGGCTACCTGCGCTACAACAAGGGCGCGGCCGATTTCAGCATCCTCAAGGACATTTCCGAGCGCCAGAGCCAGGTGCTGGAAAACGCGGTGCAGGCCAACGTGGCCACCCCGCTCTACCTGGGTTTGCTGGGAACGTTTCTGGGCGTAATTCTGGGCTTGGTGGGCATTGCCCGCAACGGCGTATCGGACGACCAGGCCCTGACGCCCTTCCTGACCGGCGTCCTCATTGCCATGACCGGCTCCTTCGTGGGCCTCTTGCTGACGTTGCTCGGCAACGGCCTCGTGCGCAACGCCCACCAGCAGCTCGACCAGGCCCAAAACAACTACTACACCTTCCTGCAGGCCCGCCTGCTGCCCATCCTGCACTCGGATATGGCCGGCAGCTTGTCGAACCTGAAGGCGGTGCTCGATGCTTTCAACCAGGATTTCGTCAGCAAGGTCACCATCTTCGAGCCCGTCATTGGTACGCTCACCGAGAACGTGAAGGTGCAGCGCGACTTTTTGATGCGCCTCAACGAAATCGGGTTCGACAAGATGGCCTCGGCCAACGTGGCCGTATTTGAGAAGGTGAGCCAGTCGGCCGAAATGTTCCAGCAGTTTGTGGGCTACCAGGAGCGGCTCAACCGGATGCTGGAAGACGGCACCGCCACCGCCCGGGCCGTGAGCAGCATCCTGGACCGGCTCGTGGGCTTCGAGCGGGGTATTAATAACGTGGGCCAGTACATCGGCCAGCACGACAACCTGATTCAGCACCAGCTCGACTTCTTCCAGCGCCACCAGAAGGAGATGGGCAACGTGGCGGCCCGCACCGAGCAGTACTTCGACGAGGCCACCGGCCGCCTCACCGATTTGATGCAGCAGCGCCTGAGCTTCCACGAGCGGGATGCCCAGCAAGCCTACGAAAAGTGGAGCCAGCACTTCCAGAAGCTCAACGAGGATAACGTCTTTGACCGGATCCGGCAGTATCTGGAGCCGTTCAAGAACCTCAACGCCCAGCAGGACGTGCTCGGCCGGGAAGTGTCGGCTACCCAGCGCGAGCTGCTGCGCAAAATCGAGCTGGACTCTCAGATTCAGGCCAAGCTGCTTTCCGAGCTGTCGAACCTGAACACGGTGCTGGTCAAGGCGACTTCCAAGAACCGGTTTCAGCGGTTTATGGACAGCTTATTCGGCGGGGTAAAGCCGGTGTAAAACTCGCCATCCAGAACGTCATGCTGAGCGAAGCGTAGCGTAGTCGAAGCATCTCTACCGCTTCGTTGCCAAACTAAACTGTCATCCTGAGCAGAGCGAAGGATCTTCTGCCAGCTGAAAGGCATAGCCGCAGCAACTATAATACATTCTCAAACTTCTCTTCCACATTTGCTAGCACCTCACAGTCACAATAGCCGCCATACGTGTCTAGCCAAGCTGTAATGGGAGCCACCGGAATATTCCGGGATTCCAGAAACTGCTGCGTCAGCCGTAACGTGTCGTCGCAATCTGTTTCGCCAAGCTGCTCATCAAGGTAATCGAACAGGGCTTTCAACTCAGTAAGCGGTAACGGTAGGTTGGCTACCTTTTCCGCTTTATGCTTTGCAGAAAGCCCCGCCAGAATTTCCTTCCGCTTCTGTTTGTCTTCTTTGGATGGCATAAGTTTCTTGAATTAAGTCGGCTGCAAAGTAACAACGTCAGTGCAACGAAGCGGTAGAGATGCTTCGGCTTCGCGTTGCTTCGCTCAGCATGACGTTCTATAACGACTGATACCCCACCCCATGAACGACCCGCAAAACCGCTCTTCCAACGACTTCTTCTGGCCCAGCTACGTGGACCTGATGACCTCGCTTTTCGTGGTGATGCTGGTGTTGTTCGTGTACAGCTTCAAGCTCTTCAAAGACCGGGAGCACGACCTCAAGCAGGCCAACGGGGAGCTGAAAGCCAAGGCCGAGGAGCTGGAGCAGATTACCAAAATCCGCCGCTCGCTGCAGCGGCTGGAAGGTAAATACTTCCGCTACGACCCAACGCTGGAGCGGCACGAGCTGCTGGTGCCGGTGCAGTTCAAGGCGGGGCGTGACGAAATCCAGGATGCCTACAAACCCGCCTTGCTGCAGGCCGGCCAAACCCTACGCTCCGTGCTCAAAACCATCAAAACCGAGCAGCCCGTGCGCTACCTGGTCATTGTGGAGGGCATGGCCGCCCGCTACGCCGGCAACGACGCGCGCAACCGTTCCGAAGAGCAGCTCACCTACCAGCTCAGCTACCGCCGCGCCCTAAATTTGCTCAACTTCTGGAAGCAAAACGGCCTCGATTTCAGCCAGGACAGTGGCATTGAGCTTATCATCGGCGGCAGCGGCTTCTTCGGCACCGGCCGCTACCGGGGGAGCCAGGAAGGCCAGAACAAGCGGTTTTTGATTCAGGTAATTCCCAAAATCGGGCGCATGACCAGCATCAACTTACGCTAATGCAATCATGCATTTCAGCACTCGCATACGCCAGGCAGTAGCCCGCCTGGAAAGCATAGCAACCATGCCAGCCGAACAGGAACGGGCAATGCTGGTAGAATTGCAGCACTGTGCAGCTACGGAAGTACAGAGCCTGATTGACCATCACAGCACGAAGGCGCTTCGGGAATATTTAGGAGTTCGCCTTTTTATCGAAGCGCAAGTAGATGAGCTGCCGGTTTCAGCCTACTCTGTGGCTGAATTCAGGCGACGCATCAACTATATGGTTTTGGTTTGGAACGCCAGCAAAGACCTGCCGCCATTTGCCGGACGGGATTTGCGTCCATTCTTGGAAACCGTAAATGGTGCCTTGTATCAATTGGCCGTTTACACCACGGGCTGGTCGGAGAAAATTCAACTTGAGGCCTTGGAAGCCTGGTATTCAGAGACAGATGCTGAAATCATTATCTGTGACGTGGGGCAGTGCTGGTACCTGAGTGGCGAAGGCTATTTCGGCGACTCCGAGCTGCGGCCTGCCACCAAGTCGGAGCTCATTGCTCGTAATTTCTACGACTATTATCAGGACCTGGACTAACGACTGGCTGGTTTCGAAAGCGTGTTTTTCCGCGCGTTAAAACCAAACAAAACCCGCAATCCGCGCAGTTTGCGGCAGATGGGTTTATATTCGGCCCCCATCCTCCTTTCTCCGCTCCGTATCGTATGCGCAAACTATCCTATCCGCTACTGGCGCTGACGGCCCTGGCCGCCTGCAAATCGACCCAGCCCGCCAACGACGTGGCGGCCCGCCGGCCCCTGACGGAAATGCCTACTGCTGAAACCACTGGCCCTAGTCGTCGCGGCGCGGCGGCCCTGGCCACCCTGCCCCAACTGACCGTGGAATACCCCAAGACCCGCAAAATCGACCATACCGACGACTACCACGGCACGCCCGTAACCGACCCCTACCGCTGGCTCGAAGACCTCGACTCGCCCGAAACTAAGGAGTGGGTGACGGCGCAGAATAAGGTTACGTTCGGCTACCTGGAGAAAATTCCGTTCCGGGAGCAGATCAAGAACCGCCTGACCAAGATGTGGAACTACGAGCGGTTTGGCGTGCCCCAGATTGAAGGCGACAACCTGTACTTCTCCAAAAACGACGGTCTGCAAAACCAGGCCGTGATGTACGTGCAGCAAAACGGGCAGGAAGGCCAGCCCGACGTGCTGCTCGACCCCAACAAGTTTTCTACTGACGGCACCACGGCCCTGGCCGGCACCTACTTCTCCAACGACCACCGCTACCTGGCCTACGCCACCTCGGGCGGCGGCTCCGACTGGCAGAAAATGAAGGTGCTCGACCTCAAAACCCGGCAGCCGCTGAAAGATGAGCTGCAGTGGGTGAAGGTGTCGGGGGCGGCCTGGACCAAGGACGGCTTCTACTACAGCCGCTACGATGCGCCCAAGGCGGGCCAGAACCAACTGTCGGGCAAAAACGAGTTTCACAAGGTGTACTTCCACAAGCTGGGCACCGCGCAGAGCGCCGACAAGCTCGTGTACGAGGACAAAACCATGCCCCTGGGCTTCCGCACGGTGGGTACGACCGAGGACGAGCGGTTTCTGGTGCTCTACACCACCGATGGCAAGGCCGACGGCAACCGCCTGGCCGTGCGCGACCTAACCGACCCCAAGCAGGCTGCCAAGTTTACCACCCTCATCGGCAGCTACGAGCACAACAACTCGGTGATTGGCAACGTGGGCGGGCAGCTGCTGGTGCTCACCAACTACAAGGCCCCGCGCTACCGCATCGTGCTGATTGACCCCAAAAAGCCGCAGGAGGCCAACTGGCAGGAGATACTAAAGCAGGGCGAAAACAAGCTGGAAGACGTGGCCCACGTCGGCGGCCGCCTCATCGTGACTTACCTCAAGGATGCCAGCAGCCTGGTGAAGGTGTACTCGGAGAAGGGCGAGTTCCAGAACGACATCGAGCTGCCGGCCATTGGCACGGCCGCCGGTTTCGGGGGGCGCCGCGACGCGAAGAGCGTATATTACGCCTTCACTTCCTTTGCCTACCCCACCACCATCTACCGCTACGACCTGGAATCGAAGCAAAGCACCGTGTTCCGGGCCCCGAAAGTGGAGGTGAACCCCCAGGACTACGTGACCACGCAGGTGTTCTACGCCAGCAAGGACGGCACCAAGATTCCGATGTTCATCGTGCACAAGAAGGGCATCAAGCTCAACGGCCAGAACCCGACGTACCTGTACGCCTACGGCGGGTTCAACATTTCCCTGACGCCGGGCTTTAGCGTGGCCCGCATGCTGTGGCTCGAAAACGGCGGCATTCTGGCTATTCCCAACCTGCGCGGGGGCGGCGAATACGGCGAAGCCTGGCACCAGGCCGGCATGACGCCCAACAAGCAGAACGTGTTTGACGACTTCATTGCCGCCGCCGAGTACCTGACGGTGCAGAACTACACCGACTCCCACCACTTGGCCATTGCCGGCGGCTCCAACGGCGGCCTGCTGGTGGGCGCCATCATGACGCAGCGGCCCGAGCTGGCCCACGTGGCTTTCCCGGCGGTGGGCGTGATGGACATGCTGCGCTACCAGAAGTTCACCATCGGCTGGAACTGGGCCCCCGAGTACGGCACTTCCGACAACTACGAGCAGTTCAAGAACCTCTACAAATTCTCGCCCCTGCACAACCTGCGGGCCGGCACCACCTACCCGGCCACGATGATTACCACCGCCGACCACGACGACCGGGTGGTGCCCGCGCACTCGTTTAAATTTGCGGCCACGCTCCAGGAACTGAATGCCGGCCATAATCCCCAGCTGATCCGGGTGGACGTGAATGCCGGGCACGGGGCGGGCAAGAGCACGGCCCTGCAGATTCAGGAGTGGGCCGACGTGTGGTCGTTTGCCTTCCAGAACATGGGCGTCAATCCGTATCCAATGGGGCGCTGAGCCGTAGGTAGGTTTCGCGGGCGTCGCTTCGTATCTTGCGGCCCCAAAGTCCCAAACGCCTGTCTTATTTCGGCTTACTATGAACAAAAAGTTCCTGCTCGGTCTGCTGACCGGCGCTTCGCTGCTGTCGTTGACCGTTACCTCGTGCAAAAACCCTGATTACGAAACCAACGATGATGTAGCCACCCAGGCGCTGCCCCCCATTCCGGCCGCTCCCGACACCACCGGCGGCAAAACGGCAGCCCCCAACCCGGCTACGCGCGAAATCAACGCGGCTAATGCCACCGAGGATATCAAAAAGATGCAGCCCCAGATGTAATGTCCGCCTTCGGGCTTTTTATTCCAGTGCCCATCTGCCCGGTTGTGAGCAGGTGGGCGCTGGTGTTTTTAGTGGGGCTTCTGGTCTCGAACGTCATGTCGAGCAACGCGAGACATCTCGCGTGCAGTAGTAATCAGATTACCATTGCACGCGAGATGTCTCGCGTTGCTCGACATGACGTTCTCTTCTAAGTCGGCTCCTCTCTACTCCAAATCAACCCTTACCTTCCCATGGCAAACATTACCATCCGGCGCGGCCGGCCCGACGACCTGGCCCGCGTGCACGAGCTGATTGTGGAGCTGGCTATTTATGAGCGGGCCCCCGAGGAAGTGACTAATACGCTGGCCGACATGCACCGCGACGGGTTTGGGTCCGAGCCTATCTTCGGCTTTTTCGTGGCCGAAACGCCCGAGCAGGGCATTCTGGGCATTGCGCTGTTTTATACCGCCTACTCCACCTGGAAGGGCCGGATGCTGTACCTGGAAGACCTGGTGGTGACCGAGGCGGCCCGGGGCACAGGCATCGGCAAGAAGCTGTTCGACGCCGTGGTGGCCGAGGCCCGCCGCACGGGCGCCTACCGCCTGAAGTGGCAGGTGCTGGAGTGGAATGAGCCCGCCATCGGCTTCTACAAGCGCATCGGGGCCAACCTCGACCCGGAGTGGTTCAACGGCAACATGACCGCCGACCAGCTTCAGGCGTATGCGTGCGACGCGGCCGTGGTGGCCGCCGTGGAGGCAAATACTTTCCGGAACGAGTAAGCCCACAGCAGCGAAACGGCCAGCCACGCGGTGCCGCCGGCCGCGGCGGGCCCAAACAGGGTAGAGCCGCGCAGGGCAAACAGCAGCAAAGCCACCGAAGCCACCAGGCGCAACGGCTCCAGCAGGTAGCCGGGGCGCTTGGCTTCGAACAAAGCCCCGCAGGCTACGGCCGTCCACATGCACCAGGCGGCTACGGCGTAGCGCACGGCGGGCGCCATGTCTTTCTGGGTGAACATAAACACGGCGGCCACGCCCAGCAGCACCACGTACTGCAGCAGCACGTAGAAATTGACGGTGCGCGGTGCGCTGGTGGTGTACTTCTGCACGGTTTCGGCACTGACGTCGGGAATCGGGTGGGGGCCGCCCAGGGCCGCGGGCCGCCAGCCGGGCCGGCCGAACATAACGCGCAGCTTGTTCCAGAGGCCGGGCGTTTCGCGCAGCTGCTCCCGCATCTGGAAGTAGTGGTTGACGTTCACCCACAGCGGGTTCCAGGACCGGGCCGGGGTGGTGATGCCGTAGACCGGCGTTTCCTCTTCCACCTGGAAAGTGCCGAACAGCCGGTCCCAGATGATGAAGGTGCCCGCGTAGTTTTTGTCGATGTACTTGGGGTTGCGGCCGTGGTGTACGCGGTGGTGAGACGGGGTGTTCAGCACCCATTCCAGCGGGCCCAGCTTGCCGATAAACTCGGTGTGAATCCAGAACTGGTAGAGCGTGACCAGGGCCGAAACGTAGACGAAAAACTCGGTTTCGAAGCCCAGCACGGCCAGGGGCAGGTAAAACAGGAAGGTGAAAAAGCCCTGCAACGAACTTTGGCGCAGGGCCACCGACAGGTTGTAGTCTTCGCTCTGGTGGTGCACCACGTGGCCGCCCCAGAAAAAGTTGATTTCGTGGGAGTAGCGGTGGGCGAAGTAGTAGCAAAGGTCGGCCAGGATGAACAGCACAACGCCCCAGGCCCAGGTTTGGGGAATGTGAAACAGAGCAAAGTGGGTGTAGAGCAGCTCGTACACGCCAATGACGCCGACCTTGAGCAGCACGCCCGTAATCTGGGACGTCATGCCGCAGCTGATGTTGGTAATGGCGTCGTGAAACCGGTACCGCTCGGTGTGCTGCAGCCGCTCGACCAGCAGCTCCACCCCAATCAGGGTGAAGTAGATGGGAATGGACAAGACAATCGGGTTCAGACTCATTTTGCTAATGTGGGAATGTGGGAAATGTGCTCAAGTGCTAATGTGATAAATGTGCCGCTGAACGACGGCAACTTTCACTTAGACCAGAGGAGGGCGCGGCAGGCATGGATCGCAGAAGTTGAATATAAAAAGAAAGGGCCTCTTCTTTCGAAAAGACCCTTCCAATTCACGCGCAACGTACCACGTCGGCGGCTGAAAAATTAACTGCCGCGCATTTTTAGCACATCAGCACATTAATCAACGACTTCCAGCATGGTGCGGAAGGAGGCGTAGCGGCCTCCGAAGTGCTTTTCCATTTCCCGAATCAGGGCCGGGGCGGCTACCTGCTGGTATTCTTCCAGCTGCTCGAGGCTCACGCAGTAGTACTGCGAGGCGTAGGTAATGCCATTGTCTTCCTCGTTGAGCATGCGGCAGAGCTGGCTTTTCAGGAAAAAGCCGGTGGCCATGACGTCGGGCATGTGCGTGTCGCGCATGTAGGCAACCCACTGCTCGGCAATTTCCGGGTCGAGGCTGGTGGTAACGTTGTAGAGAATCATACGAAATTAGGAGCCGCAGCTCCCGCTTGGTTGAGGTTCGGGGAACAGGCCGGCCGAGGGCCGGGCTTAGGGTAACACAAAAGTCGGCGGAAAAATCCATGCCCCGGCATTTCCTGTCCCGGCCACCCAGATCAGACCCGCAGATAGTCGAACTGGAAGTCCTGAATCCGGGCCTGAATATCCTTGGAGCTGAGCTTTTCCTTCGCCGCCGTTTCGACCAGGGCCGGCAGCTCGGCGTCGCCGGCAAAGCGCAGGGCCAGAATCTGGCTCATTTGCAGCTGGGGCTCCCAGGCGCGCAGGCTTTTGCCGGTCAGCTCGAAGTAGCGCTGCCGCACTTCCAGCCGGATGAGGCGGTCCTGCAGGGCCAGGGCGTAGTGCTGGCGCAGCATCACGAGCACGCCCAGGCCCACCACGGCCAGCAGCATCACGGTAAACCACAGGCGCGAAATCTCGTCGTCGTTGCCGGCCACGTTCAGGTAGCGCCGGATGCCGTAGCCGGCCAGCACCAGGGCCGCGGGCAGCAGCACAAAGTGGTGCCAGGGGTAATACATGGGCTTGTTTTTCGTCGGTTGGTCGGCCATACTGCAGAAAAGTGAAGGTGTGGAAAAGGGGAAGGGGGAACATAAAAAACACTCCGACCTACCGGCCGGAGTGTACTATTCTAATGGGCAGCAGAGTGCAGCTAGGCACCTTTGGCGGCTTTTTTGGCCGCGCGGGTACGCTTCTTTTCCTCGCTGAGGGTGGCTTTGGCTAATTTTTCCTGGCGGCGGGCTTCCTTGGCGGCTACCTGCTGCTCCTTCAGCTGGGCTTTCTGCTGGCGGAGCTGGGCCTTGGTATCAGCCACGGCGCTGCTGCTGCTGTTGGCCTGCTCTTTCTGCGCCGACAGCACGGCTTTGGCGTCGGCGGTGCGCTGCTGCTGCATCTGCAGGCGGGCCTGGGCGGTGTCGGTGGGCATGGTTTGGGCGTGGGCGGCGCTATTGAGGAAAAGCACGGCACCAGCAACTATGACAAGAATCTTTTTCATGACTTGGGAAGAGTTACTATTTACCCTGTAACGTACCGGGCTTGCCATAGTTGGTAATTGGGCGGCTTATTCCTCCAGGTAGTCCAGGTCTTTGCCGTAGCTTTCGGGCAGGGTGCTCACGGCCCAGAAGGCCACCAGCAACGACACCAACCCGATAATGGCCGCGCTGCCGATGATGCCCAGCGGCTGCCCGCCCACCTGCAGCCCGGCCAGCCCCTTGAACAACGGCACCAGCAGCACCACCGAGCCGCGGGCGAAGTTGGGCGCCGTGGTAGCCACCGTGGCCCGCAGGTTGGTGCCAAACTGCTCAGCGGCTACCGTCACAAACAAGGCCCAGAAGCCCACGGTGAAGCCCAGCACGAAGCACACGGTGTAGAAAGCCGTGGGCGAAGCACCCCGGAGGACGAACAGATACACCGCGCAGAGCAGCCCGCACAGCACCAGAAACAGCTGCAACGCCCGGTTGCGGCTGCGCAACACCTGGCTGAGCGTGCCGCTGGCAAAGTCGCCGAACACGAGGCCGAAGTAGCACCAGAACACGCCCAGACCGGCCGTTACCTCGCCGGTAATGCCCAGCTCCCGGCCAAACTCGGGGGCCAGCGTAATCAGGATGCCGACCACGAACCACAGCGGTACCCCGATGAGCAGGCACTTGAGGTAGCGGGCCAGGCGGGGGGCGTTGGTAAAAAGGCTCAGGAAGTTGCCCCGCTCGGTTTCGGCCTGCTTGGCCTGCTCAAACATGCCCGACTCGTACACGCCCACGCGCAGGGCCAGCAGGGCCAGCCCGAGGCCGCCGCCCACGAAATAGGCGTTGCGCCAGCCCAGCGCCTCGCCCACCCAGTAGGCCAGCATCGCCCCCGACACGCCCACGGTGGCCACAATCATGGTGCCGTAGCCGCGCTTCTCCTTGGGCAGGGTTTCGGAAACCAGGGTGATGCCCGCGCCCAGCTCGCCGGCTAGGCCCACGCCGGCAATCAGCCGCAGCCAGGCGTATTGGTCGATGGTTTGCACGAAGCCGTTAGCCAGGTTGGCCAGGGAGTAGAGCAGAATCGAGCCGAAGAGCACCGAGAGCCGGCCCCGCTTATCCCCCAGAATGCCCCACAGGATGCCGCCCAGCAGCATGCCGCCCATCTGCATGTTGATCAGGAACAAGCCCTGGTCGGTGACGGCCGCCGCGTCGGTGATGCCCAGCTCGTTGAGGCTCTTGACCCGCACGATGCTAAACAGAATCAGGTCGTAGATGTCGACGAAGTAGCCCAGCGAGGCCACGATGACGATGGCGCTGAACAGAGAAGCGGTTTTGGGCGGGGAATCAGGACGGGACGTGAGGGCCATGCGGGGAGGAGCGGAGTAAGACTTAGGCCCGCATATTACTTAAGATTTCCCTGATGTGGCCACCAACGAGTCTTCCACGTTTTCCGCGTCGCAGCAGCCGTGGTGGCCCGCCACGGCGGTATCCTGCTCAATCTGGATGGTGCAGTGGCCGATGTTGAACTCGTGCACTAAGTCGTGCTGCAGGCTTTGCAGAAACTGGTTGGCGTCGGGGGAACTGCCGGGGCGCACCACGTGAGCCGTCAGGGCGGTGTCCCTGGTGCTCAGCGGCCACACGTGCAAATCGTGAACTTCCACCACGCCGGGCCGGGCCAGCAGAAAGCGGCGCACGGCCTCCAGGTCGATGCTGGCGGGCACGGCTTGCAGGCTAAGCTGCACGGTTTCGCGCAGCAAGCCCCAGGAGCCATAGGCCACCAGGGCCAGAATGGCAAAGCTGATAGTCGGGTCGAGCCAGAGCCAGCCCGTGTAATACACTAGGCCACCCCCGACGACCACGCCCACCGATACCAGGGCGTCGGTGAGCATGTGCAGGTAAGCCCCGCGCACGTTCACGTCGCCTTTCTGCCCGCTGCTGAACAGCCAGGCCGTGAAGCCGTTTACTACGATGCCCAGGCCGGCCAGCAGCATCACCATCTGGCCGTTTACCGGCTCGGGGTGGCGCAGGTGGTCGATGGTTTCCCACAGAATAGCGCCCAGCGCCGCATACAGCAGGGCCGCATTAAGCAAAGCCGCCTGAATGGTGATGCCCTTGTAGCCGTAAGTGTAGCGGGCCGAGGAGCGGCGCTTGGCTACCAGCGTCGCGCCCCAGGCCAGGGCCAGGCTCAGCACGTCGCTCAGGTTGTGGCCCGCGTCGGAGAGCAGGGCCGAGGAGTTGGCCCACAACCCGCCGGCGGCTTCGGCGGCCACAAACAGCAGGTTCAAAACGATGCCCCAGCCGAAGGCGCGGCTGAAGTTGCCATCGGCGGGTGGGCCGTGGTGATGACCGGCGTGGTCGTGGCCGGAATGGTCGTGGGAGTGAGCCATACAGTGCGAAGGGTCTTAAAAAGCGGTTGGCAGCAAGTTATCGACTTGCTGCCAACCGCAGTTATACGAGAAAGTGCCCGCCTCCGGTAGGCTCGCACGGCACTCCTGTCTCCCCGGCCGGCTACCGGCCAGCAGGTCATACGCCCTACTCAAAAGCTCAGCGGTACCACCAGCTTCACGCTCACGTTGCGGCCCATGTTATACACGCCGGTGCGGCCGTTGCTCACGTTGTAGGCCGCGTACTTCAGGCGGCTCAGGTGGCTCTGGTAGCCCACGTCGAAGAGGTTGTTGGCCGTCAGGTAGAGCGAAAACAGCGGCTTGGCCTGGGTATTCACCACGTCGGTGCCCACGCCCAGGTTCACGAGGGTGTAGCCGGGCGTGCCGGTTTCGGTGTCGAAAGCTGAGAAAAAGCGGTCCTGCTCGAAGGTGTGCTCCACCCCGGCCCGGGCGTAGAGGTTGCTCAGGCGCGAGTTGCCGACCTTACGAAAGTTCACCCGCACCGTCGACTGCAGCCGGTCGGCGGGAATGAAGGGCAGGTACTGCTGGCCCTCGGGCTGGTTGAACTGGAGGGCGCGCACCATCGAAAACGAGTTTTCGAAGTGCAGCCAGTCGAGCGGGTGGGGGTGAATGTCGAGCGTGGCCTCGCCGCCGGTCAGGCGGGCGTCGCCCTGGCTGTAGCGGAAGATCGGGTCGCCGTCCTCACTCACGGCATCGGCTACCCGCTCGGGGAAGATGTAGTTCTGAATCTGGTTGCGGAAGGCGTCGAGGCTGAGGCTGATGTGGTCGGTGGTGTAGCTCACCCCGCCATCGAGCTGCAAACTGGTTTCGGCTTTGAGGCCGGCGTCCCCAAGTTCGTAGCGAATGGTGCCCTCGTGAATGCCGTTGGAGCCCAGCTCGGCAATGTTGGGCGCCCGGAACCCGCGCGACACGTTGGCCTTCAGCAGCAGCTTTTCCGTCACGTTGAACGCACCGCCCAGGCTACCCGACACGTTGCGGAAGGTGCTGGTAAAGCCGCCGAACTTCTCCTCGCCCTCCCCGCCGGTAGTCGGCTGTTCGGTTTCGGGGTCCAGGTACAGGGCGTCGGCCGTAATGCGGCGCAGGTCGTAGCGCAGGCCGCCGCTGAGGTCCAGGCTGCCGAAGGTTTTCTTGGTCACGGCAAACACGCCGCCGTCGAGCAGGCGGTAAGCCGGAATCAGGAATTCCACGCCTTTGTTCACGTTTTCCTGGCGCATGCCGCTCAGGCCAATCGTGGTGTTCCAGCCGCTGGCCTCGGGCAGAAAGTAGCGGGCCGCGTAGTCGAAGGTGCGCAGCTGGAAGTACAGCGACGGGTCGGTGGGGGCCAGCACGTCGCCAAACTCGCGGCGCAGGTTCTGCTGCCAGCCCACGTTCAGCGTCAGGCGGCCCGCGCCCAGAATAAAGTTGTTGTCGGAGCCGATACGCAGGTGGTTGATCTGCTGCTGGGGCACGTCCAGGTCGTAGCCGCGCAGGTCCTGGTCACGTACGGGCAGCTCCACGGCCTCGCCGCCCGCGTTCAGGGGGCGCAGAAAGCGGCCGGTTTCCTCGTCCCGCTCTCCTTCCACCAGGCCCACTTGCTGGTTGAAGGAGTTGAAGGTCAGGTGGGTATAGCCCCAGCTTTTGTTCAGGCCCACGTAGCCGTTGCCATCCAGCTCCCGGAAGCCGGAGTTGTAGACCGGGCCGTCGTAGCGGTTGCGGTAGGGGCCGGCTACTTTGCCGCTGCCCCGCACCAGCCAGTTGAAGCCGTTTTTGTTGCCGGCGTTCATCAGGGAGTAGCCTTGCAGGCGGTTGTTGGTTTGGTAGTTGGCGGCCACCGAGCCCAGCACTTTGCCTTCCTCCACCGGGTCGGGCGCCAGAAAGTTGACGACCCCGGCCATGCCGTCGGAGCCGTAGAGCAGGCTGCCCGGTCCCTTGATAATCTCGGCCCGGTCGATGGCGTACTCGTCGATTTCGATGCCGTGCTCGTCGCCCCACTGCTGACCTTCCTGCTTGGCCCCGTTGTTCAGGGTAATTACCCGGTTCGAGCCCAGCCCCCGAATCACGGGCTTGCTGATGGCCGCGCCGGTGGTAATCTGCGAAAGGCCCGGCGTGTGGGCAATGGCGTCAATGGCGTTGGTCGAAGCCGCCTGGTTGAGCTGGGTGCGGTCCACCACCGTGGTGGGCACCGGCGAGCGGCGCATCTCCGTGGAGGCCGATACGCCCGTCACGACTACCTGCCCGATTTCGGTAGCCGCCGCCAGCAGCGCTACGTCGACGGGCTGCTCAGCACCGGTATCTACCGTTTTGACAAACGTATTGTAGCCCACAAACCGCACCTGCATCAGAAACCGGCCCCGGGGCAGGTTGCTCAGGCGAAAGGACCCGTCGGGCGCGGTGCTGGTCGCCAGGCGCAGATCCGGGAATACGACCGTGGCTCCCGGCAGCGGCTCGCGCGTGGTGCCGTCGAGGACGCGGCCAGTGAACGAGGCCGTGGCCGGCGCTACGCGGGTTGGGCGCGGGGCGGGCGCAATAGGAGCCGCGCCTGGCGTTTGGGCCAGCAGTTGGCCGGAAAAGGCGAAAAACAACAGGCCGGGGGCCCAGGAAAAACGAGACATAAAAAACTGCTACAAGCGCCGTAGCGCATGAACGGAAAATCGGTGGGGAAGATGCAGCCCGCAAACAAGAAAACACCGGCCAGGGGCCGATGCCTTCATTCATTTCTCCAAAACCAAACCAATTTGGAGACACAAAGCTCCGGGCCAGCCGGGCTTTACTATGGGGTAAGCCCTAGCGGACGGCCGTCGGGAAGTTGACTTCCACATCGGTGTCGCCGGGGGCAAACGTGCCGTTTTTCGCGCCGGGCTGGTGCCGCAACGTGATTTTGAGGTTGCCCGTCGAGCTGGCCGTGTTGGCCGCGCCAGCCTCAACGCGCGTTTCAAGTCCCACTGCCAGCCCTTTCGAATCCTTATCGGTGGGGGTGACGGTGACGTTAGTGTTGCTGGACTCGAAGAAGAAGATGTGCTCGTCGGCCTCCTCTTTGATTTCGTCGGAGGTATTGACCACCGGGTTCTTGGTTTCGTCCAGCAGCACCAGCTTACCCGTGTAGGTCGTGCCGACCGCCAGCGTCAGGGTGCCGACAACCGCGGCTGCTCCCCCGTCCCCGTCCGGGTCGCGGTACTGCACCGTTACGGGCGTGCCCCCACCCACCGGGGTCAGTTCGTAGCGCACCGTCGTGATTTGCTCGTTGTCGTCGTCGGGCGTGGGCTCGTCATTGTCTTTTTTGCAGGCACTGAACAGGGGGGCGGCCACCAGCAGGGCCAGCAACGACTTGTTGATCAAAGCGTTTTTCATGAGTTAGAAAGGAATTGTGGTAAAGACAGGAGAAAAAATCAACGCCTAGCGCGGGTCAGCTCCAATGGAATGTGCACCCGAAGCGTCAGGTTACGGCCCATTTCATCGGTGAAATAGCGGTAGCGGTTTAGGTAGTCGCGGTAGCGCTGGTTGAACAGGTTCGCAACGGCCACACTCACGTTCAGTGGCCGGCGGCCCCAGTGCAGGGTAGTGCCGGTTTCCAGATTTAGCAGCGTGTAACCCGCCGGAGGGGCCAGCAGGTCGCGGTCCTCGTAGTGGTCGGGCACGCGGGTCTGCCGGGCCACGGCGTACGCGCCCAGCTGGATATAGCTGCCGCGCAACCGCCCGGTGGGCTTGTTCCGGTTGTAGCGCAAAGACGCTTCGGCGCGGTCGGCCGGCATCAAAATCTGCCACTCGTCGGCCCGCGTGTCCCGCGTCCGTACCACCGAGCCCTTCAGGGCGAGCAGCCAGGCCAGGGCCAGCTGGTAGCTGCCGGTCAGGTCCAGGCCCCGGAAGGTGGCATCGGTCTGCAAGTACTGCCAGCTGATGTGGCTGCCCCGCACGGTTTGCACGGGCTCGGTCAGGGGCACTTGGTAGATGAAGTCCAGAATTCGGTTCTGGTAAATAGTCACCTCCCCGTTAAAGCGCGGGTTGTCGTGCCAGCCCACGGTCAGGCCGGTATTGAGGGCCGTTTCGGGCATCAGAGGCGCGGCTCCTGGCACCAGATCGTTGCCCAGCTCATACATGCCGTTGTGTACTCCCTCGCTAAACCGCTCGTTGGCCGCCGGGGCCCGGCGC
The DNA here is from genome assembly GCF_004765605.1 of Hymenobacter aquaticus. NCBI lineage: Bacteria > Pseudomonadati > Bacteroidota > Cytophagia > Cytophagales > Hymenobacteraceae > Hymenobacter > Hymenobacter aquaticus. The sequence continues at coordinate 240,321 of NZ_SRLC01000003.1, read as the reverse complement.
GTCAGGCCGGCATTCAAACTTACCGTCAGGTGGGCCGAGGGGTCGTAAGTGGCCCCCAGTGACGCGGCCGGAGTCGTGTACTGAAAGCGGGTGCGGTCCACGAAGAAGGCCCCGGTGGTGTTCCGGTCCCCGCGCCTCACGTCCAGGTCGCGCCGTTCTACCCGCAGCCCGCCTTCCAGCAGCCAGGCTCCCTGCTGCCACTTCTCAATCCAGAAGGCTCCGCCCGTCAGGTTGGTGTAGTAGGGAATAAACTGCCGGCTCCCATTGGCATAGCGGTTGAACTGATAAGTGCCGGCCAAACCCACGCTGCCGGTAAAGCCGTGCCAGGCAGCATGCTCCCAGAGTAGCTCGCCGGTGCTGGTGCGGTTGGTGTAGCTCAGTTCAGGTCGGTCCAGCGAAGCCAGGTTATTGTTGCGGGGCCGGAACTTGTCGTACTCATCCCGAAAGTCGCTTTGCTGGGCCAGGGTAAGCTGAAGCCGGCCGGCCGTGCCAGTTTGCCGAAAGCCCGCAAGCTTAGCCACATCGTGGCGCACCTGCTGGTAGGCGCGGTCAATGTCGTAGCTGAAGCCGGTTGTTTCCAGGGGCTCGGGCCGCCCAACAGCCAGCAGCAAGTCCGTCTTGCTGCCCGCGTGCGAAGCCGGCAGAATCCCGATTCGGGTGTTGAACTGGCTGTAGAAAACCTCCAGACCATAGGTCGGGGTGCGCCAGCCCACGGCGGCGGAAAAGTTCTGCTCGCCAAAGCCGGAGTTTTTCAGGTAGTAATCCGGGGTGCGCATGGTGCCGGCGCGCCGCAGCGTGCCCTGGGCACGCCAGCTCAAGGCTGGCAGCTTCCGCAGGTTGCCGTTCAGTGTCGCTGAGGCGGCGCCCAGGCCGTTGTTGCTCATGCCCACCAGGGTCAGGTCAGCGTCTGTGCCAGCCGAATCGCGCAGGGGCTGGGGCTCAATCAGCACCACCCCGCCAACGGCATCGGAGCCGTAGCGCACACTGGCCGCCCCTTTCACTACCGTAAGGCGAGAGGCAATGAACGGGTCAATTTCGGGGCCGTGCTCCACACCCCACTGCTGACCTTCCTGCCGCACCCCGTTGTTCAGGAGCGTGACGCGGTTGGAATGTAGCCCGTGGACCATGGGCTTGAAAATGCCGGGACCGGTTTGAATGGCCGTTACGCCCGAAATCTTTTGCAGCGCCTCGCCCAGGACCTGGCCGCGGGTTTGCTGCAGCGCCTGCCCATCCAGCACGGCGGTAGGCTGGGTGGTGGGAGCCAGCACGCGTCGCCCCTGCACCAAGGCGCTATTCAGCAGAATAGCATCGGGATGGAGGCGAAAGTCGCGGATAACGGCGCCGGTGAGGCGCACTTCGGTCGTCTCGGCGCTGTAGCCCAGGTAGGAAACCTGCAGGTGATACACACCCGCGCAAACGTGGAAGTGGTAGTTGCCGAGGGCATCGGTCTGGGTAGCCTGCTGGGTTTCCAGCACCACTACCGTCGCGCCCGGCAGCCCCTCCCGCGACTCATGGTCGATGATGCGGCCGCTCAACGAGAGCGTGCACTCGGGCTGCGCTTGGCCAGCCCGCGCTACCGTTACCGATACAAACAGCATCAGCCACAACGCGCACGCCGACCTAGCCGCAACCAGGAAGCGAAAAGCCATAAAAAAAAGGAAACCGGTGATATACCCGCTGCTGCTCCTCATGTTGCTAAGCAAGAGGACGCGCAACGCCTGACGCCCGCCGAACCCACCGGTATAAAAATTACCGGTGATGGGTCAGCAAAAGCGCGGGACGGGAGTATTATCCCCGGCTGGGAGGGCCGCGCAGGTCGGCCGTGGGCCGGACGCCAGCCAGCCAGCCCGAGAAGCGCGGACTGGCTTTCGGGGCTTCGTAACTCGTGAATAGCGTAAATTCCAGCGGCAGCGCGGCCTGGAACGGCACGTCGTAGAAGTGGTCGACGGCGCAGTGCTGGTGTTTGGCCGAGAGCAGGGCGTTGGCCTTCTGCGCGCCCGGTCGTGGGGTAGCTTCCTCCGTGGTGTGCTCGTGCGAGTGCAACGCCAGAATCCACGCGTCCGGCAGCAGCACCCGCGTAAAGCAGAGCAGCAACAGGATGGCTAAACGGGACCGGAGGGCGTGCATTTGCAACAATGTTTCAGAAGACCGGCTCAAAGGTAAAACAAATTATGAGTCGGCAAAACCGCGAGGAGTCAAACTGACGAGCCGCCGTAGTAAATACGTAACCGGCTGATAACATGCAGTCAATAATCAGTATTGACCTTTGTGGCAGTCGAATTACCGCCAACAAAAGCCCCATGAAAAAGCTGCCTACTGCCTTTGTTTTACGTTTGGTTAAGCTACTACGACCCTCCGGTAAGAAGGTTAAGCTACATGCATCAGAAGCATTGTTTGTATAATATAAGGTACTGATGTTTCGTGGTATAATTCAAATTTAAACAGGGCTATAGTTGATTTTTGAACGCTCGTACATTGATCTTATTCATTCTATTATTCAATTCGCTTAGTATTTAAAATAGCTTGCGAAAGTCTGTAGCTCTCGGCAATGAACGGCTTTGACTGCTTGGGCGTTACCTAGTCAGTCTTAAGCGGGCAATAGGAGGTTGTAGTCGAAAAGTTATAAAAATAGCTTTTGTAGGAAGTACCTTTGTTCGGTAGGCTCTCATTACGCTCTAGGGCTTACGAACACATGATTGCATCAAATTCTTTGTTTTTGCACCACGATAAGGGGCTGCGTCTGCTGCGCTGGCAGTGGAAGGGAGCCATGCACCCGAGTCAGTTTCGGTCGGCATTCTTTTTTCTGATAGAATTATCAGAAAAACAGGATATTAGGCGTTGGTTGGTGGATACGTCGGATATGCCGATGGTGGGCATCGACGAACAGGCTTGGCTTAGTGAAGAGTGGCTGCCCCGGTTCGCCGAATTGAAGGTCACGGACATTGCCATTATTCTGCCGGCCAGTATGCACAACCAGCTGGTGGTTGAAACGGTACTGTCTGATGGGCAACGGTATGAGTGTGGAGAAATTCAATTCTTCTCGGATTCAACTTCTGCCCTGGACTGGCTGACCAATTCTTCTGGCCGGGGTGAGGAGCTGGAAGCGGAGTGGGCGTATCAGCATCAGGCTGAGATAGAAAAGTATAAACGCGGGCTTCCGTCGGGTAGCTTGCAAGAAGCTGAGCGCTTCCCGTATACGTTCTAAAACGTAGTTGGTAGGCTGAGGGTTGGGTCTGCGGCGAAGCGCCGGATAAGAGCCGGGGCGAGGATAATGTTGTGCGGCAGCAAGGGTCAGATTAGGCAGGAATGGGGGATAGGGCTGTCAAACTGACAGTTGAGCAGTCGTGGAACAGGTTTTGAAGCAGCAGCGGGTACGATGAGCCGGCCGTACAGGCTGGCGTTTCGTCCGGATTCTTATTTCAAACCCTTTTGCCAACGCGCTATGCAAGAGAAAGGTAGCATCTCGATTCATACCGAGAATATCTTCCCCATCATCAAGAAGTTTCTCTACTCCGACCACGAAATCTTCCTGCGGGAGCTGGTTTCCAACGCCGTAGACGCCACCCAGAAGCTGAAAAGCCTGGGGCAGCTGGGCGAGTTCAAGGGGGAACTGGGCGAGCTGAAAGTGAAGGTAAGCGTGGACAAGGAAGCCCGTACCATCACCATTTCGGACCGCGGCCTGGGCATGACGGCCGAGGAAATCAAGAAGTACATCAACCAGATTGCCTTCTCCGGCGCCACTGAGTTTGTGGAGAAGTATAAGGAGAAGGACGCCGCGGCTAAAGACCAGATTATCGGGCAGTTTGGCCTGGGCTTCTACTCGGCCTTCATGGTGGCCGACAACGTGGAAATCTTCTCCAAGAGCTACAAGGACGACACCGAAGGCGCCCACTGGGTGTGCGACGGCAGCACCGAATTCACGCTCGAAACCACCGATAAGGCCGACCGGGGCACCGACGTGGTGCTGCACGTAGCCGCCGACTCGGACGAGTTTCTGGAGCCGGCCCGCCTGCGCACCATCCTGACCAAGTACTGCAAGTTCCTGCCCATCGAAATCGAGTTTGAGGGCGAGGTTATCAACCAGACCCAGCCGATCTGGGCCAAGCAGCCTTCCGAGCTAACCGACGAGGACTACACCAAGTTCTACCAGGAGCTGTACCCCTTCTCCGAGCCCCCGCTGTTCTGGATTCACCTCAACGTGGACTATCCGTTCAACCTGACCGGGATTCTGTACTTCCCCAAGGTGAAGGACGAGCTGCAGTTCTCGCGCAACAAAATCCAGCTTTACTCGCGCCAGGTGTTCATCACCGACGAGGTGAAGGACGTGGTGCCCGAGTTCCTGATGCTGCTCCACGGCGTGATTGACTCGCCCGATATTCCCCTGAACGTGTCGCGCAGCTTCCTGCAGGCTGATGCCGCGGTGAAGAAAATCAACACATACATTACCAAGAAGGTAGCGGACAAGCTGGCTGAGCTGTACCGTAAGGACCGGGCCGGTTTCGAGGAAAAATGGTCCGACATCGGGCTGTTCGTGAAGTACGGCATGCTCTCCGACGAGAAGTTCTACGAGAAAGCCAAAGACTTCGTGCTGCTGCAAAATACGGCTGGTAAGTTCTTTACCCTGAGCGAGTATCAGGAGTTCGTGCAGGCCAACCAGAAAGACAAGAATGAGCAAACCGTGGTGCTCTACACCACCGACGCTGAGGCGCAGCACGGCTTCGTGCAGGCCGCCCAGGACCGGGGCTACGACGTGCTCAAGCTGGACACCGTACTCGACTCCCACTTCATCGGGCAGCTCGAGCAGAAACTGGAGAAAGTCACCTTCAAGCGCGTGGACGCCGACACCATCGGCAAGCTCATTGAGAAGGACGAGGCTACCGAGAGCGTACTCAGCGACGACGACAAGACCAAGTTGCAGGAGCTCTTCACCACGGCCATCAGCAACCCACAGATGCACGTGCAGATCGAGGCCCTGTCGCCCCAGGATGCGCCGGTTATCATCACCGTGCCCGAGTTTATGCGCCGCATGAAGGACATGCAGCGCGCCGGTGGGGGCGGAGGCATGCAGATGTTCGGCTCGTTGCCCGACAGCTACACCGTGAGCGTGAATGCCAACCACCCCGTGGCCCAGCGTGTACTCAGCGCCGACGACGAAGCCAGCCAGAAGCTGGCCCGCCAGGCCTTCGACCTGGCGCTGCTGGCCCAGGGCCTGCTGAAGGGCGAGGCCCTGACGGCCTTCGTGAAGCGCAGCGCCGACCTGCTGACGGCTTAGCAGTGAATGAGTGAATGAGTGAAATGGTGAGTTTTTTGTTCTGACTTCACCACTGCTCATGCACGTCAATAGGAGTGCATAAACGGCTCCGGTGGCATTTGCTGCCGGAGCCGTTTTGTGTTTTGCGGGCTGCCAGAACGATAAACTCACCATTTCACTACTTCACCATCTCACCGCCCGGCACTAAATCCCTTTATATTTACGTTCGACCCTACGAATTCTGTCCGCTTCGTTGATGCGCCCACTCCGCTTTTCCTTCTGGCCTCTTTTGGTTGTGCTGCTCCTGCTGGTAGCGGCTTGCAGCAAAAAGACGATATCCTTTAACAGCAAGCCCGAGCAGCCGGGCTTGGCCGTGTTGCTCACCGATTCGCTGACCAACAGCCGCGACACGACCAAGGCCCCGTCGTTGGAAACCAAGCGGCTGGCCATGACCAAAGAGCAGGAGCGGGCCGCCAAGGAAAAGGAGAAGGCCGACCAGCGCAAGCCCAAGAAAAAGAAGAATGTCTTCCTGGGCGAGAAAATCAAAAAGAGCTTCACCAAATCGGGGCCCAAGGGGCGCAACCAGGTAATCGAGGTGTTCTACTACCTCAAAGCCTTCCGGCAGCCCAGCGAGTACGCCCCGGCCCTGTACTACTTCAATCCCAAGAAGCGCAAGATCTTCAAGGCCACGACCGAACTGAACCCGGCAACCGACAAGGTGCTGCACGGCCCCTACAAGAAGATGCAGGGCGGTAAAGTAGTGGAAACCGGCTATTTCGCCCTAGGTACGCGCCACCTGCGCTGGGAGAAGTACAACAAGGACAACGTGCTGCTCAACAAGACCCACTACGAAATGGGCTTCCCCCGCGACGCGGCCGTGAGCTACTATGATGCCGAGCGGAAAAAAATCAAGGAGGTAATTCCCTACGTGGCCGGCAAAATCGAGGGCGACTACGTGCGCTACCTCGAAAACGGGCAGCGCGACTGGGACGGGCAATTCGAGAACGGCAAGAAAGTCGGCACCTGGACCAAGTACTGGGGCTTCCGCAACCGCCGCCACTACGAATACCTGTACGGCGAGTCGGGCTACGACCCGGAAATTGCCGAGCCCGAGCTGGTCAAAGAATACAACCGCAATGCCGTGCTGGTGTACGACAAGGAGAAAGGCCTCGACAAGCGCGACGCCGTGACCGACCGGCCCGGCGCGAAAAAGAACTGAGATATACCTATATATATAGGAGTAACGCAAAAAGCCCGGCCGGAATTGGTTGGGCTTTTTGCTGGGGTCTAGTAAAAGGCATCCTCGAAATGTTCGATGCGGAAGCCGGTACTGGTGGGGCTTAGCGCCAGAATGTCGAACCGAATGTCGCCGGGCCAGTCGGTTTCGAGCTGGTAGTTTTCGGCCGCCAGCCGGAACAGCTGCCGCTTGCGTTCCGTCACGAACTCCTCGGGAAACCCAAACTGGGCGGAGGAGCGCGTTTTCACTTCCACGAACACCAGCAGCTCCAGGCCCCGCTGCGCAATCAGGTCGACCTCGGCCCGGCGGTAGCGGTAGCCCCGCGCCACGATGGTGTAGCCCAGGCCGGTCAGAAAAGCGGCAGCAGCTTGTTCACCAGCGTGTCCGAGGTCGTGGGCGGCGGAGGCCATAGGCAGTGGGGGAGAGGTCAGCAGGTTGGGGTTGGGACTAAATCTAGTACCTTTGCGGGCTTTCTGTGGTAATTTCACTTCTCCCGAAGCGGGCAGCCGTAAGCATTCGTCCGCAACTTCAGTGCTCTGCCGGGGTTTATCTACTCGGGTAGCCGCGGGCAATGGCCTGCAACGTGCTGGCCCGCCCGGATAGCTACTGCGGGCGGTGTTATTGAGCCTGGTCTTTTACTCTCGTTTGCTATGTCGTCTTCCAGCTCCCTGCCTTTGCCGCCTTCCGCCAGTGCCGCTCCCGTGGCTGCTCCCAACCGGGTGGTTGTGGTCAAGAACCTGGGGTTGGCGGCCTACGAGGAAACCTGGGCTTACCAGGAAGAGCTGCTGGCGGCTACGCTGGCCATTAAAGTCCGCAACCGGCCGGCTGCCGAGGAAGGCCGTGCCCCCGAGCCGACGCCCAACTACCTCTTGCTCTGCCAGCACCCGCACGTCTACACCCTGGGGAAAAGCGGTAAGCCCGAGCACCTGCTGCTCGATGAGGAAGGCCTGGCCCGGCACGGAGCCACCTTTCACCGCATCAACCGGGGCGGCGACATCACCTACCACGGCCCCGGCCAGCTGGTGGGCTACCCCATTCTGGACCTCGACAACTTTTTCACCGACATTCACCGCTACCTGCGGCTGCTGGAAGAAGCCGTTATCCACACCCTGGCCGATTACGGCTTGGCTGCCGGCCGCATTGCCGGGCTCACCGGCGTCTGGCTCGACTTCGAGGAAGGAGCCGCTAACCCGCGCAAAATCTGCGCGCTGGGCGTCAAATGCAGCCGCTGGGTGACGATGCACGGCTTTGCCTTCAACATCAACGCCGACCTTTCGTATTTCGGCCATATCGTGCCCTGTGGCATCACCGACAAAGCCGTGACTTCCCTGCAACAGGAGCTCGGCCGGGCGGTGCCGCTGGCCGAAGTCGAGCAGTACCTGCTGGGCCACCTGGCAGCGTTGTTTGAGGCCGACTTTATTACCGCGTAACTATGAAAGAAGACATTACTTTCGACCCGGTGGAGGGTGTTTCCATTGCCATTGTACCCGATGCTGCGGCGGCCACCGACGACAGTGCCACCGGGTGGCAGGTGTATCTGCTCAACCACAACGACTACCCGCTCAGCAACGTCATCGTCAGCTCGAACGGCTACGGCATCCAGGAAGACGGGGAAAGTGTCCGGACTTCCACCCTGCGGCACGTGCTGCTCGAAGTGGCGCCCCAGTCGGCCGTGCCCATCGAGCCCATCGACCCCGCCCTGTTCCACCTCAACAATCAGTACTGGGTCAGCTACTACCGCGGCACGCAGATCTTCGACAAGAAGTTCATCTTCGTCCCCGATTCGATTGTCGATGCCAACCTGATTCACATTGCCCTGCTAGACCGCCAAGGCGTGTTACATAGCTAATCACTTAGTCGCAAACCAGCTCGGCGGCATACTACTTCCGAGCTATTTGCTTAATTTTGAGCCGATACGTGATGAATGCACTCGGAATTCAGTTGGGATTGTCCTTTCTCTGGGCATTTTTGGTGGCGCTCTTTGCCGTGCCGTCTATTATCTATATTGCCCACCTGAAAAACATGCTGGATACGCCCAACGTGCGTACCGTGCATGAGTCGCTCACGCCCCGACTCGGAGGCGTTGCCGTTTTTGCGGGCTTCATGTCGGCGCTTACCATCTTTGCCGACCTCAGCAACGGCATCCAGCAGCTGCTGGCTGGCTGCATCGTGTTGTTCTTCGTGGGGCTGAAAGACGACCTGGTCAGCATTTCAGTTTCCAAAAAATTTGTGGGCCAACTGCTGGCCACCGGAGTCGTCATGATTATGGCCGACATCCGCGTCACGAGCTTCCAGGGCATCTTGGGCATTCACGAGCTGCCCATCGGCATCAGCTACGCTTTCACCTTCCTGGCCATCGTGGGCATCACCAACGCCATCAACCTGATTGACGGTCTGGATGGCCTGGCGGGCACCATCGTCCTGATTATCACCAGCACCTACGGCTATTACTTTGCCCGCTACGGTGGCACCGGCTACGGCAACTACGTCTTCGTATCGGTCTGCCTGATTGGGGGCATGCTCGGTTTCCTGCGCTACAACTTCCACCGGGCCAGCATCTTCATGGGCGACACCGGCTCCTTGGTCTGCGGCTTTATCGTGTCCATCCTGACCATCCAGTTTATTGAGATGGGCCTGCGGGTCGGTGACCCGTTTGGAGCTTCTTCCCCGGCCGTAGCCGTTGGCATCTTGTTCGTGCCCCTCTTCGACACGCTACGCGTGTTCATCGTGCGCATGATGGCCGGCCGCTCGCCCTTTTCGCCCGATAAAAATCACGTGCACCACCGCATTCTGGCTATGGGCTTCCAGCAGATCAGCACCGTGATGCTGCTGGGGCTGCTGAATCTGGTGGTTATCCTTTTCGTCATCAACTTCTCCGCCCTCGGCAATACGCTGCTCCTTGGCGCATTGGTCGCCTTTTCCGTCCTGATCAGCGTTTTCCTGGGCGTGTATCAGAGCCGTAGCGCTCAGCAGCGCGTCGCCTCGTAAGGGTATCACTCCCGTGGGTCAGGTCAAACGAAGCATCTATCGGCGTCTAGGGTGGCTGCTGGGCTTTCTGTGGCTGTTGCAGGTGCCCGGTACCTTCGCGGCCGAGTACCGCCCGTTACCCCCCACGACCAAGCGCGGGTTATCTACCGACTGGCTGATCCACGATGCCGGGCGTAACCGGCTGGTGCTTTATCTGCCCGACTATCACGCGCCGGCGCTGGCCTATTACCAATGGGTTGCCATTCGCCCCAGTCGGCCGTTTACCATCAAGTTTGCTGCCCCCAAGGGCTTAAGTCTGTTTCTGGACAACCGGCTGGTTTTTACGGCGGCTACCACTGCTTCCTATACCCTCGATCTGGCTACGTTGCTGCCCGACGGCGCAGCTGCCGGGCCCCATCTGCTCTGCGTCTGGCATCCCGAAACAGCCCCAAACCTGACCTCTTTTACCAATGCCGTACCAGTCGTCAAGACCAACGAAAGCCCGGTCTCGGCGGCCGCCGCTATGCCGTTACCTAGGGGGCACCAGGGGCAAAATGTGTTCTTGTGCTTCCTGCTGCTGATTGGTTTGTTCTACGGTAGTATTCGCTCGGCTTACCAGTCCGGCTTTGCCCGTATCTATCATTTCGAGGGGCTTTGGAGCAAGACGTCCAACGACCAGGATTTCCTGACGAAGCCCACCGTTACGTGGCTTAATCTGCTGCTGGTTGCCGTTTTCTCCCTTTCCTTTGCGCTGCTGCTGGTCGCTATCCATACCAATATTCAGAGCATCATTATCCTGCGCCGGCTGTTCGACGTCCCCGAGTCGGCCATCATTGTGCGGGTCCTGCTCTACGCCGCCCTGATTGTGGCCTTTGTGCTGGGTAAATACCTTTTTTTGGAGGTAATGGGCTATATTTTCGACGTCACGCAGCTGGTAATGGTCCAGTACCGCGAGTTTATGCGCACCATCCTGTTCATGGGCCTTTTCTTGCCGGGCGTCATGCTCCTGTACCTGGGGTTGAACCAGACGCTGCCCGAAACTGTCTTGTGGGTATCCAATGGAGTGGTTTCCTTGATGTTGATTGGTACGGTCATCCGGATTGCCCGCACGCTGCATCGGCGGGCCTCCCTACTAAATCTGCATTTGTTTTCGTACCTTTGCGCCACAGAAGTGATTCCTTTGATCGTTCTGCTCAAGTTGATAGTATTTACTTACTAGCCTGGCCTTAGCAGAAGCTTTCTATTACTCCCAGCGCCGCCTTATTGCCCTAGCTTTACCTTTTTTCTACCTTATGGCCGAGAGCACAGACAAACCGGGGACGGGCCGTCATGCCAAGCGTATCTCCAGCATTCTGGTTACCCAGCCTAAGCCCGCAAACGACGTCTCCCCATATTTTGCCATTGCTGAGAAGTATGGCATCAAAGTCGATTTTCGCGAGTTTATCCAGGTTGACCCCGTTTCGTATAAGGATTTTCGCAAAGAGAAAATCAACATTGCGGAGCACACGGCTGTCATCTTTACCAGCCGTAACGCGGTAGACCACTTCTTCCGCATTTGCCAGGAAGCCAAGTTGGAAATGCCGGCAGAGATGAAGTATTTCTGCATCTCGGAGCAAACCGCCAACTACCTGCAGAAGTACATTGTGCTGCGCAAGCGCAAGCTATTCGTCGGCCAGCGCACCGCCGTCGACCTGTTCGACGTTATCAAGAAGCACAAAAGCGAAAAGTTTTTGTACCCTTGCTCCGATATCCGCAAGGATGATATTCCGGAGTTTATGCGGGCCAACGGCTTCAAGTTTACGGAGGCCGTCATCTACCATACCGTCGCCAGCGACCTGTCGGATTTGTCCGATGTGAAGTACGATTGCATCGCCTTCTTTAGTCCCTCCGGTATCAGTTCGCTCTTTATCAACTTCCCCGATTTTGAGCAGAATGGCACCCGCATCGCGGCTTTTGGCCCTACTACCGCCAAAGCCGTGCTGGATGCCGGCCTCGAACTAGACATTGAAGCCCCGCAACCAAATGCCCCGTCCATGACCGGGGCTATCGAAGCCTACATCCGATTGCACCACGGGCCAGATGTCGGAAAAGAGAAAAATAAAAGCGGCAAACAGAACGCATAGCGCGTAAAACAAGCGGAAGAGCTTCTATGAGCTCTTCCGCTTGTTTTTTTGGTGGTTTGTTGTACTTGGTTTTTTCCATACATTTGGAAACCCCTACGTTGGCCCACCCAAGCCCTAACAGACCACTAATCAATCAGTTCTATGAAGAGAACTTTACTTTCTTTGCTGCTGACCTCAGCAGTTTCCGCCACTGCATTTGCGCAGCAGCAGCCTCAGTTCAGCCATTATGCCTTCAATGGCATGTATCTGAACCCCGCTTATGCTGGCATTAAAGGCCAGGGCGAGATTACGACATTGGGCCGCTACCAGTATTTGGGGTATGGCGGCTCGTTTGATGATGGGGGGTCGCCACAGACCTATGCCCTGACCGCCTCAATGCCGGTGGCAGCTGTTGGTGGGGGTGTTGGCCTGAGTGTCTTCCGGGATAAAATTGCCCAGGCCAGCATCACAAACGTGCAGCTTTCCTACTCCAAGCACATCAAAGTAGGTGAAGGCAAGCTTGGCCTCGGTGTCCAGGGTATCTTCAACCACTTGAGCAAAGGCCTGTATCGTGCCGCCGACCTGCGGCCTGACAGCAGCGTCCCACAGGACGGTTCCGACCGGAAGTTTGACGCGGGTGTTGGCGTGTGGTACGAGTCGGACAAGCTGTACGCGGGCTTGAGCGCCAACAACCTGTTGCGCGCTGAATACCGCTTCAAAAGCGACGGAGGAACGAAGGGGGCGAAGGCCATCGGAGAAAACCACGCTTATCTGACGGCCGGCTACAATATTGAAGCTTCTTCATCCGTTGTAGTCACCCCTACCGTGTTGGTAAAGATGGTGTTGCCCGGAAAGTTTGGCGACAACAATAAATTCAACTTGCAGAACAACTCGTACGAAGGCGGTGTTCGGGCTACGATCAACGACAAGTTTTGGGGAGGAGTTGGCTACCGTTACGATGAGTCGATAACGGGTATGTTGGGCATGAGCTTTGCTAAGGATAATGCTTTGCGCTTCGGTTACGCTTTCGACTTTATTGCATTTAACCAAGCTGCGCGTGCATTCAGCTCTCACGAAATCATGCTCTCCTACCGCCTGCCCAAACCGGGCTTGGCCACCCGTCCAGCCATCCGTACTCCCCGCTACAGCTTCTAGTTTTAGGGGCTTTTCTAAGGATTGTTGGCTGGCTGAATGCCTACACGATGAATTAAGAGGGGCATTTACACTAACTCACTGCTTACCATCGTTTAACCGGTATCCGTACCAGTTCGTAGACAAAAGGTAAGCATTGAGCGACAGGCTTGCGAACGAGCGTAATATTCGCTAGATTTGCCGGCTCATTAAATTGTAATCTTAGGGTATCGCCGCCTGAACAGTCTTTTTTTCCTTAACATGAACAAGTTTCTCGTATTGCCCCTAGTAGCCCTTTCGGCACTGTTTCTGGGAGGCTGTGGTTTCGGCAAAGGACCGCAAGGCGATTTGGTCGGAGCGGAGGACCGCCCCGAGTTCAATCCCCAGGAGGTACCCTTTGGTATGGTTCCCTGCCCCGGCGGCACGTTCCACATGGGCCAGACCGATCAGGACATATCTGCCTCTATGGTCAACATGAACAAGCAGGTGACTATCGCCGGCTTCTACATGGATGAGACCGAGATTACCAACAACGAATACCGTCAGTTCATGAATGCCATTCGGCAGGATTCGATTGACGTCCTCGGCGAAGAGTACGTGATGACCGAACTCTACCCCGATACTACGGTGTGGGTACGGGACTTCACGTATCACATGGGCGACCCGCTGATGGAGTACTACTACACGCACCCAGCTTTCGACGACTACCCAGTAGTGGGTGTTGACTGGTTTGCTGCCAAGTATTTCTGCAACTGGCGCACGAAGAACAAAAACGCGGCTAATGCCGAAGCCGGCTTGGCTCCAACGCCGAACTTCCGCTTGCCTTCCGAAGCTGAGTGGGAGTATGCCGCTCGTGGTGGTCGTGACCTCGCTACTTATCCCTGGGGTGGTCCTTACCTGCGTAACTCGAAAGGCTGCATGCTGGCGAACTTCAAGCCCGGCCGTGGCGACTACGCCAGCGACGGATATGCTTACACCGCTCCAGTAGGTGCCTTCTTCCCGAACGACTTTGGCTTGTACGATATGTCGGGCAACGTATCGGAATGGTGCGATGATGCTTACATGGAAGCTTCGGTGCCGGTGGTATGGGATATGAACCCCACCAACCCTGACGACAACGAACCCCGCAAAGTGGTGCGTGGCGGCTCTTGGAAAGACATTTCTTACTTCCTCGAAACCGGTACCCGCAACTTCGAATACCAAGATTCGGCTCGCTCTTACATTGGTTTCCGGACGGCTATGATCCAGATTGGCTCAGCTCTCTAGCGAAAACTCAATACCAGCATTCCCCCACGCGTTTACATCATCACACAACATTTTTTCAATTTCAAATTCAAATGGCAGCAAAAGGCGGTAGTTTCCTGTATGACGTGGTTATGCCCAAGGTGTACGGCATCGGGGCCGCAGTCGTAATCGTCGGGGCTTTGTTTAAAATTCAGCACTGGGATGGCGCTAGCGAAATGCTTATCGTGGGTCTCGGTACTGAGGCACTGATTTTCTTGCTGAGCGCATTTCAGCCCGCTTCGCACGAGCCAGACTGGTCGTTGGTGTATCCAGAATTGAGCGAAGGCTACGACCCTTCCACGAACAGCAACAGCTTCTCTACCTCGGATAACAACAGCAAGGGTCTGACCAAGAAATTGGACGACATGCTGAAAGATGCCAACGTAACTCCCGAGGCCATTTCCTCGCTGGGCGCTGGCCTGAATCGTCTGTCGACGACCACGCAGCAGCTTTCTTCGCTGGGCGACGCTACTAACGCTACCGAAGAGTACACGACTAAGGTTCGCTCGGCGGCTCAGTCGCTGGAGAAAATCAACAGTGCCTACTCGAACACGGTAGAGGCCATCACGGCCATGTCGAGCGCTACGGCTGATGCTAAAGAGTACCACCTGCAGGTACAGAACGTTACCAAGAACCTGGGCGCTCTGAACGCAGTGTACGAAATGGAGCTGCAGGATGCCAACACGCACCTGAAGTCCATGAACAAGTTCTACGGTACGTTGAGCCAAGCTATGGAGAACCTGACCGAGGCTGGCAAAGAAACCGACCAGTTCAAGCAGGAAGTAACGCAGCTGACCAGCAACCTGGGTTCGTTGAACCGGGTGTACGGCAACATGCTGAACGCCATGCGCGCTACCAGCTAATTTGGTAGCAGCGATACTAATTTCCGTCCACTACATATAGATTAGGCACGACACGATGGCGGGAGGAAAAGAAACTCCAAGGCAGAAGATGATTGGCATGATGTACCTGGTACTGACTGCTCTTCTGGCCCTTCAAGTAAACTCAGCAATACTGCTCAAATTCAAGTTCCTCGACGATAGCCTTTCTGCTATTAACAACAAGGTATCGAAGTCGAACGATGGAACGGTAAAGGGTATTCAGGCACAGGTTGAGAAGAACCGTAATCAGGCTTCCGACTTAGCAGTTCTGAAACAGAGCGAAGAAATTCGCAAGACTACTCAGGAAATGATAGCCTACCTGGGCAGCGTTCGTGAAAAACTCCTGGCAGCCACTGAAAACAAGGGCAAGAACGAGTTCAAAAACATGAGCGCCGAAGACAAAGTTGCCAGCACTATGCTTGGCGGCAAAAAGGACGGCGTGGCATACGAGATGAAGAACAAGCTGAATGCTTACTCTTCTTACATCCAGAAGTACGTTCCGGGCATTCCTCCGCTGGCACTCGATGCCAAGGATGATCCGATGGTTACGGACAAAGAACAGCGCAATAAGAACTTTGCTGAGCTGAACTTTGAAAACACTCCGGTAGTAGCGGCTCTGGCTACGTTAGCCCAGAAAGAAGCAGAAGTTCTGAAATACGAATCGGATGCTCTGGCTGCTCAATCGGCTAAGGTTGGTGGTAACATCATCGTATTTGACAAAGTTGGTGCTTTCGCCAGCGCTGAGTCGAACACGGTAGCAGCCGGTACCAAATACAAAGCTGAACTGTTCCTGACGGCTTCAGCTACGGGCCTGAAGCCCTCGATGACCCTGAACGGCAGCCCGCTGGCAGTTGGTCCCGATGGCAAAGGCAAAGTAGAGTTCACGGCTCGCCCTGGCTCGTTTGACGCTGCCGGCAACGCCAAAGCCCAGTGGACCGGTACTATCCGCTTCAAGCAGAATGGCCGCGACACGACCTTCAAAGTGACGGTTCCTTACACCGTTACCAAGCCGGTAATGCAGATCCAGTCGGCTTCGGTGCAGGCGCTGTATTTCAAGTGCGGCAACAAGCTTAGCGTACAGGTGCCCGCACTGGGTGCTCAGTACAAGCCAGGTTTCTCGGCTTCGGGTGCTTCGGTAATCACGGGTGCTAAGACCGGTGATGTAACGCTGGTGCCAAACTCGCGCGAAGTAACCCTGAACGTGAGCAGCGGCGGCAACGCTATTGGTTCGCAGACCTTCCAGGTTCGTCCGATTCCCAAGCCCGAGATTAAGTGCATCGTGGGTGGCCGTGAGGCTAACGAGAAACAAGGCACGCCCATCACTGCTGTGCGTAACATGAGCCTGAAAGCTGTGCCGGATGCTGGTTTCGCCACCTTCCTGCCCGACGACGCTCGTTACCGCGTAACGCGTTATGAAGTAACGCTGGTGCGTGGCAAGCGTCCTGCTCTGCCCACGCGTACCATCAGTGGCCCCGAGGCTAACCTGTCGGATGTAGTTAACTCAGCCCGCGAAGGCGACCGTCTCTACATCGAAGTGAAAGAAGTTCGTCGTTTGAACTTCCAGGATCAGCAGGAAGAAGTTAACGTAGCGAAGCAGTTCAATATTCCGTTGCTGTAAGCGTTATTCATCTGAACTAACTGCAGCGCTTTTTTGATTACCACGGTATGAACAAATTCCTTTCCTTCGCCGCTTTGGCGGCCAGCCTGACGCTGTCGGTCTCAGCATCGGCTCAGGAACAAGCTACGACCGCCAGCAGCAACGGCTCGTATCGCCCGATTCCCAATTCGGACATCATGTTCCGGAAAACGATCTGGCGTGCGGTTGACCTTCGCGAAAAGCAGAACAAGCCCATGTTCTCGGAAGGCAAAGAAATCAGCCGGGTAATCCTGGAAGCCGTCAAGCGCGGTGAACTTCAGGCATACCGGAATGACTCTCTGACGTCTACGTTTACCCCCACGGAGGTTTCCGGTCGGATGTCGTACGTAGAGGCCAGTGCCGGTCTGAGCGAAGAGGAAAAAGCCGCTGGTTTCAGCGAACAAACCTCCGACGACGACTGGGGAACTCCCAAGCCTAAAGGCAAGAAGGGTAAGACAACGGCTGCTAAGCCCAAGGCTCCTGCTGCGCCCCCGAGCTACGAGTACCGTTACAAGGACTTGTACCAGATGGAATTGAAGGAGGATATGATCTTTGACAAGAAACGGTCACGGATGTATCACGATATCAAAACCGTTACGCTGCTGGTTCCTTCCACGCTGAGCTCAAACGTGTCGGGCATTGAAACTCCGATTGGCACGTTTAAGTACAGCGACTTGGTTCGGGTATTCCGCGCTAACCCTGATAAGGCTATCTGGTTTAACTCGCAGAACGACGCCCAGCACAAGAACTTGGCTGATGCTTTTGAGCTGTGGCTGTTTAACTCCTACATCGTGAAGGTTTCGAACCCCAACGACTCTCGCCTCGACGAAGTGTACGGTGGTCCTCAGCAAGGGGTGTTGGCTGCTCAGCAGGCTGCTTCCGACCTGATCGAATACGAATACAACCTCTGGAGCTTCTAACAAGCGCCAGACAAACAACAAAAAGGCCCCGCTGAGAAGCGGGGCCTTTTTGTTGTTTTGAATTGTAACGACTCTACTGACTTTCCTGGTTCTGCTCCTGCGCCTCAAAGTACGCCAGCAGAATACGGGCTTTCGCTTTGCCTACTTCTTCGATGAGTTGAGCTTCCGTCAGTTCCTTGATCTTCTTTACGGACTTGAACTTAGTCAGTAGCTTATCCGCTGTGACAGGGCCCAAACCTTTGACGTCGGTTAGCTCCGTTTTGAGCGTGGCGGCGTCGCGGCGGCTGCGGTGGAAGGTGATGCCAAAGCGGTGTACTTCGTCGCGCATACGCTGAAAAAGCCGCAGGGACTCGCTCTTTTTGTCGATGTACAGGGGCAACGGGTCGTTGGGGACGTAGATTTCCTCGAGACGTTTGGCAATGCCGATGACCGGAATCTGCCCCCAGAGGTTGAGGTCCTTTAGGGCTTTGACGGCCATACTGAGCTGGCCTTTGCCTCCGTCGACGATGACGAGCTGGGGTAAGGAGGCGCCTTCATCTACCAGCCGGCGGTAGCGGCGCGTCACGACTTCGTACATGGAGTCGAAGTCGTTGGGGCCTACTACCGTTTTGATGTGGTAGTGGCGGTAGTCTTTCTTGCTGGGCTTCGCGTTGCGGAAACATACCATAGCGGCCACCGGATTGTCGCCCTGGAAGTTGGAGTTGTCGAAGCACTCGATGTGCTTGGGCAGCTCGGTCAGGCGCAAATCCTTCTTAATCGTCTCCATAATGCGAACCTCGTTGAGGTCTTTGGAGCGGTCATTCATGCTTTCCTTCTCCTTGCGCAGGTACATGACGTTCTTGATGGACAGCTCCAGCAGTTTACGCTTATCCCCAATCTGGGGCACCGTAACGGTGGCCCCGGGAATCGGTAGCTCGGGCAGGGCGACGTTCACCAGGATTTCCTTGGACTGGCTTTCAAATTCCTCGCGCATCTGCATCACCATCGGGGCCAGAATCTCGGCGTCGGTTTCGTCGAGTTTCTTCACTACTTCCACCGATTGGGTCAGAATGATGGAGCCGTTCATCACTTTGAGGTAGTTGATAAAGGCATTTTTCTCGTTGGCCGCAATACTGAACACGTCGATGTTGGACAGCGAGGCATTTACCACCGTCGACTTGGCCTGGAACTCGTCGAGCCGGTCGAGCTTCTGCTTGAAGGAGTGGGCCAGCTCGAACTGCTGATCCTGGGCGGCGGCCATCATTTTCTCGCGGAAGTAAGCCTTCGGCACGCTCAGGTTGCCGCTGAGAATATTGCGAATCTGCTGGATGTTCTGGTTGTACGCATCCTCATCCACCAGTCCTTCGCACGGGCCCTTGCAATTGCCCAGATGATACTCCAAACACACTTTGAACTTGCCGGCCGCCACGTTTTCGGGCGACAGGTTGTAGGTGCAGGTGCGGAGCGGATACAGGGCCCGGATCAGCTCCAGCAGAATGTTCATGGCCGTCAGGTTGGCGTAGGGGCCGTAATAGCGCGAGCCGTCGTTGATTTTCTTGCGCGTGGGCAGCAGGCGCGGAAACCGTTCGTTGGTCAGGCACAGGTACGGATAGGTTTTGCCGTCCTTGAGCAGGATGTTGTACTTGGGCTGGTTCTGCTTGATAAGGTTGTTTTCCAGCAGAAACGCGTCGGACTCACTATCCACGATGGTAAACTCGATGCGCTTGATGTTGCGCACCAGCTGCTGAGTCTTCTTGTTGTGGTCCTGCTTGTTGAAGTAGCTGCTGACCCGCTTGCGGATGTCAATGGCCTTGCCCACGTAGATGATGCCTTCATCATCGAAGAACTTATAGATGCCCGGCCGGTGGGGCAGATGCCGAATTTGCTCTTGCAGGTGGTCTTTGGCTGCCATAAGGAATAGGCGTGTGCGGAGGTATGTTTAACTCTGAAAACAAGCTGGAGGTTAGGATAATTCGGCGGGCCGCCCTGTGCGGGCTACGAAGAAACAAAAAGTGGCAGGCGAAACTCACCTGCCACTTTTCGTTCGGCTACAGTAACCTGCGGCTTAAATATCCTCGTCGTCGATGTCCTGCAGATCAGTCTGGTTGAGCTTCTGCTCGTAGGGAATCGTGTCGCGCTGGCCGCCGTAGTAGCGGCTGCAGTCGATTTCGATGGACAGCGGCTGAGCCGGCTTGGGGAAGGGGCTGGTGCTGACGCCGATGCTCTTGTCGGCGTAGACTTTGCGCATAAACAGGCCGTAGATGGGCAGCGCCGCCCGGGCCCCCTGACCATAAGAGCCCGACCGGAAGTGGATGCTACGGTCTTCGCCGCCCACCCACATGCCGCACACCAGGTCGGGAGTGATGCCCATAAACCAGGCGTCGGAGTAGTTGCTGGTGGTGCCGGTCTTGGCCCCGATTTCGTAGGGAAACTTGAAGCCGGTTTTCAGAATAACGGACGTGCCGCCCTGCTCCGTGGTCGAGGCCTGGAGCATATAGGTCATCAGGTAAGCCGTTTCTTCGCTGAGCGCCTCCCGGGTCTGGGGCACGAACTCGCGCAACACGTTGCCGTTCTTGTCTTCGATGCGCGTCACCATCATCGGAGCCGTCCAGACGCCTTTGTTGACGAAGGTGCTGTAGGCGCCGCTGAGCTCGTAGATGCTCACGTCGCTGGAGCCGAAGCCCACGGCCGGCACCGCTTCGATAGGGGAGGTGATGCCGAGGCGCTTGGCGTAGGAAACCACCGTTTCGGGGCCCAGCTTCTGCACCAGCCACGCCGTAATCGAGTTCATCGAGCGGGCCAGGGCCTGCCGGATGGTAAAAGTGCGGCCCGAGAAGCCGCCCTCGAAGTTTTTGGGCGTGTAGGGCGCGCGGCCCGCCACGGCGGGGAAGGTCGTAGCCACGTCGGGGCGCTGGTAGCAGGGCGAGTAGCCCTGGTCGATGGCGGCCGTGTAGACGATGGGCTTAAACGTGGAGCCGGGCTGACGCTTGCCCTGCTTCACGTGGTCATACTTGAAGTACTTGAAGTTGGTGCCGCCCACCCAGGCCTTGATCTGGCCGTTGAGCGGGTTCATGGCCATAAAGCCGGCGTGCAGGTAGCGCTTGTAGTAGGCCAGCGAATCCAGGGGCGACATCAGCACTTCCTTTTCCCCCTTCCAGGTGAAAACCATCATCTTGTACTTCTTCTTCAGGTAGTAGTTGATGGAGTCCTTATTGCCCTCGAAGCGGTTCGACAACGACCGGTACCGCTCGGTACGCTTGATGGAGGTTTGCAGGAAGTTAGGAATGATCTTGCCGTTCTCGTCACGCCAGGGCAGCTGGCCTTTCCAGTGGGCATCAAACAGCTTCTGCTGCTGCTTCATGTGCTCGGCCACCGCCGACTCGGCGTATTTCTGCATGCGCGAGTCGATGGTGGTGTAGATCTTCAGGCCGTCGGCGTAGAGGTCGTGGTCGGTTTCCTTGGCCCACTGCAGCAGCGACTTGCTGACTTCGGTGCGGAAATACGGGGCAATGCCTTTGTTGGAGTTTTCCACGCTGTAGTGCAGCACAATGTCTCTGGCGGCGGCTTTGGCGTGTTCCTCGGGGGTGATGTAGTTGTACTTCCGCATCTGGTAGAGCACCCAGTTGCGGCGGGTTTTGGCGCGCTCAGGGTTCTGCACCGGGCTGTAGCGCGAAGGCGCATTGAGCACGCCCACCAGCAGCGCCGACTCTTCCAGGTTCAGGTCTTTGGGCTTCTTGTTGAAGAAGGTCTTGGCGGCTACGTTAATACCAAAGGCGTTGGAGCCAAAATCGTTGGTATTAAGGTACATGCGCATGATTTCGCGCTTGGTGTAGCTCCGCTCGAGCCGCACGGCCATAATCCACTCCTTGGTTTTAATGATGAGCATCCGCAGCCCGGGCACGTCGTTGAGCGTGCCGTCGTTCAGGTCGTCGCGGGTGCGGAACAGCACCTTGGCCAGCTGCTGGGTGAGCGTGCTGGAACCGCGGCTCCGGCCCGTGGCCACGTAGTAAGGAATGGCGAACAGACCTTTGAAGTCGATGCCGGAATGGCCTTCGAAACGCACGTCTTCGGTGGCAATGAGGGCATCAATCAGGTTTTGGGGCAAATCTTCGTAGTCGACCGGCGTGCGGTTTTCGCGGAAGTATTTGCCCATCAGCACCCCGTCGGCCGAGTAGATTTCCGAGGCCAGCTCACTTTTCGGGTTTTCCAGCGTCTTCAGGTTGGGCATGCGCCCAAACAGGTTCAGGAAGTTGATGCTGACGGCCAGGATGTAAAGAATCAGGCCCAGCACGCCGCCGCCAAACAGCAGCCACAGGGTCCGGGTAATGTTGGTGAAACGGCCCGGGCGCTGGGGTTTCCGGGGAGCCGCTTTAGGCTTGGTGGCGGGGTATGCCATGTATGCAATTCTGAATGATGAATGCGGCGGCGGAAAGCAAATCACCCCGCGTACGTGGGGTTCCTCTCAATCCGGGGGCCGCACCCAAAATTATTTGTAGATCTTCTCGTAGAAGCGCTGATACTCTTCCACATCCTTGCTTTGCAGCAGCAGGGGCAGGTTATCAATACCAATAATGATGGTTTGGTAACCCGCGCCGCGCAATTTGCTCAGCGGCGACTGAGGGCCGCGCAGCTTCAGGGCGTAGCTCTGCGCCACTTTGGCGCCCGGCAAGGATTGTACCACCACCAAGTCCAGATTGTCGCCCAGCACCACCTGCTGCACCTGCAGATTGTTGGCCCGGTAGAAGCGGCCATTGTAGGTACCTAGCTGCGCGGGCAGGGTTTGCACCGGCGCTGCTCCTTTTGGGAAAGCCAGCACCACCGCGTGGCCGGCCGCCAGGTTGGTAGCGTAGGCCGTGGCTGGCTTAACCGGCTCGGAAGCCGGAGCCGTCGGGTTGGTTGGAGCCGGAGTGGTAGTAGCCGGAGTGGTAGTAGCTGCCGGGGTAACGGGGGCGGGCGTTTCGGTTGGAGCCTTAGCTGGCGTTTTGGCCGCCGGCGCGCCTTTCTTCGCGGGAGCTTTGGCCGGTGGCGTGGGCAGCGTGGTTACGGGCGCTGCTGTGGCCGGTGCAACGGGCTGCGGCACCGTAGGCGCGGGCAGCGGCAGGCTGGCGGGCGTTTCGTCGGCCCCGTAGAAAATGCGCAGACGGTTATCTACCTCCCCGGGCCGGAACATCGACACGGATGGCTTATCGGTGGAGGCCAGGGCCCCGGCAATCTGCCCTTCCTCGTAGCGCTTATAGCTGCTGAGCAGCTCCCGGGCCTGCAAGCTCAGGGGGCTTTCCGGGTAGTCTTTGCGGAACTTCTCCACGGCCGCTTTTGCCGCTGCCGGCGGCTGAGTCCGGATGATGAGGAGCATGTTCAGGTAGTCCACCCGGTCGTTCAGGTCATTTACCGGGTTTTTCTTCTTCGCCCGGTTCAGGACGGCCGTAGCCTTCTTGAACTCCTGCTTTTTGTAGAAGGCAAACGCCGAATCGAGCTGAACCGCTACCTGCTCGTTGGCAATGGAAGCCCGCCGCAGATACTCCGGGTCGGCCACTAGGCGGGCATACGACGAGTTCGGGAACTCCTGGCGCAGCCGCTGGGCGTAAGCTTCCGCTTTGGGGTCGTTCAGCTCCTTATAAATCAGGTAGAGGCTGTAAAATACCTCGGGCGAGTGGCTGCTCTGCGGAAAGCGGGCCACCAGCTTCTCGTAGGTTTCGGCGGCCCGGGCCGGCTCCTTCAGCTGCTGGCTGTAAATGCCGCCCAGGGCAAACAGGGCTTCCTCCACCAGTTTCTGCGAAGCCTGCATCTGCGCTTCGGTCAAGGGTAAGTTCTGCCGGTATTGCTTCACCAGCTGCTGGGCCTGCACCGCCGGATCCACGGCGGCGGGCAGCGTCGCGCCCGAGGCCGGGTTTACCGTCGTGCTGCTCGAGCCGGCAATACTCACCGGCACGTTGCCGCCCTGGGCCGTCGTCGGCGACGAAGAGGCCTGGCTGCTGATGCGCCAGTTGTCCTGTAGCTGCCGGTCGCCCCACTTCCGGATAAAGTCCGATTTGGCCGTGCTCAAGGCCGTCGGGTTGTCAAAGTAAAAGAGGGCGCCCGTGGCACCATTGGCCAGGGCCAGCGGGTCAATATCCGGGTCGCCGGGGCGCAGGGCGCTGGCATTGCCGTTGGTGGCCTGCCGCTCGCGCCGCGCGGCCAGCTCCTGCTGGGCCGCCTTTCGCTCGGCCTCGGCTTTGCGGGCCGCCAGCTCCGCGTTGGCAAAGCTCAGCAGCTGGGTGCGCAGGGCCGCCGAGTCCAGGCGGGCCAGGGTTTGCAGGCTGTCCTGGGTTTCGATGGTGGTAATCTGCTTGGCAAACTCCTTGAGCACCTCACTGCGCTCGGCCGTCGCGGCGTATTCCGGTGCTTCCCGGGCCAGGTTCTGCACGGTGCTGTCGTAGTAGGCCGCGGCCAGGCGGTATTTCTGCAGATTTTCGTAGTAGATGCGCCCGGCCAGCAAGTAGGTATAGGCTTTCTGGGCCCGGTTGGTGCTGTTGGCCCGGGCCGCCTTACGCAGCAGCGGCAGCGCGGCTTCGTAGCGCTGCTGCCGGTACTCCAGGCGCGCCATTTCGTAGTATATCTTGTCGGTATACTCCTTATTCTTGGTGTCCTTCAGCAGCTTGGCGAAGTACTTGTCGAGCCGGGCCCGGTCGGTGGCGTTCAGGTCCGAGACTTCGCCCAGCATCAGCTTCGAGAAGAAATCCAGCTCGTAAGGCGGGTTCTTCTTCAGAATCTTGTTGAGCTGCGCGTAGGCCTCCTTGTCCTGCCCGTTGGCCTGGTAGAGCTGAGCCAGGATGTAGCGCGTGCGCGACTGTTCATTCTTGGGCGAGATATACGGAATGGCCTTTTCCAGATTCAGAATGGCCTGCTGCTGGTCGCCGGTCAGCAAAAAGTACTCGGCCCGGGTCAGAAACAGCTCCCGGGCGTTCTGCTCGGCGCCCGTCTCCTTGTCCAGAATGTCGGATACGGCCGCCGCGCTTTCGTATTCCTTCAGCGCCAAGAAGGTGCGCATCAGCCAGATCAGGGCCTCGTGCTTGGTGTTGAGGTCCTTGGCCGTGGTGTTGACGTACTTAAAGGTCTTGCCCGCGTCTTCGTACTCCTTTTTATAATAGCGCGCCTTGCCGATCAGCAGGTAGCTGTCGTCGGTCCAGTCGCTACCCGGGCGGTGCTGAATCGGAATCGACGCCTTCTTAATGATGTCGTCCAGGTCGGCCGTGACGCGGCCGACTGTGGCGTCGTCCAGGGTCGGGAACAGCGGCAGCACCCGGTTGTAGTCGTTCAGGCGGGCCTTGTACAGGGTTTCCTCGACCGCGCGCAGCTTTTCGCGGGCCAGAAAGAAGCCGTTGTCACGGGCCACGATGTTCTCATAGGCATGGCCCACCACGGACTTACGTTCCGAGGAGCAGGCCCCGACGCCGAGCAGCACGGGCAGCAGGGCAGCAGAAGCGGAAAGCAGGCGGAAAAGCGGATACTTCGTCAAAGCAGAGAGTAGGGTCGGGGCCACGGATTGCAGATTGAAACGCGCATTCCCAGCTGATTCGTTCGTTCAGCAAAATGGCGCTCCTTCCCTACAACGCAGCAGGTTGGGTAAAATTACGGTTTTTCCGTAGCCGCCACCCTTTGCCTGCGTATCTGGCAACCATAGGCGCTGTCAGTGCCCGGAAAATCAATACTTTCGCACCCCCAAACCTGCTCCCCTCATGGCCGCTACCCCTTCTTTGCCCCCAGATCCCAACGAGTCGGACCGGCTGCGGGCCTTTGCCAAGTACTCCGGCCTGGGCTTTCAGATGCTGGCTATTATAGGAGTCTGCGCCTGGGGCGGGGTCAAGCTCGACGAATACGTCCACAACGACAAGCCCTGGTACACCATCGGCCTGATGGTCTTCGGCCTGATTGCCGCCACCTACCAGGTTATCCGCTCCCTTTCCCGCAACGACTAATTACCGTACAGTGCTTTTTCTTCGCAACTTTTTGATTTTCTGCGTCGTCCTCTGGGCCATTATCTACGGCCTGCACCTGCAGTTCGGTGCGGCCGTGGTTCACCCCTTGGCCTACTACGTCTTCGGCTTCTTCGCCGTGCTCACCGCCATTACCTATTGGCTCACGGCTCTGCTGCTCAAAGCCAACCCCGACGGCTTCATGGTCGCCTTTTTCGGGGGCATGGTCGTGCGCCTGCTCTTGTCGGTAGCCCTGGTGATGATCTACCTCTATAAAGGGGGCGCCAAAGAGGGCCACGGCACCTGGACGTTCCTCGGGAGCTTCTTCCTCCTGTATTTCTTGTTTGCCGGGTTTGAAATCTGGAGCATCCTGAGTAACTTGCGCCCGTTTTCAAAACCGGGTGAAAGCCCATTGTGAAGGTTTTGTGAGCACCACCCTAACCCTCTTTGAATGAAGCGTTTACTGATAGCTCTCTTTTGCATTCTTTCGCTTCCCGTGTTTGCCAACGAACCCACCGCAACACAGGCCGAAGCAACCGACAAGGAGGCCTTCAGCCCCGGGGAGATGATTCTGCACCACATCGGGGACGCGCACGAATGGCATTTCGCCACCCTCGGCGACGAAGAACACGGCACGCACCTCACCATTCCGCTGCCCGTTATTGCCTACCAGCCCGCCAAAGGCCTGAGCGTTTTCTCGTCCTCGAAGCTGGCCCACGGCGAAGCCTACAACGGCCTGAAGCTGGAGCACGAGCACCTCGTAGCCGAAGACGGCGGCAAGGTATACGATTTTTCGATTACCAAAAACGTAGCCTCGCTGCTGCTGAGCGCCGCTATTCTGCTGCTCGTGTTTACGGCCGTCGCCCGTGGCTACCGCAAAAACCACGGCGGTGCTCCCCGCGGCATTCAGTCGTTCTTCGAGCCCCTGGTGGTTTTCATCCGCGACGAAGTAGCCAAGAAGTCCATCGGTCCGAAGTATGAGCGCTACATGCCCTACCTGCTGACCATCTTCTTCTTTATCTGGTTCAACAACCTGCTGGGCCTGATGCCCGGTGCCGCCAACCTCACCGGCAACATCGCCGTGACGATGACCCTGGCCCTGCTGACCCTGATTATCACCCTGGCCAGTTCCAACTCCAACTACTGGCACCACATCTTCGCGACGCCCGGCGTACCGAAGCCCCTGCTGATCATTATGATTCCAGTGGAACTCATCGGCGTGGTGGTAAAGCCCTTCTCCCTGATGATTCGACTGTTTGCCAACATCACGGCCGGTCACATCGTGGTGCTGAGCTTCATCAGCCTGATCTTCATCTTCGAAAGCATCTTCATCAGCCCCGTGACCCTGGCCTTCGGCCTGTTCATTAACATCCTGGAGCTGCTGGTTGCCATTCTGCAGGCCTACATCTTCACCCTGCTGACCGCCATGTACATCGGTGGCGCGGTAGAAGAGCACCACGATGCCGACTACCAGATGGGCGGCGGCGACGGTGCCGATGAAGCCCACGTAGCGGGCGCTGCTCACTAAGTTTTCCTCACCCTGATTTTTTCGTTTTTCACTTCTCTCTAATTTCTGTTTTATGCTTCTTTCTCTGTTGTTGCAGGTTGCGAATTCTGTTGGTCTGGCTGTAATGGGTGCCGGTATCGGTGCTGGCCTGGTTGCTCTGGGCGTAGGCCTGGGTATCGGCCGTATCGGCGGTAGCGCCATGGAGGCCATCGGCCGCCAGCCAGAAGCTTCCGGCAAAATTCAAACGGCTATGCTGATTGTAGCGGCTCTGATCGAAGGTCTGGGTCTGTTCGCAGTAGTAGTTTGCTTGCTGATTTCGTTCAACCTCTAGAGCTAGGGGCAATGCTAAGCAGCCCGCTGCGCATCGCTTCGGCGCACGGCGCGGCGGGCTGACTTGGCTTTTTTGGGTTGCTGGAAAGGCGCGTAAGCCGCCTTTCTTCTCCTCGATACTCCCACTTTCTACTCTGAGTATATGGAATTGATAACCCCCAATATTGGTCTGATTTTCTGGCAGCTGGTGATTTTCCTCATCGTGCTGTTCCTGCTGGCCAAATTTGCTTGGAAACCCATTCTTGGCTCCCTCAAAGAGCGCGAGGATTCGATTGAAAGCGCCCTGCGCATGGCCGACCAGGCCAAGCTGGAAATGCAGCAGCTCAAAGCCGGTAACGAAAAACTCATCGCCGAAGCCCGTATGGAGCGCGACAAGATGATGCAGGAAGCCACCCAAATGGCCAACCAGCTCATCGAGCAGGCGAAGAACAAAGCTACCGAGGAAGGCAGCCGCATGATCATGCAGGCCCGCGAAGCCATCCAGAACGAGAAACACGCTGCGCTGACCGAGGTGAAAAACACGGCCGCCAAGCTTTCCATCGACATTGCTGAGCGCATCCTGCGCCGCGAGCTGACTGATTCCAGCTCCCAGCAGCAACTGGTGGACTCGTACCTGAAGGATGTAAAGTTGAATTAGTAGTGAGTACTCGGTGCTAATTCGGCTGGTGTGCATCACCTTGCGTTTCGGTACCAACTACCAGCTACTCAATACTAATAACAATGTCTGAACAACGAGTTGCCTCCCGCTACGCCAAGTCCTTGCTGGATTTGGCCGAGGAGCGTGGAACGCTGGAGCAAGTAAAGCTCGACATGGACCTGTTCCGCAAAGCGCTGGAGCAGAACCGTGACCTGCGCCTGCTACTGCGCAATCCCATCGTGAAATCCGATAAGAAGCTGGCGATTCTGCGGGCTATTTTCGGCGGCAAAGTGTCGGAAATCACGGAGAAGTTTTTCTCCATCGTGACCCAGCACAAGCGCGAAAGTGCCCTGGAATGGGTAGCCACCGAGTTTCAGTCGCAATACGACGCGCTGCGCGGCATGCAGGTAGCCCAGGTTACCACGGCTGCCCCGCTGGCCCCCGAGCTGCGCGAGCAGCTCAATACGATTGTTCGCCAACAGTCGGGCCTGCAGAACGTTACGCTCCAGGAATCGGTTGATGAGTCGCTGATCGGTGGCTTCATCCTGCGCGTCGGCGACCGTCAGCTCGACGAGTCGGTGCGCAACAGCTTGCGCAAGCTGCGCAATTCTTTTAAAGAGAACCCCTACCAACACCATATTAATTAACAACATGGCAGACGTGCGTCCGGATGAAGTATCCGCCATTCTGCGGGAACAGTTGTCGAACTTCAAAACCGAAGCCGAACTCGAAGAGGTTGGTACGGTTCTGCAGGTTGGCGACGGTGTAGCCCGCATCTACGGGCTGGGCAATGCCCAGTCGGGGGAATTGATTGAATTTGAAAACGGCCTGCAAGCGCTGGTTCTCAACCTGGAAGAAGACAACGTAGGGGCCGTAATGCTCGGCGACTACAGCGAAATTCGGGAAGGGGCTACCGTAAAGCGGACCAATAAGATTGCTTCTATCCAGGTTGGCGACGGTATCATCGGCCGGGTAGTAAACACGCTCGGTCAGCCCATCGACGGCCGCGGCCCGATTGCCGGCGAAACCTACGATATGCCCCTGGAGCGTAAGGCTCCCGGTGTAATCTACCGTCAGCCCGTAAACGAGCCCATGCAGACCGGTATCAAGGCTATCGACGCCATGATTCCAATTGGCCGGGGTCAGCGGGAGCTCATCATCGGCGACCGTCAGACGGGTAAGTCGACGGTTGCGCTTGATGCCATCCTGAACCAGCGCGAGTTCTTTGAGCGTGGGGAGCCGGTTTTCTGCATCTACGTGGCCGTAGGTCAGAAGGCTTCGACCGTAGCCCAGGTAGTAAACGCCCTGCAGCGCGGTGGCGCCATGGACTACACCGTGGTAGTAGCCGCTTCGGCTTCCGACCCGGCTCCGATGCAGTTCTTCGCGCCCTTCACCGGTGCCGCCATCGGCGAGTTCTTCCGCGACACGGGCCGTCCGGCCCTGGTGGTCTACGACGACTTGTCGAAGCAGGCTGTTGCGTACCGCGAAGTGTCGCTGCTGCTGCGTCGTCCTCCCGGACGTGAAGCCTACCCCGGCGACGTATTCTACCTGCACAGCCGCCTGTTGGAGCGCGCCGCGAAGATCAACGCTTCGGACGTTATTGCCGCCGACATGAACGACTTGCCCGAAAGCATCCGTCACCTGGTGAAAGGTGGTGGCTCGCTGACGGCTCTGCCCATCATCGAGACCCAGGCGGGCGACGTTTCGGCCTATATCCCGACCAACGTAATTTCGATTACGGACGGCCAGATCTTCCTCGAAACCAACCTCTTCAACTCGGGTGTGCGTCCCGCCATTAACGTGGGTATCTCGGTATCGCGCGTAGGTGGTAACGCCCAGATCAAGTCGATGAAGAAGGTAGCCGGTACGCTGAAGCTCGACCAGGCTCAGTTCCGCGAGCTGGAAGCCTTCGCCAAGTTCGGCTCCGACCTCGACGCCTCGACCAAGCTCACGATTGAGCGGGGCCGTCGTAACCTGGAAATCCTGAAGCAGCCCCAGTTCTCGCCCGTCAAGGTGGAAGATCAGGTGGCCATCATCTATGCCGCTACCAACGGCCTGCTCGACCAAGTGCCCGTCAACAAGGTGCGGGAGTTCGAAACCGAGTTCCGTCAGGTGATGCAGTCGCGCCACCCCGAGGAGCTGAAGGCCCTGAAGGCTGGTAAGTTGGACGACAACATTACCAACGCCATCCGTCAGGTAGCCAAAGACCTGTCGGCGGTATACGCTTCTAAGTAATTGATTGATTGCTGGTTGTTGATTGTTAAATATTCCGTGCCATAAGCCGGTTCGTTCAACAATCAACAATCAGCAACTAACAATCAACAATCAACAACCGAATGGCTAGCTTAAAAGAAGTCCGCAACCGCATTGTATCGGTGCAAAGCACGCAGCAGATCACCAAAGCCATGAAAATGGTGGCGGCGGCCAAGCTGCGGCGGGCGCAGGATAACATCCTGCGCATGCGCCCCTACGCCCAGCGGCTCAACAGCATTCTGAGCAACCTCACCAGCCTGGCCGGTGACGACGTGGTGAGCGAGTACGGCGTGCAGCGCGAAGTGCGCCGCGTGCTGATCATCGCCATTACGTCGGACCGCGGTCTGGCAGGCGCCTTCAACAGCAACATCTTCAAGGGGGTGAATGCCCTGATTGCGGAGCGTTACGCTGCGCAGGCGGCGGCCGGCAACATCACGGTGCTGGCCATCGGCAAGCGGGCCCACGAGTACTTCACGAAGCGCGGCCCGGTGCTGGGTAACTACAACCACGTATTCGGTCAACTGTCGTTTGATACGGTGCGCGTGGCGGCCGAGCAGGCGATGGAAGGCTTCCGCACGGGGCAGTTCGACGAGGTGACGATGGTCTACAACGAGTTCAAGAACGTGGCGACGCAAATCGTGCGGGCTGAGCAGCTGCTGCCACTGGTAGCCGCTGAGGCTCCCGCCGCTGCCGCCGCTACCTCGAACGTGGACTACATCTTCGAGCCCTCGAAAGAGGAAATCGTGCAGACCCTGATTCCGCAGTCGCTGAAGGTGCAGCTCTATAAGGCCGTACTGGAAAGCAACGCTTCGGAGCACGGCGCCCGTATGACGGCCATGGACAAGGCTACCGACAACGCCGGTGAGCTGCTCAAGTCGCTCAAGCTGACTTACAACCGTACGCGTCAGGCGGCCATTACCACCGAGATTCTCGAAATCGTGGGTGGGGCCGAAGCCCTGGCGGCCAGCCGCGGCTAAGGAAACGCTGAAAGAATCTATAAAAGGCCCGCTTCCGGAAGGAGGCGGGCCTTTTTTCGTGGCTGGCCCGGTCGTGTGCCTCACCCCGACCCTCTCCCGAGGAGAGGAAGCCTGATGGCGCGTACGGACGAAAGCCGCAGCATCTCAGCTGCAACTTTCGTGTTTCTACCAGCTCCATACTTCAGTAGCAGTTGCGGAGGCGCAAGCTGACGTAGCTGCGTAGAACAATGTCGTCAGGCTCCCTCTCCTCAGGAGAGGGTCGGGGTGAGGATGATGCCCGCCGAACAGAAACCCGGGCTGCCTTCGTGCTTCAGCTTCGACGTCTGATTAGTACTCCGGCCTCAGCCCGCGAGATTTCCTGGGCTCCGCCCGAAGCGCAGAAGGCCCGGAACGACGTTTCTTTCGGCTTCCGGTCCCCACCGCTTAGCTCCCCGAACTCAGTTCGGCCAGCAGGGCTACCTCGGCCCGCAGGGCGGCCACGCGGGCGGCCAGCAGCAGACGGTCGGCGGCAGCCTGGGTGGGGTCGGGCTCGTCGCGGGCCAGGTCGGTGGCCAGCTCGCCCAGCCAACGGGCGTAGCGGGCCGTTTCGGCGGGCTCGGTGGGGAAGGGGGCCGTCTGGAGCTGGGCTACGCCCCGGCGGCGGCGGGCCAGCAGCACGGCGCGGCTTTGTTGCTGGGCCAGGCGCTGCCCATACTGCAGCAGCTGCTGGCGGGCGTCGCGCAGCCGCTGGCGCAGGGGCTCGGGGGCGGGCGTAGTAGCGCCGCTCAGCTCGGTGGCCGCCAGCAGCGCGTCGGGGGCGGGCAGGGGCGCCAGCGTGTCGTAGATGGCCGACTCGGGGGGCTCGGGCGGTGCCGGCGGGCCCTGGCCCAGGGGCGGAGGCAGCAGGCGGCTGAGCACGGTCAGGCGCGGGGCCAGGGCCGCCGGCAAGCCTTTGCGGCCGGTTTCGAGGTGGCTTACAAAGCCGGCCGACACGCCCAAGTAGCTGGCCAATTGGCGCACCGAAAGCCCGAAATGGGCCCGCACGGCCGTTATGATGTTGACTTCCGAATCGGTGGAAAAGGTTGACATGCGCGTGAAAAAGTAGTCTAGGGGCTATGTGAGGCTTTTTAGGAGCAGAATAGTATGGTATACAAAGAAGTAGTAGTTTCAATTACTGTATACTTCAGCAGGTATACGAATACCACTTCTTTCGTCTATAGGTATACCCTCGTTGGTATACTCTTATATGATTTTACCCTACACGTATACAAAAGTGTTTAGTTACCTTTCCCCTCAACCTTCTGCTTATGGACTCGCGCGTTCTAAAATTTTCCCCGCTGCCCTATGCCCGCTTAGGCGGCGCGCTGTATCTGGTCATCATCCTGTGCGGGCTGTTTGCCGAAGGCTTGGTGATGAGCAAGCTGGTGGGGGCCGATGCGGCAGCTACTGCCCGTAACATCTTGGCCGCACCGCTGCTGTGGCGCGTCGGGGTAGCGGCCAACGTGCTGGTGGTGCTGTGCGCGCTGCCCCTGCTCTGGATTGAGTACCTGCTGTTACGGCCCGTGAGCCCGCGCCTGGTGCTGCTGGCCCTGATCCTGAATCTGGCGTCGTTGGCGGTGGAGGCCGTCAGCAAAGTATTTATGCTGGTGGTTGAGCCCCTGCTAAGCAACGCCGGCTACCAGGCCGCTTTTAGCGCCCCGCAGCTGACCGCGCTGGCCAGCCTGGCGCTACGGCTCCACGATATTTCCTTCAACGTTGCGCTGGTGTTCTTTGGCTTTACCTGCGTGCTGAACGGCTACCTGCTGTTCCGGTCGGGCTACTTTCCCCGGCTGTTGGGCGTGCTGATGCAGGTAGCGGGCGGGTGCTACCTGGTGGCGTGCACGGCGGCGCTGTTTGCCCCGGCCCTGGCCCAGAAGCTGCTGCCGGGCATATTGCTGCCCTGCCTGCTCGGCGAGCTGTCGATGGCCCTGTGGCTGCTGATAAAGGGTGTGGACCGCGCCCAGTGGCAGGCCCGGGCGGGCGAGGCTGCCTGACGTTATCCGCACCAGCAACCAGCGGCGGTCTGTCAGCTACTCACTACCTTACGTACTACATTATTACGCTTGGTCCAGCTCAACTATTTCATCTTCTACCCGTGAAAACATCCTTACTACTGGTTGTTGGTTTGCTGGTCTCCTGCCCGGGCTTTTCTCAAAGCTTCGCCATCACCGGCCTGCTACCTGCCCGCAATGCCCCGGCCCCTATGTCAGCCGACCTGAACGTGACTTTTTCGCAGCCCTTGAGTGCGGCCAGTACCGGCGCGGTGCGGGTGTTCGGTAGCCAGCGGCACGGGCGGCTGCCCGGCCAAGCCCTGGTGACAGGCAATACCCTCGTATTTAACCCCCTCTCCGGCTTTATGCCGGGCGAGCTGATATCCGCCACCATCACAACCGCCGCGCAAAGCAGCACTGGCACGGCGCTGGCTACGCCTCAGGTGTTTCAGTTCCGGGCGGCCGCTGTGGGCGGAACGGGGATGTTTCCGAGCGGCAACGAGTTCAATGCGGCATCTCTGGCTACCGTATTTGAGATGGCCGTTGCCGACCTGGATGGCGACGGGGACCTGGACGTGGTGACCCCTAGTAGCGAAACACGGGTAGTTGTAAGAAAGAACGATGGCCGCGGTGGCTTTCCAGTAACGAACGCCACGGTTGCTGAAGTAGGGTATAAGCCAATTAGCGTCATCCTGGCTGATGTTGATAGTGACGGAGATGTAGATATGCTGGCCGTTAACTCCGAGAGCCTCCTGCCGAATCAGCAGAGCACAACGGTCACTGTGCGGCTGAACGACGGCAATGGCGCCTTTGCGGCCCCGACAATAGCCGCCAATGGGATTGTGACCGTGCAGGCCCGGCCTACCGCTCTGGCTGCTGCCGACGTGGATGCCGATGGGGACTTGGATCTGGTCGTGGCGACGGCCGGCAGCTATGCCGGTGGTACCGGCCGGGTGAGCATCCGTTTGAATAACGGCGCGGGGGTATTCGGTGGCAATACGGAAGTAACGGTAGCAAAACCATGCAACGGCCTGGCAGTAGCCGACATCGATAATGATGGGGATGTGGACTTGCTTAGCGCTGACTATGACAGCAATACCCTGAGCGTGCGTAAAAACGACGGTACCGGGCAGTTTTCGGGTACCGGGAGCATTAGCATCATTGCCGGTGGCACCGGCGTGTGGAGCACCCGTGACATTAAAATGGGCGACCTGGACGGCGACGGCGACCTGGACGTGATAATCAGAAATAAGCAGGGGGAGTCAGTCGATATCTTCCTGAACGATGGGCAAGGAAATTTCAGCAGTGGCCAGCGGATCTACTCGCAGGGAACGGCCTGTTTGGGATTAAGTGACCTGGATGGGGACGGTGACCTCGATATTCTGACCCAATACGGGCAAGATGGCACGTCCAGCGCCATCAGCACCTATTTCAACAACGGCCAGGGACGGTTCACCACCAACGTCACCAGAAAGGTGACGGGTAGTATCTACACCCTGTCGACCGGCGACCTGGACGGGGACGGGGACCTGGACTGTGTCACGTTGGCATTCACATCAGTGACGGGAGTAGGCCTCGGGGTCTTTTTCAACGATGGCACCGGCCCCTTGCTGCCCACCGCCAAGCCCACCCACGCGCCGCGGCTCGCGGTGTATCCCAACCCCGCCCAGGGTGAAGCCCGACTGCGGGTGGCCCGGGGCACGCGGGAGGTTGCGGTACTGAATGCCATGGGCCAGCGCCTGCGCGTGGTAGCCATGGCCGCAACCGAAACGGAAGTGCTGCTGCCCTTGAGCGGTTTGTCGGCGGGCGTGTACACCGTGCAGGCCGGTGCGGCGGCCGGGCGGCTGGTCATTCAATAGGGGCAACACAGCCGGAACCAAAAACCGCCGCA
This sequence comes from Hymenobacter aquaticus, assembly GCF_004765605.1. Taxonomy (NCBI): domain Bacteria; kingdom Pseudomonadati; phylum Bacteroidota; class Cytophagia; order Cytophagales; family Hymenobacteraceae; genus Hymenobacter; species Hymenobacter aquaticus. Next base: position 205,377 of record NZ_SRLC01000003.1, on the reverse strand, counting down.
CGAGCCGACACCCCGCTACCAGCGGCCCGGCTGCGTTTCAGAGCTTCATGTAGTTGCGCTTCGCCCTTTCCTTGCTCGGCTTGGGCACGGGTGAGTGTTGCGCCAGCAGCTCGCGCACCTGCTCCGGGGTAATTTCCGTGAAGTCTTTAATGACCCGTAGCGGGGCTTGGAAGTCGCGGGCTTTGAGGGAGGAAAGCACGGCAATGCAGCGCATGCGCGCTTTGTAAGCGGCCTGCTCGCCCAGAACGGCATCCTCGAACACCACGCACCGCTCGGGCGGTACGCCCAGCTTGTGGGCCGCTGCCGTGAAGGTATCGGCGTGGGGCTTGCCCTTGTCCACGTCGTCCTTGCCCACCACCACATCGAAGTACTGGCGCAGGTCGAGGTGGTCGATGATGTAGCCGATGGTTTCGGGGGCCGAGCCCGTGCCCAGGCCCAGCCGGAACCCGGCGGCGCGGGCGGCCCGCAGAAATACCGAGAGGCCGGGCGTTTGGCGGCGCTTATCCCAGTAGAGCACCCGGTAGAGAAACTCGCGCTGGGCGGCATACTCTTCGAGCTGCTTTTTCGGGACGGGGCCGGTGAACACCGTCTTCAGAATGTTGGTGGCCGGCATGCCGTTCAGGCGCTTGAGCAGCTGGCGGGCGTTGGTGGTCAGGCCCAGGTCGCGGAAGAGCAGCTGAAAGGCTTTGGCCTGGTAGGGCGTGTTGTCGATCAGCACGCCGTCCATGTCGAAGATGAGGGCGTAGGGCAGAGGGGAGGAGGGCATAGTTGGTGGGGGAAAATAACATTGAACCTCATGCCGAGCAGGTGGCGCCTCAAGCCAGGGATGAAGCAGCTCGCTCGGCTGACGTTGTGCTGCCATTACATTCGCATTGCCCGCCAGATGCTTCGGCTGCGCCTCTGCCTGACGTGCTGTAAAAGCAACTACAAACTACGGCGGCGCGGCTATTTTGGCCGGCGGCACCATGATTCCGGGCGCTGGCTGTTACCTTTGCGGCCGCTGTTGGCTATCCGGTGCGTAAAAGCCGGGCCGGCAGCGGCCTAACCGCGTTACTGATTTGAAAAAGAGCCTGTTCCTATTGTGGGCCGCTGCCCTGGCAGTGCCCGCTTTTGCCCAGAAAAAAGCCAAGCCGCTGGAGCGGCCCAAGCTGGTGGTGGGCATCGTCGTCGACCAGATGCGCTACGACTACCTGTACCGCTACTGGAACAAGTACGGCACCGATGGTTTCCGCCGCCTGCTGGGCGAAGGGTTCAGCTTCGAGAACACGCACTACAACTACGTGCCGACCTACACCGGGCCCGGCCACGCCAGCATCTATACCGGCACCACGCCCTCCATGCACGGCATCGTGGGCAACAACTGGTTTGAGCGCGAAACCGGCAAGGGCACCTACGTCACCGAGGATAAAACAGTGCAGCCGGTGGGCGGCTCCCTGGAGGCGGGGCAGATGTCGCCGCGCCACATGCTGACCACCACCATCACCGACGAGCTGCGCCTGGCCACCAACTTCCAGAGCAAGGTAATTGGCGTCTGCATCAAAGACCGGGGCTCGATCCTGCCGGCCGGGCACGCGGCCAACGCCGCCTACTGGTACGACGGCACCAACGGGGCTTTCATTAGCAGCACCTTCTACCAGAACGCGCTGCCCGCCTGGGTCACGCAGTTCAACAGCCAGCAGCGGGCCGCCCAGTACCTCGACCAGCCCTGGGAAACCCTGCTGCCCATCGGCCAATACACCGAAAGCTCCCCCGACGACGTGGCCTGGGAGTCGGCGTTCCGGGGCGAAGACAAGCCCGTGTTTCCGCACGATTTGCCCAAGCTGAGCGCCCTGGCCCCCAAGGCCGTGCAGGGCGCGCTGAAGGCCGAAGGGGAGAAGGCCCCGGTGGCCACGCCCCGCAACCTGGATCTGATTCGCTCCACGCCCTTCGGCAACTCTCTCACCCTGGACTTTGCCCTCGAAGCCGTGCGCGCCGAGCAGCTGGGCCAGCGCGGCCAAACCGACTTCCTGGCCCTGAGCTTTTCCTCGACCGACTACGTGGGGCACCAGTTCGGCACCACGGCCATCGAAACCGAGGACACCTACCTGCGCCTCGACCGGGAAATTGCCCGCCTGCTGACCTACCTCGACAAAAACGTGGGCAAGGGCCAGATGCTGGTGTTCCTCTCGGCCGACCACGCCGCGGCCCAGTCGCCGAACTTTATGCTGGAGCACCACCTGCCCGCCGGCTCGGTGGGGCCGCGCCTGATGCGCGACTCGATTCAGCAGGCGCTGGTGCGCCGCCACGGGGCCGGCAACTGGGTGCTGAGCTACGAAAACCAGCAGGTGTACCTCAACCGCCCCCTCATTGCCCAGAAGCAGCTCGACCTGCGCAAGGTGCAGGACGAAGTGGTGGACATTGCCACCACGCTGGCGGGCGTGACCCGCGCCCTCACGGCCGACGACTTGCAGAAGTCGCACTGGGAAAGCGGCATGCTGATGTACCTGGAAAACGGCTACTTCCCCAAGCGCAGCGGCGACGTGATGGTGGTGCTGGAGCCGGGCTGGCTCGAATCGTACTCCTACCCGGTCAATAAAGGCACCACCCACGGCTCGCTGAACAACTACGACACCCACGTGCCGCTGCTGTTCTGGGGCTGGCACGTGAAGCGCGGCGAGTCGAGCGTATCGGCCAAAATCACGGATATTGCGGCGACGATGGCCCGCCTGCTGCACATTCAGGAGCCCAACGGCTGCACCGGCACGCCCCTGCTCGAAGTTCTTAAATAGCCGGTTTTTCGTTGTTGGTTTTTGGTTTTTGGAACAGACACGTCTTTTGTCTGAACCCCGATTCTTGAAGGCCAAAAACTGAAAACCGAAAACCAAAAACCAATTCAAACAACCCAACAATGGCTCATTTTAACCCTTGGCACGACGTGGAGCGCGGCGAAAACGCCCCCGCCGTCGTGAACGGTATCATTGAAATTCCCAAAGGCTCGAAAGGCAAGTACGAGCTGGACAAGGACAGCGGCATGCTCAAGCTGGACCGGGTGCTGTTCTCGGCCGTGCACTACCCCGCCGCCTACGGCTTCATCCCGCAGACTTACTGCGACGACAAAGACCCGCTCGACATTCTGGTTATCTGCTCGGTCGACATCGTGCCCATGTGCCTGGTCGATGCCAAGGTAATCGGGGTGATGCAGATGATTGACGGCGACGAGGAAGACGACAAAATCATTGCCGTGGCCGCCAACGACATTTCCGTGAACCACTACAACGACATTGCCGACCTGCCCCCGCACACCCTGCTGGAAATGCGCCGCTTCTTCGAGGACTACAAAGCCCTGGAACACAAGCAGGTAACGGTAGAGCGTTTCATGGGCCGCGAAGATGCCTACCGCATCATCGAGGACAGCATCAAGCTCTACAACGAGACCTTCGACGCCTCGGGCGTGAAAAAGTCGACCGGCGTGGAGCTGTAGTCCATTCGACTGCCAATAGGTAGATTCCCCGCTGACCGGCCCGGTTGGCGGGGATTTTACGTTATGGGCCTGTTGCCCGGCTGTGGCTGCACGCCCAGGGTGGCCTGGACGTGTATAATGTATAATATTGAGCATCAGCAAGGGAAAGGTGCCGTTTCGCTCCGGGAGTTTCTGGCCACGTCCCGGTTCTGGTTTCAGTCGTTCCAGAACTGGCAAAGCGAGTTTCTCTCCATCGTGTCCATCGTGGGGCTTTCCATCTTTCTGCGGCAGCAAGGCTCGCCCGAGTCGAAGCCGGTGGATGCCCGCCACGCCGAAACCGGCCGGTAGCGGCCGGAACCCTATCTTTGCGGCGGGGCGTTCTTGCTTTTTGATTCTTACTCCCAGACGCCCGGAGCCATGCGCCAAGTCAGCGACAAACCAGCGGCCGCCGTTCCTGCCTTTTCTGCCGGCCTGAAGCGCTGCCTCGATGCCACGCTGTACAGCAGCGTGCTGGTCGCCGCCGCCGCTACCAGTCTCACCTGGGCCACGTTCCTGTTCTGGCGCGTGCACATTCCCTTTCGGCTGGCCACCCTGATTTTCACGGCCACGCTGTTTCTCTACAACATCGACAGCGTGCTGCCCTACAAGTTCCGGCAGCAGGCGGTATTGTCCGGGCGCAAGCTCTGGATGATTCAGCACCGGCGGGAGCTGTTTCTGCTGGCCCTGGGCTCGTTGGCCGTGGCCGCGCTGCTGTTCTGGCTCGACGGCTGGCGCCACCTGACCTTGTTTCTGGGGCATTTGGCCGCTATTTCCCTGCTATATTCCTTTCCCATTCTGAAGCTGCGCGGGCACTGGCGGGCCCTGCGCGACCTACCCCTGCTCAAGGTATTCCTGATTGCCTACGTCTGGGCGGCCATTACCGTGTGGGTGCCGGCCTTGTATCTGGGCAAAGCCCTGATGGCCCCGGTCGTGATGGTGCTCTTCAGCCGCCGCTTCTTCTTTATCCTGGCCCTGGCCTTCGTGTTCGATATTCGTGACTACACCAAGGACCTGCTCAGCGGCACGCGCACGTTTCCGGGCATTTTCGGGATTCGGGCCGCCAAAGCCATAGCCCTGCTCAGCCTGGCCGTATCGGCGCTGCTCATCCCGCCGGGCCTCAGCGCCACCCACCTGCTCGTCCTGACCCTGCCCACGGTGCTGACCGGGTTCATCATCTGGTTTGCCGACGAAACCCGCCCCGATTACTACTTCGCCCTGCTGGCCGACGGCATCATGGTGGTGCAGTTTCTGGCCGTGTACTGGGCCACGTAGAGCAGTTTGTTAGGGTAGTAGAGACGCAATATTTTGCGTCTCGTCGTTGCACGGTGACGACTGGTAGTTTTCCGCTACGAGAAGGCGCGGTTCTCGTCGTTGCACGGTGACGACTGGTAGTTTTCCGCTACGAGAAGGCGCGGTTCCGGTCGTTCAACGACGAGACGCAAAATATTGCGTCTCTACAGCCCGACGCTGACCGGAGAAATTAGTCAGAATGCTTCGGCGGTAGTCAGCTCCTGTAGGGCCGGGCCCAGAAACCGGGTCAGGTCGCCGGCAACGAGGCCGGCCTCGCCCGTGTGCTGGGCGGCCAGGTCGCCGGCGCGGCCGTGGGCATAGATGCCCAGCAGGGCCGCGTCGAGGGCCGATAGATGCTGGGCGCGCAGGGCGGTGAGCACGCCCGTCAGCACGTCGCCGCTGCCGCCGGTGGCCATGCCGGGGTTGCCGGTGCTGTTGAAGTACAGGGCTCCATCGGGCGTGCCCAGGCAGGTGTAGGCCCCTTTCAGCACGGTGTAGCACTGGTGGGCGCGGCAAAATTCTTGCAGTAGGTCCAGGCGGTGGTAGTCGTCGCGGGCCGGGCCGGCCAGGCGCTCAAACTCCTTGGGGTGGGGCGTCAGGATAGAATCGGGGGGCAGCAGGGCCAGCAGCTCGGGGTTAGCGCCCAGCATGTTCAGCGCGTCGGCATCAACGACCAGCGGTACGGTAGCCGCGCGCAGCAGCTTTTCCAGCACCTGCCGGGCGCTGTCGGCCTTATCTAAACCGGGACCAATGCCAATGGCCGAGTAGGATTTCAGGTCGGGCAGCTCGCTGAGGTAGTCGGGGCTGGAGTCGGGGAGGGCCATAGCTTCGGGGGCCGCGGTTTGCAGAATGTCGTAGCCCACGGCCGGGGTGCGCACCGTGAGCAGCCCCACGCCGCTGCGCAGGCAGGCCTGGGCGGCCAGCAGCGCCGCCCCGATTTTGCCCCGGCTGCCGGCCAGCAGCAGGGCGTGCCCGTAGGTGCCCTTGTGGCCGAACTTGGCCCGCCGGGGCAGGCGCCCGGCCAGCAGCGTGGCATCCACGAAGTACCGGTTGCCGTCGGCCGCCGCCTGAAACTCGCGGCTCAACCCAATGGGCACCGTGTGCCACTGACCGACGTAGGGCGCGTTCTGGGGCAGCAGAAACGCCAGCTTGGGCAGCTCGAAGCTAACCGTGTGCCGGGCCCGGATGATGGGCGAGTCGGGCGGCTGGGGCGCGTCGGCCAGCAGGCCCGAGGGCATATCCACGGCCACGATGCGGGCCCCGGCCTGATTCAGATGCTGCACCAGCGCCGCCGCCAGCCCCGACAAGGGGCGCGACAAACCCGTGCCAAACAGCGCGTCGATGACCAGGGCGGCGGGTGGCACGGCGGGAAGCGCATCGGCCCGCACGGTGCTGATGGGCACCGGCGCCGGCAGCCGCTGCCGGTTGGCTTCGAAGTCGGCGGAATACCGGTCGGCGGGCAGCTCGAACACGCGCACCGCGTAGCCGGCCCCGTGCAGCAGGCGCGCCGCCACCAGCCCGTCGCCGCCGTTGTTGCCGGGGCCGCAGAACACCAGCACTTCCCCCGCTTCGGCCGGGCTCTGGCGGGCCATCAGCCACTGGGTGAAGGCCGCGGCGGCGCGCTCCATCAGGGTGGCCGACGAAATGTTCTGTTCCCGTAGCGTGGCCTGGTCGGCCTGGCGGGTTTGGGCGGCGGTAAGGATTTTCATGGCGGGTAATGTGGATTCTTCCGTGTTGTGGCATCTTCGAGAAAACACCGGCAAGTATAGAGTATGCGTTTTTATGTATTTGTGCTTCTATTGGTAAGCCTGCGAGCCACGGCCCAGCCCGCGCCCACAGCCTCCTACGATACGGCCACTATCAACTTCATGCGCTGGAAGCTGACCAGCGTAAGGCAGAAAACCACTATTCGGCGCCTGTATGAAAAGCCTGTTTACTGGCCCGTCGCTGACCAAAACGGCCTTACCGCCTTGTTTCCTGGTGACAGCAGCATGGCCTACAAATACGCAACGGGCAGTGATACCAGCCGGGTTTTCAAGTATCGACTATTTATTCTGCACTCGGCCGACACGACAATTTACGCGCCGGCTCAACGGTCTGGTTTCCGGGAAACATGGCGCCGGCTGCACTGCCCGGCTGCGTTTAGCCTCGCCGACTTGCGGCAGATGGAGGCTGCCTACCGCCGGCGGATGCTGCCCCGGTGGCCGACTTTCAGGACCATCCACCGCACCCGGCGCCGCGACCGGCAGCAGTCCTATTGTGCCTTTACGCTGCCGTTGTTTAGCGCCGATTATAACCGGGTTGTTGTTTGGCAGTACAGCGGCTGGGTAACGGGCGAATCCCGTTCGCTGCTACTCTACCGGCGCAAGCCCGGGGGAGGCTGGGATGAATGCGTGCTATGGAGTTGGGGAATTGACGAGTAGCAAAACTTCCCGCCCACTCGCCGCGTTTGGCAAAAGGTAGTTTCTCTGAATTTCACCCCCAACCTAGATATGCAAACCTGGAATGATGTTATCCGGCTGGCCAACCACGGCAGCCCGGCGCCCGACCGGCGCGTAGAAAAGACCGATGCCGAGTGGAAGCAGCAGCTCACCGCCGAGCAGTACCACGTCACGCGGCAGCACGGCACCGAGCGGGCCTTCACCGGCGAATACTGCGAAGCCCACGAGGCGGGCCTCTACGCCTGCGTGTGCTGCGGCACCCCGCTCTACGACTCGCGCACCAAGTTCGAAAGCGGCACGGGCTGGCCGAGCTTCACCCAGCCGGTGCAGGAAAACGCCATCCGCTACAAGAAAGACACCAGCTACGGCATGACCCGCGTGGAAGTGCTCTGCAACGTCTGCGACGCCCACCAGGGCCACGTTTTTCCCGACGGCCCGCCGCCCAGCGGCCTGCGCCTGTGCATCAACTCGGCCGCCATTAAGCTGGTCGGCGAGCCGCAGCAGGCGTAAGTAAAACGGCCCTAATTACCCACCAAACCCCGGACTCAAGCGGTGCTGCACGGCTTGGATCCGGGGTTTGGTGCGGAAAATCGGGTCGGGGCTTAGCGCAGGAAGGCGTCGGACTGGATGTTGTAATTGATGATTTTTAGGGAGTCGTGCTCGGTTCGCAGCCCGAAGGTTTCCAGCGCCTCGCCTTTCTCATACTGGTTTTTATACTGCAGCTGAAACGTACTCGAGGGGTTGGAGCCAGTAACCACTTTGCTTTGCCAATCGGCCAGCACCGCGTGTTGCAGGCGGCCCAGCACTTCACCGCGCTTCCGGAACAGCTGCTGCATCTTTTCCTGGGGTGTTACCGTCCAGACTTCCTTCGAATACGCCTGTATCATAGCGGCTTGGTGGCCTTGCTTTTGGTTTATCAGGTAGGCATCGACAAACAGCTCGGCCGCTTTTTTGTCTTCCTCGACATTGACGCGGGTGGAGTTGACCTGGCAGCCTGTGAGCAGCAGAAATAGCAGGCAGCGGCTGGCATTGACGGTAAGAGCGGAAATAGTGGAGCGCAAAACGGACGAATAGAAATAAAGCATTGTTAAAGGTAGATACTAATTGGCGAGGCGACTCGTAAAAAAGTTCGATTTTCGCCTCCCGTTTGCGTACACGCACTACTTTCCCACCCGTAGCTCCCACCCATCATGTCGCTTTTATTCACTGATTTTGCCTCCTGGCAGGCCCATTGCGAGGCCACCGGCGAGGCGCTCTACCAGCCCGTGCTCGACTACGAAATCGAGCAGAAGGGGCGGGCCGAAGCCGATATCTGGCCCGGCCTGCAACGGGCCTACGACGTGATGCGCGACGCGGTGAAAACCGGCCTGACCGAGGACATGACCTCGCGCTCGGGCATGATAAACAACGGGGCCAAGAAAATTGCCGCCTCGCCCGTCACGGTGCTGTCCCCCGAGTTCAAGCAGCTCATCACCCGAGCCCTGGGCGCCAAGGAAGTAAACTCCTGCATGGGCCGGGTGGTGGCGGCGCCCACGGCCGGGGCCTCCGGTATTCTGCCCGGCGTGCTGGTCACCATTCAGGATCTGCACAAGCTCGACGACCACAAGATTCTGGAGGGCCTGCTCGTGGCCGCCGGCATTGCCCTCATTATCGAGCAGAATGCTTCCCTGGCCGGCGCCGTGGGCGGCTGCCAGGCCGAAACCGGCAGCGCGGCGGCTATGGGCTCGGGCGCCATCGTGTATTGCCTGGGCGGCAGCATCGACGAGGTGTTTGCGGCCGTGGCCATTACCATTCAGTGCATGCTGGGCCTGGTCTGCGACCCGGTGGCCGGCCTGGTGGAAGTGCCCTGCGTGGTGCGCAACGCCTCGGCGGCGGCCATTGCCTTCTCCTCGGCCCAGATTGCCATTGCCGGCGTCAACCCCGTTATTCCTGTCGACCAGTGCGTGGCGGCGCTGGGCGAGGTGGGGCAGAGCATGGAAACGCGCTACAAGGAAACCGCCCTCGGCGGCCTGGCCAACACGCCCCGGGGCCGCGAAATCGAGAAGATGGTGCTGGTGCAGGACGTAAACATTCTGCCCGACGAAGACCAGATGTAATCAAGCTGTTTAGAAAGTGGCTCGTAACACGTCAGGCCGTCATGTCGAACGCAGTGAGACATCTCGCGTGCAGTGGTAATCAGATTACTCTGGCAACGTCAGCACGCGAGATGTCTCACTGCGTTCGACATGACGCGCTGTTTTGACTTTCTAAACAGCTTCAGTGTAACGTCACGGTCATAGTACGCCCCAAAAAAAGCCCCGCCGGTAGTACCAGCGGGGCTTTTTGCTTGAGTGGTGAAACGCTTATTCGCGCACCAGCTTCAGGGTTTGCGTACCGGTGTCGGTACTGCTCACGCGCAGCCAGTACATGCCCGCCGGCAGCGCCGACAAATCCACGGGCTGAATGCTAACCGAGCCGGCCGCCTTTTCGGGGTGCAATACCTGCGTCCGGACCGTCTGGCCGAGGGCATTTACCACGGTCAGCTGGGCCGCTTTCGAATAGCCGCGCAGCTCCAGGTGTACCTGGCCGTCGGGCGAGGGGTTGGGGTAGAGCAGGGTGCTTACGCCCGCCACGCCCATCTGGCCCGAGGCCGTTACCACGATGCTCAGCGAGTTGGAAGCCGCCGAAGGGCAGCCGCCCGTGCCCGTCGTCACGACGGTGTAGGTGCCGTTCTGGGCGCCGGACAGCAGCAGGTAGGTCTGGCCCGTGGCGCCGGGAATCAACACGCCGTTGCGGTAGAACTGGTTGCCGGTGGCCGCGCTGGAAGTCAGCTGCACGGCGCCCGAAGGCTGCACGGTGCTGGTGAGCGTGGGCGTGGCCGGCGTGGGGTTCACCGTGACGGTCGTAGCGGCCGAAGTAGCCGCGCAGCCGCCGCCGTTGGTTACTACTACCGAGTAGCTGCCGCTGGCCGAGGCCGTGTAGGTGGCCGCGGTAGCGCCGCTGATGGGGTTGCCGTTGAGCAGGAACTGGTAGGTGTTGCCCGTCCCGGCCGGCGCGGTCAGCACCACCGAGCCGCCCTGGCAGAACGTGGTAGCGCCACCCGCCGTGAGCGTAGCCGTCGGCGCGGCCGTAATCGTCAGCGTGGCCGTGGCCGTAGCCGTGGCGCAGCCGCCCGAGGCCGCAATGGTGTTCGTGATGGTGTAGGTGCCCGCCGTGCTGGAAGCCAGCGTTACTACCCCCGTGGTGGCGTTAATGCTCAGGCCGGCAGCCGGCGAAACCGAGAACGAGCCCGCGCTGCTGTTGGCCCCGAAAGTCGGGGTAACGGTAGCCGCGCTGCCTGGGCAGTACGTGGCGCTGGGGTAGGCGAAGGCCGCCGAAGGAGCCGCTGTAATGGTCAGCGTGGCCGTGGCCGACGAAGGGCAGCTGCCGCCCACGCTATACGTCACGGTGTAGGTACCGGGCGTGGAAGCCGCCAGGTTGATGGCCCCGGTCGTAGCATTCAGGCTCAAACCCGAGGTCGAGCTGAACGTGCCGCCGCTGGTGCCCGTGATGCTCGGCGTGGGGTTGGTGCCGCTCACGCAGAACGTGCTACCCGAGTAGCTGAACGTAGCCGTTGTAGCCGGGTTGATGGTCAGCGTGGTCTGGGCCGTAGCGGCCGAACAGGCTACCGGGCCGGTCGTGGTCAGCGTCAGCGTTACCGAGCCGGCGGCAATATCCGCGGCGGAGGGCGAGTACACGGCGTTCAGGGCAGTGGCGTTGGGCGAGAAGGTGCCCGTGCCGCTGGTCGTGAAAGTGCCACCCGTAGCCGAGCCGCCCACTACGCCGGCCAACTGGTAGGTGGTGCCGGCGCACACCTGGGCCGTAGCCGCCGCCAGACCCGCCGTGGGCAGGGCAATGACGTTGACCGTACGGGTAGCAGAAGTAGAGCAGCCGCCAGCATTGGCCGTTTCGATGGTGTAGGCATTGCTGCCCACCGGCGCGCCGGTAACGGTGAAGGTGCTGGTCGTGCCGCTAACCGCGGGAGCCGAGATGGTGCCGGGGCCGGTCAGGGTCGTGGGCGAAATGCTGGGGTCCGAAATGCTCAGGCTCCAGTTGACCAGCGTGCCGGTGTCGCCGCTGGCGTCGTCATACACATACAGCTTCCAGTCGCCATTGATGGCGGCCCCGTTCAGGGCCGTGGCCGGCAGGGTGTAGGTGCCGGCGGGCGTGCCGGTGCCGCTGGCCAGGCCCGGAGCCGTGGCCGTGGTGCCTTCCGGGGCGTAGGTGCCCGTGAAAGGAGCCGTGCCGGCCGTAATGGCGCCCGTAGCGCCCGTCACCAGCACCGTGTTGGTGTAGTTGTCGCCGCCGCTGCCGTTGTCGGTGGTCAGCTCCAGGGTGCCCGCGTCGCCGGGGCCTACCAGGTACACGTCCACGTCACCAGCGTAAGTGTGGGTGATGTTGAGCGTAACCCGGACCGTGCTGGCCGCCGAAATCGTGGCCGTGGCCGGGGCGCCGCTCAGGGTGATGGTCGACGAAGCCCCGGTCAGGGAGTTGTCGGGAATCGCCACGTTGGGCGCCTGGGTGCCGCTGATGCTGCCGGCGGTGCTGTTGGTCGCCACCGCAATGGTGAAGGGCGCATTCACGCAGGCCGCGGCCGGAGCCGTGATGCTCTGGGTGGGCGTGGCGTTGAGCACGGTGCGGGTTGGGGCGGGCGTCAGCACGTCGTTGCTGGTGTTGCCGTCGCCCTGCACCGTGGCCGTAATGGCAAACGAATACGTGCCCAGGGTGGTCATGTCAACCGTGCCGGGCAGCGTGACGACCTGGGTAGCACCCACGGCCAGCGTACCGCTCGTGATGATGCCCGTCAGGGTCTGGGCCGCACCGGTGGGCGGCGTTACGACTACCGTAACGGTAGCGGGGTTCTGGCCGAAGTTCAGCACTTCCGCACCCACGCTCCGGATGCTGACCGACACCGTTTCGGCGGGGCCGTAGCAGGCCGTGGTAGCGGCCGGCGTCAGCAGCGCCACGGGCGCGAGGTCGGTGGCGACGGGCGTAAACTCGTAGGCACCCAGGTCGGGCGGCGAGGTGCGGGTCGTGCCCAGATAGTCGGTCGTGATGCCGGCAATGGCCACGCCGGCGCCGTTCAGGGCCAGGGCCGAGGGCGTCAGGTTGTAGGGCGCGGTAGTCGTTTGGGCGAAGCCGGGGTCAACGCTGACCGAGTTGGCTTCCTGCGCGGTAGCCGTGCGCCAGGCGGCCAGGTCGGCGGCATCCACGGCGTTGAGGCGGCCGATGCGGGCCAGCCCGGTAGCGCCGGGGGCTACGTACAGGTCGTTGTTGTCGAGGGTGCTGCCGGCGTAGGTGGTAGCCTGGGTGTAGTGCGCATACAGCGGGGTGGTAGCCGTGCCGGCCGTGGCCCCGATGATGCTGAAGATGTTGTTGCGTACGTCGATGTTCGTGGCGAAGGCCGTCACGCTGGGGTTGCCGTTGGCAAAAGCCGCCGAGCCCGCCGTGCCGGAAGCCGCGCTCAGCTGCCCGCTCAAATACACCGTGTTGAAGTAGTACTTGTCGCCGTAGCCGGCTCCGCTGTTGATGCCCACCGTGTTCCAGGTGCTGCTCGTGGCCGAGGAGTTGATGTTGTACACCAGATTGTTCACGACGGTAGCGGCGCTGGGCGCGGCAGCCGTAGCGAAGGCCGTGTTCGAGAGGAAAATGCCCCAGGCTTTGGTGGTGCTGGTGCCGGTGTAGGCCACGTTGTGCACCGAGTTGCGGCTGAGCGTGGCGTTGCGCGAGTCAGCCAGGAAGATGCCGTACACGTTGCTGGTCGTGGTGCCGTTGCTGATGTTCTGCACCTCGTTGCCTTCCAGCAGAATGCCCTGCTGGTACACGGCCCGGATGCCTTCCTGCCCGAAGCCGTTGCCGGTGCCCTGCCCAAACTGGTTGCCGGCTACCACGTTGCCCTGGTCGGGCACGGTGGCCGATACGCCGAACATGAACAGGCCGTAGTAGCCCTTCTGAATCAGGTTGTTGCTGAGCGTGTTGTTGGAGTTGGAAGCCGGGGTGCTGGTGGTGGGCGAAGCAACGCCCGCGCCGCCGCCGCCCACGAACACCACGAACTGGGGCGTGCCCGTGGCCGAGCTGCCGCGCAGCACCGAGTTCTTCACCGTGTTGTAAGTGGCGCCGTCGGTGGCCGAAGCCGCCGCTACCCATACCACCGCGTTGCCGGCCCCGGTCGTGGCCGTATTCTCGATGGTCAGGTTCTGGCTGGTGCCATTGGCCGTGTTCGAGCCGTCGATGGTTACGTAGTCGGCGCCGTTGAGCTTGAGCACCGCGCCGGCCGCCACGCTACCCGAAATAGCGGCCGTAACGCCGCTGTTGGGTTTAATGGTCAGAGTGTTGGCGGTGCTGGCATCGGGGTTGGCGTTCAGTACGACCGGGAAGGTTTCGCCGGTGGTAGCCGAGTAGGCCGCGTCGAGGAGCAGGAACGATACCGCGCCGCTCAGGCCGCTGTTGTTGTAGGCCGTGGCCGCTGCCGTGAGCGTGGCGTAGGTGCGGGCCGGGTTGGGCGAGGTGCCGCTGCCCACGTAGTACACGCCGCTCAGGATGCCCTGAATGGTGTAGGCGTTGGGCGCGGCCGGGGCCGTGCTGCCGGGCGGCGTCGCGCCCGAGCCGCCAATGGGGCTGGTCGACACGTTGCCGGCGTTGTCCTGGGCCGCCACGTAGTACTGCACGACGTCGCCGGCCGTTACGCCGCCGAGGGCCGCGTTGTCGATGGTGAAGGTGTAGCTGCTGCCGCTAATGCTGGTCGCCAGGGCCGAAATGTAGATTGGGCTGGTGCTCTTGCGGTAGTACAGGCGCGGGGCGCCGGCACCGGTAGCCACGCCGCTGGGGTCGGTGATGGTGACGGTCAGGGTGCGGTTGGCGGTGCTGGGTGTGCCAGCCAGGGCCGCGTAGACAATGGCCGGACCGGTAATGTCCTGGGGCGTGAAGGTGCCCTCGTCGGCCCCGATGTCGGGCGTGGTGGTGCTACGGGTTTCCGCGTCGTAGTCGGTAGTAATGGCGCTGATGGGCGTGCCGCCGCTTTCTACCTGCGTGGCCGTGGTGGCGCTGATGTGCAGGAAGGTGGCGTCGGTGCCGGTGGTGCTGCTGAAGGGCGCGTCTTCCGTCACCGAGCTGCTTTCCCGGCTGGCCACGAAGGTTTTGTAGTCAGCCAGGGTTTGCTTGGTGTTGGTGGGCGTAGTGGTGCCCTCCACGTAAATGACGTTGGTAGCCGAAGGCGTACCGGCGAAGTACAGGTTGTTGTTCGAGGCCGCGGCCAGGCTGGCCGGGGCTGTGCCGGCCGTACCCGTCGAGCCGCGCAGGGCCGCCGTGTAGCCGGTGCCGGCCGCCGTGCTTTTATTCACGACCAGGTTGTTGCGCAAATCCACCGTCGAGGTGGCCGTGACGGGGAAGTAGATGCCCGACGTGCCAAACGTGGCCCCCGAGCTGGTAGCGGCCAGGTTGATGGTGTTGTAGTAGGCGTTGAGCGTGGTGCCGGCCGTGAGGTAGAGGCCCACCACGGCGTTGAGGCCCGTGGCGGCCGGGTTGCGCAGGTCGCCAATCAGGTTGTTGTGCACCGTCACGGTGGTGCCGCTGTTCACGTAGAGGCCATACACCAGAGCGCCGGCCGTGCTGCCCGCCAGGTTGTAGATCTTGTTGCGGGAAATGGTTGGCGTCAGGGCCGCCGAGTACAGGCCGTACACCGTGCTGCTGGCCCCGGAGGCGCTCAGGTTGCCGATGGTGTTCGAAAAGATAGCGCCGCCTTGCAGCGAGGAGCCCAGGTAGAGGCCGTAGATAGCGCCGCCGCCACTCAGCCCGGTTGTCGTGTTGCCGCTGATAGCCGAGGTAGCCGCGCCGTAGCCGATGTAGAGGCCATATACCGCGCTGCTGCCGCCGCTGATGCCGGTTACGGAGTTGTTGGTCACGGTCTGCACCTGCGAAGTCGAGGTGTTGACGTAGATGCCGTAGAACGTGGTGGCCCCGGTCAGGGTGATGCCCGCGAAGGTGTTGCCCGAAATCGTCTGGGTGGCCGTGGGCGAGGAGTTGTTGTAGTAGCCGTACACCGTGCCGCCCGCGCCGGTCTTCGAGAAGTTACCGAACGTGTTGTTGCTGATGGTCACGGCGCCGGTGTTGCTGACGCTGTTTTGCAGGAAGTACAACGAGCCGGTCGTGGCCAGGGCCGCCGGGCTGCTGAACTGGTTGCCGGTCACGTTCAGGGCTACGCTGGTCGTGCCGCTGTTATACACCACGTCGTACTCGCCCGAGCCGGTGAGGGTGTTGCCCGTCACCACGTTGCCCGTCACGTTCAGCGTAGGGGCCGAGGCCGAGTTGCGCAGGGCCATGAACGTGCCCGAGGTAGCCGAGGAGGCGTTGCCGGAGATGGTGTTGCTGTTCAAATTCACCACCGCCGCCGAGGCCGTATTCTGAATGGCATAAAACGCCCCGCTGGTCGCCGTAGCGTAGGTGCTGTTCTGAATCGTGTTGCCGGTGATGTTGACCGTGTTGGAGGCCGCCGTCGAGCCGATGCCGTTGTCGATGCCGATAACCGACGAGGTCGTAGCCCCGCCCGCCAGCGTCACGGTGTTGTTGGTGATGTCGATGTTGGACGAGGTGCCGGTGTTGCCGTAGATGCCGCGCAGGGTGGAGGTACCCGCCGTGCCGCCGGCGCTGTTCACCACGTTGTTGGCAATCCTGGCCCCGTTCTGCATGTTCACCCCGATGCCCCAGCCCGACGTAGCCACGCCGCCGAAGTTGGTCACGGTATTCCCCGCCGTCACCCCGATTTCGTTGTTGAGGTCGTAGTTGGCTAC
Organism: Hymenobacter aquaticus; assembly: GCF_004765605.1. Classification (NCBI taxonomy): domain Bacteria; kingdom Pseudomonadati; phylum Bacteroidota; class Cytophagia; order Cytophagales; family Hymenobacteraceae; genus Hymenobacter; species Hymenobacter aquaticus. Next base: position 189,364 of record NZ_SRLC01000003.1, on the reverse strand, counting down.
CGCTGTCGAGCCGTTGGCCGTCAGGTACATGCCCGACACGGCATTGCTCACCGTGTTGCCGTAGATGCGGTTGCCCGAGTTGGCCCCGGCCGGCGAGGTAGCCGCCACCGAGGTAGCCAGAGCCGCCGTGGAGGCCGCGCCGTAGATGCCGAACGTGCCCGTGTTGGCTTTGTTCAGCGTCACCACGCAGTTGCGGATGGTGTTGAACTGGCTGCCGTCGGTGGGCGAGGGGCGGAACAGGGCAAAGCCGAATTCCATCTGGGTCGTAGCCGTGGTGTTGGCCGGGTTTTCGGCCAGCTCCAGCCCGTCAAACGTCACGTAGTCGGAGCCCGACAGGCCAATGATGGCGTCCAGGTTGGTGGTGGTGCCCACGCCCGCCGTGATTTTGGGGTTGGCCCCCGCCCCGGCTTTCCGGAACACCACCGGGTTGGCGGCCGTGCCCGTGGCCGTGAGCAGCAGGGGTGCGCTCAGGGTTTCGGCGTAGCCCGCCGCCACGTTGATGGTCACCCCGCCGGCCGGTACGCCGCTCGTGTTCAGGTCGGTGAAGGCGGCCTGGAAGCTGGCGTAGTCGCCGGGCAGGGTTTTGGTCGTCTGCGCCCACGTGAGCTGGGTGCTCAGCGTCGTCAGCAGCACGCTCAGGCCCAACAGCCGCGGCCAGGAGGCACTACGGCGGTCAGCACCCGGTGGCGCCACAGCAGGCTGCGGCACCAGGAGTAAAGGTTGTTGCATAGAAAAGTGGTAAGAATGGAAAAAAGAGAAGCACGGGAAGCCGGCGTTCAGCTGAACCGCCGGTAAAAGGATGCGTCCGGTGGTTAGCCGACCAGCATCAGGGCAGAAAAAGGGGAGGCAGGCGCGTAGCAAGCCAGTCGGAACGACTCGCTACAAACTCGGCACCGGGGCCGGATACTCAGAAAATACTGCTGGCGCATGCCGAAGGAGAAGGGAAGAAAAACCTGTATTCCTGGTCGACAAGACGCAATTATACATAGGTAATATCCTAAAATAACAGATTTATAATATTGCCTACAAGTAATTTAGCCAGAATATAAGTCCGGCCGGCCAAAGCAGTTCTTTTAGCGGATAATCAGGTGATAAGCAGGGTGGGCGCGGGGCCGGGCCGCCGGTCGGCCGGCGGGGTTAGCTCTGGTTGCCGCCGATGGATTTCAGCTCGGGCGCCATCACCAGCCGGGCCATAAACCGGGCGGCTTCGCTGTAGCGCGAGCGAAGCTCCTGGTATTTGTGCCAGGCTTCTTCCCGGTCGGGGCGCAGGCTTACGCCCTCTTCCCGCAGCTGGTCGTAGGTGCGGAAAAAGTCGCGGCGGGTGGGGTCCTCAATCGGGTCCTCGGAGCTGATGGCCTCGGCCGGCTCGGCCTGGGCCCGGTCCTGGAAGTAGCGCGACACCCGGTTGACGGCCACGCACCCGGCCTTGAAGCACAGCTCCATGTCCGGGTCGCGCTGCTGCTCCACGGTGCTGATGACCACGGCCGCCGTTTCCAGAATCAGGTCGGCAGTCGTTATCCAGGAGCGGCCCGGCTGGGGCGAGCGGAAAAACGAGAGGATGGGCAGGGAAGTGTGCGTTTCCTCGATTTCGACAAACCACTCCTCCCAGATCTTCCACTGCGGACCGTCGTCGGCTAAGGAGCCGGTGCGGTTCAGCCACAGAATCAGCTCGGTGGCGGTGCGGTTGGTGCCGCAGCGCAGCTCCACGCGGGCCACCACCAGCTCGCGCCGGGTGAAGGCCTGGTACATGGTGGGCAGATAGGAAATCAGCAGCGTGATGAGCAGCAGCCCGAACGTGGCCTCGGAGTGGGTGAAGACGCTGATAATGAAGCTGGAGGCTTCCACCGAGCCCAGCGTCAGCAGGGACGAGGAGCTGAGCAGGTAGCTCACGCTCAGGCTGCCTTCGCCCAGGGCCCAATAAATGCCGGTGTAGCCGAGCGACAGCAGAATCAGCCAGGCAATGGGCAGCATCACCAGGGCCACGGGCGCGTACAGCGCCATGACCCGGTCGCGGGCGGCGTAGGTGCGGTGCCGCGCCGCCAGAAAGCTGAACAGGTAGCGGATAGCCATGAACACCCAGTTGTTGACCAGCACCGACTCGTTGCGGGGCAGTACAAACGACCGGATGGCCGACAGAATGATGGTAACAACCAGAAACGCGCCGCCCAGAAAGGCCGCAATCCGCAACAGTAAATCGAGCATAGGGTATCGGCAACCGCGTGGCTCCGTGCCCGCTACCCCTAGTACCGCTTTGCGGCCGAATAGTTGGGCCGAAGCCGTGGAGCGCGGCCCGTCCGTTAGCTCGGCGGGGCCGCCGAATAACGCAGCCGCTGCCGCCGTTCGGCCAGCACGGCGGCGTAACGAGTCTGCAGTTCGGGGGGTAAAAAAGACCGGTCAATCAACGCCTGAATCTTGTCTTCGTGCTGCACGATGTCGGCCAGCAGCTTTTTTACCCGGGAAAGCGGCAGGCCCAGGCGGCGGCCCAGCTCCAGGAAATCGTCGTAAGCTAGAAAGCCATTGGCTTCAAAGCTTGGTGTTACATACTCATCGGCGAATAGTTCTAACGCCAAACCATTGCCATCGTTTACGTGCAGGGCCGTGTTGAGCAAGTCGTAAGCGGGCGTGAGTTGGTATTCGCCGTTGGGAAGCCGGAATACCGAGAAGTTCTTCAGGTGAGCGTCGCCGTTGGAAATGAGGTAGTTGAAAAGCGTCAGCCGGAAAAACTCATCCAGCGCTGGGGGCACAGCCGTTACGAAGCGCCGAATCAATGCGGCAATGTGCTCGTGGCTGGTTTCGTACTTGAAATTTGTGCCGTTGGTAGCGCGGCTGCGGTTATCGGCCTGGGCAAAGTCTTCCTGGGCAAGCCGGCCGGCCGGCGTTACATCAAAGCGGCGGGTCAGGTAAGCGGCGGTCTGTGCGTCGGCGAAGTACAGACAGGCGTTAGCCGCCGTGCGCAGCCCGAAAACCTGGCGGGCAATCTGCATCGTCAGGTGCTCATTAGCGGGCACGGCTTCCGGGTGTTTGATATCGAAGCTGCGTGGCGGCGGCTTCAGAATAAATTCCAGTGGCCCACGATTGCCATTGATTTCCAGTTGTTTGTCGTTCAGTAGCAGCGGGACTTTGAACTGCACGCCGGAAATCGAAATGCGCTTGATGGTTTCTACTGCCGCCTGCTCGGGCTGGCGAGGAATATCGGTGAGGGAGAAAGCCAGAACCGGCGCTACGTTTCTACTGTCAAACAGCAGGGCCCCGCATTTGGCGCAAAACTGGGGCTTCGCGGCCTTCAACTGCTTCAGGCAACCGGGGCACTTATTCATGATCTGGTAGTTCCCGCACTGTTATGGCTCCGATGGTTTGAGTATGAGCGGTCAGCAGCAACCGGGCAAAATCGTCGGTTTCATCCAGTTGCAATTGTCTGGTCTGCAATGATTTGTTAGTTCCTTCAGCCAGCAGGCCGGCGAAGAATGGGAACAGAAAGTTCGCAATGTAGGTCTGGCGCGTTTTGGGCAAGCTCAAGCTGATGGGTGGCCCATCTGACTGGAAGTAGTCGTCGTCGTACCGAAACGTATATTTCGTGGCTTCCCGAGTCAGCAAGCCCACGCGCTGCCCGTTATCAAGTACCTCCGCTTGCCGTCTTTTCATCAGTAATACGTTTGCTAATCGTGAGCTGAAGGCCAAGGGTATGCAGCAGCGTCAGCAACGTATTGAGTCCCGGATTGGCCTGGCCACTTTCAATTTGCTGCAAAGTGCGCCGGGAAATACCAACCAGCTCGGCTACGTAAACCTGGCTGAAGCCCAACTCGCTTCGTCGGGCTGACATCAATGTGCCTAACTGAGTGGAAGATGTAAGCACACGAAGTTACATTAATTTCTTGAAGGCGCAATATTTTGCGCTAATTGAATTTTGCTTTGGCTTTAATGTGTGTAATTTACACACATTAAAGCCAAAGCGCAATATTTTGCGCTTTTCTAGGTGCTAAGATAGTACGCTCTTTTTGTATAAAATTACCCCCGCGCCTTCCAGAGCTGCTTGAACGACTTGGGCGCAATCTGCAGCCCCTCGCGGCGCTTGTTCCAGCCGGTTTCGCCCAGCAGGCGGCTCAATACCCAGTTTTTACCGCTCACCGGGGCCATGTCCCAGAGCCAGCGGTGCTTCATGCCGTGCAGCCACAAGGTAATGGCGCGCTGCTCTTCCTTGTCGGAATAGCCGGCCTGCACGCTCTGCTGGCGGTTTTTGAGCAGAATGTTGTGGATGTTGATCTTGACTGGGCACACCGAGGAGCAGGCCCCGCACAACGAAGAGGCGAAGCTCAGGTGCTTGTTTTCCTGCAAGCCCGAGAGGTGGGGCGTAATCACCGAGCCGATGGGGCCGGAATAGGTGGCTTCGTAGGTGTGGCCGCCGATGTTCTTATAGACCGGGCATACGTTCAGGCAGGCCCCGCAGCGGATGCAGTGCAGGGCTTCGCGCTTGTCGGGCTGGGCCAGCAGATTGGTGCGGCCGTTGTCGAGCAGCACCACGACCATTTCCTCGGGCCCGTCTTTTTCCAGGGGCTGACGCGGACCGGTATAAATGGTGTTGTACACCGTGACCTGTTGCCCCGTGCCGCTGGTGCTGAGCAGGGGCCAGAACAGATTCAGGTCGTGGACGCTGGGAATGACCTTTTCGATGCCCACAATGGCAATGTGGGTTTTGGGAAAGGTGGCCGACAGGCGGGCGTTGCCCTCGTTTTCGGTCACGGCAATGCCGCCGATGTCGGCCAGCAGGAAGTTGCCGCCCGTCACGCCTACTTCAGCCGAGGTGTACTTGCTGCGCAGCAGGTGGCGGGCCGTGAGCACCAGCTTCTGCGCGTCGTCGGTGGGCTCGATCTTGAGGTGCTTGACGAAGATATCGGCAATGTCCTTCTTGGAAAGGTGCATGGCCGGCGTCACGATGTGATAGGGCCGCTCCCCGTTCAGCTGCACGATGAACTCGCCCAGGTCGGTTTCCACCGAGTCGATGCCGTTTTTGCCCAGGTACTTGTTGAGGTGAATTTCCTCGGTGGTCATGCTCTTGGCCTTCACCACGGTGCGGGCCTTCTTGCGCTGCATGATCTTGCCGATTTCGGTCAGGGCCTCATCCGCATTCTGGGCCCAGATTACCTTGCCGCCGCGCTTGGTGAAGTTTTCCTCCCATTGCAGCAGGTACTGGTCGAGGTTGTTGATGGCCTTGGCCTTGAGGTAGGAAGCCCGCTCCCGCGCCAGCTCGTGGTCCTGGTACCAGCCCAGGCCGGTTTGCACGGCCGCGTTGTACTTGCCGATGTTGAAGCGAATCTTGCGGCGGTGCTCCAGGTCGAAGGCTTTGTGCTCGGAGTCGGTCAGGAATTGGGCAACTTTGGTCATAGCAGTAGGTCGTGAGAAGGAGAAGGGGCGGAGTACAAACAAATATAAAGCGTGGCAGCCAGCGAAGTACGCATTACTTCACCAACTGCCACGCTCCGGACAAGTTTAGACGCGCTTAGGGCTTGGGGGCTGACACGGCGGGGCGGGCGTCGCGGTTGGCCAGCTCCCAGGCCGTGAAGAACACCAGCCGGGCGCGTTCCGTCAACTTGTCGAACTCAATCTTGCTCAGGTCGTCGGTGGCCCGGTGGTAGTCGGGGTGCAGTCCGTCGGTGTAAACGATGCCGAGCACGCCGTTGCGGGCGAAGTTGTAGTGGTCGGAGCGGTAGTAGAGGTGCTCCGGCTCGCGCGGTGCATTGTACTTGTAGTCGAGGCGCAGGCGGGCGTATTGGACGTTGGCGTCCTCGCTGAGCGTGTGCAGCTCCGGGCTTAGCCGGTCTGAGCCGAGCAGGTAGAGGTAGTTGGGCTTGCCGGCGTGGGCTTTGTCGGTGCGGCCGAGCATGTCGATGTTCAGGTCGGCCACGGTGCTGGACAGCGGGAAAACGGGGTGCCCGGTGTAGTATTCCGAGCCCAGCAGCCCCTGTTCCTCGCCCGAGTCCAGCAAAAACAGGATGCTGCGGCGCGGGCCCTGCCCGGCGGCTTTGGCGGCCGTGAAAGCGCGGGCCAGCGCCAGCACGGCCGCCGGGCCCGAGCCCCCGTCGTCGGCCCCGTGGTAGATGGTATCGTGGCGCGTGCCCAAATGGTCATAGTGCGCTGAAATAACCAGTAGCTCCGCCTTTTTGTCGGTACCTTCCAGCAAGCCCAGCACGTTGGTGGTCGTTACTTCCTCGCGCTTGTGGGGCATGGCCACCCGGAAGGCCACGGGCTGAAACCCGGTCGGCGGGTGCCCAAGCTTATAGCTTTCCTTGTCGTAGCGCCACAAGTCGGCCAGAGTAGTGCCCAGCAGGGCCGCACCCAGCGGGCCGTGGGTAATAGTGGTGGTAATGTAGCCCGGCGGCACTTCCTGCCGGTAGGTGTTGTCATCGGGCTGCACTACTGGCGCGGTCAGGAAATAGGTGGGGTGGGCCAGCTCCGGTTGCACGGGCTTGGTCAGTTTCTGGAAGGCCGACGGCGTGGCGTAGGTAACAACCGTCAGGCTGCGGGCGCCTTTGTCGCGGGCCAGCGCGGCCTTGCGGAACACGGAGCTCCACTCGCTGTCCTGCTTGCTGCCCGAAAACAGGTAGCGGCCCAGGCCGTTGTTGGGCTCGCCCTGCAGCACGATTACGTCGCGGCCACGCACGTCGGGCCGGCCGGCGTAGTCGTTGTATTTCTCCGTTTCGATGCCGAAGCCCATGAATACCGGGTCGGCGGGGGCGGAAGTGGCCGGCAGGGTAGCGGCCCCGAAGCTTACGAAGTCCTGCGGGCTAGCGAAGGTGGCGGTGCCCACCTGCATGGTGCCCGGGCCGGTGGGCGTGGTGCTGGCAATGCCGAACGGCTGCTGATAGGCGCTGCTGCCGCCCAGCGGCCCGCTCAGGCCCAGCTGTTGCAGCTGCCGGGTCAGGTAGTCGGCCGCTTTGGCTTGTCCCGGCTTGCCCGACTCGCGCCCCTGGTAAGCATCCGAGGCCAGCTCGCTGAGGTCCCGGCGAATTTCGTCGGTAGTAATTGCGGCGGCAAAGCGCGTTGCCGGACCGCCGGAAGCCGCTGGCGCGGCCGGGTTCTGTCCGGAAGCCTGCCCGGCCAGGCCCACGCCCAGCATCACCAGTAGTAAAGATTTGTTCATGAAAAACAGCCGAAACGGAGGAGTAAAGTGGAAAAGAAGCTGAGCGCAGCCCAGACCACACCGCAGTGGGGCGGTCCAGGTCCGAGCTACGCTCAGAATCGAAAGCGGAAGCGGGAAATTACTACGGCTTGTTGGAATCCACCACGATTCGCTCGTTGCGGTTGGCCAGCTCCCAGGCCGTGAAAAACACGAGGCGGGCGCGCTTTTCCATCTTCGGAAACTCAATTTTCTCTACTTCGTCGCCGGCGCCGTGGTAGTCGTCGTGCACGCCGTTGAAGAAGAATGCCACCGGAATCTTGTGCTTGGCGAAGTTATAGTGGTCGGAGCGGTAGTAGAAGCGGTTGGGGTCTTCGGGGTCGTTGAAGCGGTAGTCCAGGTCAATCTGGGTGTACTTCTTGTTGGCCGTCTCGTTGATGGTGTGCAACTCGGAGGAAAGCTTGTCGGAGCCGATAACGTAGACGTAGTCGCCCTTGCCCTCGTGGTCCTTATCGGTGCGGCCCACCATGTCGATGTTGAGGTCGGCAATGGTGCGCTCCAGCGGGAAAATGGGGTGGTCGGTGTAGTACTCCGAGCCCAGCAGGCCCTTTTCCTCCCCGGTTACGGTCAGGAACAGGATGCTGCGGCGCGGGCCGTGGCCTTCGCCCTTGGCTTTGGTAAACGCCTGGGCCAGCTCCAGCACCGATACCGTGCCCGAGCCGTCGTCGTCGGCCCCGTTATGCACCTGCCCGTTAATCACGCCGATGTGGTCGAAGTGGGCCGATACCACCAGGATTTCGTCCTTTTTGTCGGTGCCTTCCAGGAAGCCCAGCACGTTTTCGGTCGTGAACTGCGACTTTTTCTTGGGCGCCTTGATGGTGACTTTGGCGATTTTGAAGGGGCTGGCCACTGGTTTGCCGGCCTTGTTCACCGCGCTCTGGTACTTGCTCAGGGTAGCGGCCGTGGTGCCCAGCATCTTGTAGGCCACGGCCGGCGACACGAAGAAGGCCGACCGGGCGGCTTCCTTGCTGTCGAGGAACGCCACGGTGGGGCGGCTGATGTAGGGCGCCATGCGCGCGGCGGCCTTGTTGAAGCTGTTGCCGGGCGCGGTTTCCACGAAAAACACGCTACGGGCGCCTTTCTCGGCGGCTTTGGCGGCTTTGGCCCGGAAATCCATGCCCCACTTGCTGCCCTGTCCGTCTTTGCCCAGTACGGGCTTGCCGGCGGCGTTCAGCGGCTCGCCCAGCAGCACAATCAGGTCTTTGCCTTTCACGTCGAGGCCGGCGTAGTCGTTCCAGCCATCCTGCTCGATGCCGTAGCCCGCGAATACCGGCTGAATGGTCGTCTCGTTCTGAAAGGGCGAGCTGCCGTAGGCGTAGAAATCCGTTAGCCAGCCGTAGGTCGAGCCGCCGACTTTCAGGGCCGCGTCGCCGGTCCAGGTGCTGCGCTCCATCGTGAAGTGCTGCAGGTAGGGGTTGTCGGAATCCTGCACCGGGCCGGTCAGGCCCAGGCTCTTAAACTGGTTGGCAAGGTAGTCGGCGGCCATTTTCTGGCCTTTCTCCCCGGTTTCGCGGCCTTCGTAGGCATCCGAGGCCAGAATGGTCAGGTGCTCGCGCAGGTCGGCCTGGGTGATGGTGGAGCCGTAGACGTTGGCCCAGTCGGCTTCTTCGGGCGCCTGGCGGGTGGGTGGGGGCGTGGCCACGGTTTCGGCCGGCGCGGTGGCCGCCTCGGTTTTGCCGCGCTTGTGCTTGACTTTGATTTTCTCCGGGGCCTGCTGGGCTACCGCCGAGGTGGCGCAGCACGCTGCCAGGAGCAGGGTGTAAAGGGAAGTTTTTTTCATATAGGAATGAATGAGTGGATGAGCGAATGAGTGAATGAGTGAAGTACTACGGCCGTAATGGTGCGAGCCGAACGACTACTTCACTCATTCACTAAATCACTCATTCACCGCTAGGGTTGCATGATCAGGACGCTGGCGTAGGCGGCCACGCCCTCGCGCTTGCCCACGAAGCCGAGCTTTTCGGTGGTGGTGGCTTTAATGGAGATGTCGTCTTCGGGAATGCCCATCACCTCGGCCAGCACGCGCTGCATCTCGGCAATGTGGGGGTTCACCTTGGGCGCTTCCAGGCAGATGGTCGAGTCGATGTTGCCGATGCTGTAGCCTTTGGCGCGCAGCAGGCGCATCACCTCGGCCAGCAGCCGCTTGCTGTCGATGCCCTTGTACTGCGGGTCGGTGTCGGGGAAGTGGAAACCGATGTCGCGCAGGTTGGCCGCGCCCAGCAGCGCGTCGCAGATAACGTGGATGAGTACGTCGGCGTCGGAGTGGCCGAGGGCGCCGTGGGTGTGGGGTACCTGAATGCCGCCGAGCCAGAAAGGCAGGCCCTCCTGCAGCTGGTGCACATCGTAGCCGAAGCCGGTGCGGATTTTCATACGGAAAGAAAGAAGTAGAGCCAGAAAAGAATGGGCCCCAAGGTACGGGAAATGGCGCATGAGTGCCGTGGTGCAGGAGCGAAGTAGCCTGCTCGTACTACCGCGCCAGACGAATACTTCACTCCTGCACCACGGCACTCCTTCGCTGTCGATAGAAATATAGTTGCGCCCGCATAAAGTATTTGCCGCCGCTGATCGTCACTCAGAACGGACCCACAGGCCGGAAAATGGATAGCAAAAAATTGATGGAAACTTTGGAATCGTTAAAAGTTTCCGTTGTACCTTTGCCCCGTGAGTATGGAAATCAAGGACCGGATCTTAGTAGCTGCCATCGAGCTGTTCATGCGCAACGGCATCCGCAGCGTTTCGATGGACGACATTGCCACGCACCTGGCCATGTCGAAGAAGACCCTCTACAAATGGTTTGAAAACAAGGACCAGATCGTGCTGGCCGTGATGCAGAGCCGCCTCACCCGCGAGGAAGGCGACTGTGAGCAGGCTTTTGCCACGGGCAGCAACGCCATTGAAGCTATGTTCAACCTGGTTACCTGGCACAAGGAAATGCTGGCCAGCATTCACCCCAGCATTTTCCACGACCTGCAGAAATATTACCCCCAAGCGTGGCTGCTGTTCGAGCAACACAAGAACACCTTCATCCTGGAGAAAATCCTGACCAACCTGGGCCGGGGCATGGCCGAGGGCCTCTACCGCGCCGACCTGGACGTGGAGGTGCTGGCCCGCCTGCACCTGGCGGAAATCGAGCTGATGTTCAACAACGTGGTGTTTCCGCCCAAGCAGTTTGGCCTGCAGCGCGTCAACATTGTGATGATTGAGCACTTCCTGACGGGGATTTCCACCCTGAAAGGACACCGGCTCATCAACCAGTACCGCCAGGTAACGGAACCCGAAGAATAACCCTGCCACCTGCTCTGCCCCCTTTCCTTTCCGCTTATCGTTTTTCGCGCTTTATGAAAAATACGCTTCGCTTTCTGTTCCTGCTGGCGGCTCTGGCCTTCATCGGCGTCCAGCAGCTTCTGGCACAAACGCCGGCTCTCAGCCAGTCGGCGCCTGCTATCAACTCGCAGTATTCCCTGCAGCAGGCCATCGACTACGCCATTAAGAACAAAGCCTCGCTGCAGGCCACGCGCCTGGGCGAGCAGACGGCCGCCGCGAAGGTGGGGGAAATCCGCTCGGCCGGCCTGCCCCAGGTGAACGTGGCCGCCAACCTGGCCGACAACTTCAAGCTGCAGAAAAGCCTGGTCGACTTCGGGGCGCTGGGCGGCGGGTCTTCGGCCACGCAGCTCAGCTCCACCGACATCACCAATGCCCAGAACGGCCAGACGGTGAACCTGAAAACGGTAACCGTGGCCTCTGACCCGGTGCCGCCCCAGGCCTTCGCCTTCGGCCTGCAGTACGCCGGCAACACCAGCGCCTCGGTGTCGCAGCTGCTCTTCGACGGGGCCTACCTCATCGGCCTGAAAGCCGCCAAGGTGTATACGGAGCTGGCCAAAAAGCAAACCCAGCAGGCCGAAATCGACGTGGTGGAGCAGGTGAGCAAAGCCTACTACAGCACGCTGGTGGCCCGGGCCCGCCTGGGCCTGCTGGCCCGCAACGTGCAGCGCCTCGACACGGTGCTCTACCAGACCAGTGAAACCTTCAAAGCCGGCTTTGCCGAGAAAATCGACGTGGACCGGCTGCGCGTGCAGCGCAACAACCTGGTGGTGGAGCAGCAGAAAGCCCAGCGCCTCACCGAGCTGAGTCTGGCTTTGCTTAAGTTTCAGATGGGTTTGTCCCAGGATCAGCCCGTGCAGCTCACCGACTCGCTCGGCTCGGCCGTAGTCGATGCCAGCAGCCTGCGCCAGCGCCTGGGCGCGGCCAACTTCAACACCGGCGGCGGCGTGGCCGGCCAGGCGGGCGTGCCCACCGGCACGGCCCCGGCCAGCACCACCCCCGACCAGAGCCGCCAGGACCAGCAAGCCGCACTGAGCGGGGGCCGCACCGGCCAGCTGGCCGCCGCCTTCAACTACAACAACCGCATCGAGTTCAGCACCCTGGAAACCCAGCAGGCCCTGGCCGGCCTCGACCTGGCTAACCGCCGCGCCGGTGCTTACCCCCGCCTGCTGGCTACGGCCGCCTACGGTTTCTCGGGCTCGGCCAAGAGCTTCGGCGACCTGATGGCCTTCCGCGGCCCCGATTCGCGGGCCGGCAACGGCTTTCCTAACCAGAACTGGTTTGGCTTCGGCAACGTGGGCCTGAGCCTGCAGGTGCCGGTGTTCGATGGTTTCCGCCGCAAATACCAGGTGCAGCAGGCCCGCGTGGCCCAGCAGTCCATCGAGAAAGGCTTCGAAACCCTGCGCCAGAGCATCGACCTGCAGGATGCCCAGAGCCGCACCACGCTCATCAACGCCCTCGACGTGCTCGACAACCAGAAAGCCAACCTGGACCTGGCCTCCGACGTGGCCCGCGTGTCGCGCATCAAGTTTCAGGAGGGCGTGGGCTCCAACCTGGAAGTAGTAACGGCCGAAACCGAGCTGCGCGCCGCCCAAACCAACTACTACGCCGCCATCTACGACGTGCTGGTAGCCAAGGTAGACCGCGACAAAGCCACGGGCGAATTGTATAATCAAGCGAAGAAATAAAGGAGCGGCCGGCCCGGAACTATACGCTAGGAGACTCCTGGCCCGGCTGCTACCTCGTTGTCTTCTAGCTCCTTTCTCTTTTCTGCCTTATGAAATACGTATCTTCTGCTGCTGTCCTCGCCCTGGCTTTCCTCGCTGCCTGCGGCGGTGCGCAAGACCCGGCCACCGAGCTGGCGAAGCTGAAAAAAGAACAGGCCGCCAACCAGGCCAAGATTGCCGAGCTGGAAGCCAAAGCCGGCGGAGCGAATAAAACGGAAGTGACATCCACGCCCGTGAGCGTTATCAAGGTGCAGCCCGAGAGCTTCAAAAGCTTCCTCGAGGTGCAGGGCCGCATCGATTTCGACGAAAACGCCGTGGTATCGCCCCGCGTGCCGGGCGTGCTGACCAGCATCCGGGTGCAGCGCGGCGACCGGGTGAGCAAGGGCCAGGTGCTGGCTACCCAGGATGCGGCCGTGCTCGAGTCGGGCATTGCCGAGCTGCGCACCCGCCTGGAGCTGGCTAAAGTGGTCTACGAAAAGCAGGACCGCCTCTGGAAACAGCAGATCGGCACCGAAATTCAGTACCTGCAAGCCAAGAACAACTACGAGGCCCTGCAGCGCAGCCTAGCCACCCAGAACCGGCAGCGGGCCCAGTACAACGTCGTAGCGCCCTTCAGCGGCGTCGTCGACGACGTGCCGGCCAAGGTGGGCGAAAACGGGGCGCCCGGCGTGCCGGTGGTGCGCCTGCTCAGCGGCAGCGGCGGCAAAATCGTGGCCGACATCTCCGAAGCCTACGCCAACCAGATTAAAGTCGGCGACCAGGCCCTGATCAACATCGGCGACCTGGGCCGGGAAGATATTCCGGCCTCGGTACGCGTGGTGAGCCGCACGATTAACCCCACCAGCCGCACCTTCTCGGTGGAATTCCGGTTGAACAAGGCCGTGCCCGAGCTGCGCCCCAACATGGTAGCTACCGTGCGCATCCAGAACTACACCCGCGCCAACGCCATGGTCTTGCCCGTGGATTTGGTGCAAAAGGACGAGCAAAACAGCTACGTGTTTGTTGTGGAGCAGAAGGACGGCCAGAAAGTGGCCGGGAAGCGCGTCATCCAGACCGGCGCTACTTACAACGGTAAAATTGAAGTGACCCAGGGCCTCGCGGCCAACGACCAGGTGATTTCCGCCGGGTATCAGAATCTGAACGAAGGACAGGTCGTAAACCTGTAACGAAAGAAGCTAGGAGTTAGGAGCTAGGAGTTTATGGAAGATCAGCGGGAAAAAGCTAAGAACTTTCAGGATTTGCTGGTGTGGCAAAAGGCCCATCAGCTGGTTCTGGCAGTGTACCGGCTTACCGACGCCTTTCCTAAACATGAACTTTTTGCCTTGACTTCTCAGCTGCGCCGAGCGGCGGTATCAATACCTGCCAATGTAGCCGAGGGCTTCCGTAGAAGAGGCCTGAAAGATAAAATCAGGTTTTTCAATATAGCAGAAGGCTCTTTAGAAGAGGTGCAGTACTACTTCATCCTTGCCAAAGACCTGGGTTATGCTGATACACGCCTGATAACTGAACAAGCGAATGAAGTGAGTCGATTGCTGGATTCCTACAGCAGGACCATGCGAGCCAGATTAGCGGCCGATTCTAACTCCTAGCTTCTAACTCCTAGCTCCTTTTAACATGCAAGACGTAGAAAAAGAGTTCGGACCAACCAGTTGGTCCATCAATAATAAGACGAGTATCTACATCATCACGGTGCTGCTGTGCGTGGCGGGGATTTTTGCCTACATCAAGCTGGGCAAAGAGAAATTTCCCGACATCGTCATTCCCCGCATCATCGTGGCTACGGTGTACCCCGGCACTTCGCCGGCCGACATCGAAAACCTGGTGACGCGCCAGCTCGAGAAGGAAATCAAGAGCGTGAACGGGGTGAAGAAAATCAACTCCACCTCCAACCAGGACTATTGCATTCTGGACGTCGAGTTCAACTCCGGCGTGGACGTGCAGTACGCCAAGCAGCTCATCAAGGACGCCGTCGACAAGGCCGCTACCGAGCTGCCCAACGACCTGCCCACCGCCCCCACGGTGAAAGAGGTGAACATTTCGGAGCAGCCGATTATGTACGTCAACCTGAGCGGCAACTTCCCCGCCGCCCAGCTGAAAAAGATTGCCGACGACTTCCAGGACAAGATTGAGGCCCTGCCCGAAATTACCCGGGTCGACATCATCGGTGCCCTCGACCAGCAGGTGAACGTGGACGTGGACCTGAACAAGCTGCGGGCCTCGCGCCTGGGCTTCTCCGACATCAGCCGGGCCATCGGCGGCGAAAACCTGACCATTTCGGGCGGCTCCATCGACGTGGGCCAGCAGAAGCGCGCCGTGCGCGTGGCCGGGCAGTACGCCCGCGCCGCCGACATTGCCGATATCCAGGTGAAAAACCTGAACGGCGCGGCCGTGCGCCTCGGCGACATTGCCACCGTGGAAGACGGCTTCAAGGACCGCGAATCCTACGCCCGCCTCGACGGCAAGCCCGCCATTACCCTGAACGTAGTGAAGCGCCAGGGTGAAAACCTGATTGACGCCTCCGACAAAATCAAGGCGCTGGTCAAGGAAACCGAGAAGACGCTGCCCAAGGAGCTCAAAGTCACCATCACCGGCGACACCTCCAACGACACCCGCGTCACGCTGCACGATTTGATCAACACCATCATCATCGGCTTCCTGCTGGTGACGTTCATCCTGCTCTTCTTCATGGGCACCACCAACGCTATGTTCGTGGGCTTGTCGGTGCCGCTGTCGATGTTCCTGGCCTTTTTGATTATCCCGGGCTTCGACTTCTCGCTGAACATGATTGTGCTCTTCGCCTTTTTGCTGGCGCTGGGTATTGTAGTGGACGACGCCATTGTGGTTATCGAAAACACCCACCGCCTGCTGCACGAGCACCCCAACCTGAGCACACCCAAAGCGGCCAAATTCGCCGCCGGCGAGGTATTCGTGCCGGTACTGGCCGGTACCCTGACCACGGTGGCGCCCTTCGTGCCGCTGCTGTTCTGGCCCGGCATCGTGGGGTCGTTTATGTACTACCTGCCCGTCACGCTGATTATCACGCTGATGTCGTCGCTGGTGGTGGCCTTCATCATGAACCCGGTGTTTGCCGTGAGCTTCATGCAGCGCGAGGAGCACTTTGAAGAAGACCTGCACGGCAAAGCCAAAGTGAGCCGGGGCTTTATCATCACCATCGCGGCATTGGTAGTGCTGGGCGTGCTGTTCAACGTAATGGCTCTGGGCAAAACGCCCGAAGTTGGTGCCGATGGCGAAACGATTGGCTTGCTGGGCCACTTCCTGGGCAATCTGCTGCTGGCGCTGGCGGGCTTTATCCTGCTCGACAAATTCGTGCTCGTGAAGATGATTGCCTGGTTCCAGACCCGCGCTCTGCCCCGCTTCCAGAACGGCTACGCCAACCTGGTGCGCTGGTCGATCAGCCACCCGGCCCTGGTAATGATTGGCGTGCTGGTGCTCTTCGTCGGCTCGTTCGTGGCCATCGGTATCCGCGGCCCCAAAGTGGATTTCTTCCCCAAAGGCGACCCCAAATTCATCTACACCTACCTGCGCATGCCCGTCGGTACCCGGGTAGAGGTGACCGACTCGATAACGCGGGTGCTGGAAAAGCGCATCTACGGCGTAATCGGGCGCAACAACCCCGACGTGGAATCGGTGATTACCAACGTGGCCATCGGCGCCGGCGACCCTTCGGAGGCTACGGCTTCGGGCGTGTCACAGTCGCACATGGGCAAGGTGGGCGTGGCCTTCAAGGAGCTCAGCGACCGGACCGGCCCGGCCACCAGCACCTACATGGATAAAATCCGGGAAGAGGTGAAAGGCATTCCCGGCGCCGAGGTATCGGTCGACCAGGAGGCCAGCGGCCCGCCCCAGCAGAAGCCCATTGCCATCGAGGTAAGCGGCGACGACTACCCCACGCTGGCCAAGATTTCGAAGAAAGTGGAGCGCTACGTCGATTCGCTGCAAATTGCCGGCATCGAAGATCTGCGCTCCAACCTGGAAGACCGCAACCCCGAAATTGCCGTCAATATCGACCGGACCCGCGCCAACCGCGAGGGTATCAGCACCGGCCAGATTGGCCTAGAAGTGCGCACGGCCATCTACGGCTCAGAAGCTAGCAAATTCAAGACCCCCGACGACGAGTACCCGATTCAGGTGCGCTACGCCAAGCCCTACCGCGAAGACGTAGACGCCGTGGTAAATGCTCCGCTGACGTTCCGCGACGCCACCGGAGCCGTGCGCCAGGTGCCCATTTCGGCCATTGCCGACGTGACCTACGGCTCGACCTACGGCGGTATCAAGCGCAAGGACACCAAGCGCGTCATTACCATCTCGTCGAACGTGCTCAACGGCTTCACCGGTCCCGACGTGGCCGCGCAGGTGAAGCAGGCGCTGGTTTCGTTCCCCACGCCGGCCGGCTACAACATCAAGATGGGCGGCGCCGAGGAAGACCAGAAGGAAACCACCGACTTCCTGCCGCTGGCCGGTCTGGGCGCTCTGGCCCTGATCTTCCTGATTCTGGTCGTGCAGTTCAACTCGTTCAGCAAGCCGATTATCATCCTCTCGGAGGTCCTGTTCTCCATTGCGGGCGTGTTCTGGGGCCTGGCCATTACGGGCATGAACATCAGCATCGTGATGACGGGCGTGGGTATCATTGCCCTGGCCGGTATCGTGGTGAAAAACGGGATTCTGCTGGTCGAGTTCACCGACATCCTGCGCAGCCAGGGCATGCCGCTGCGCGAAGCCATTGTGCTGGCCGGCCGCACCCGCCTCAACCCGGTAATCCTGACGGCTACGGCCGCCACGCTGGGCCTGATTCCGCTGGCCATTGGTCTGAACATCGACTTCTACGAGCTGTTTGCCTCCGGCAACGCCCACTTCTTCATCGGTGGTGAGTCCGTTACTTTCTGGGGGCCGCTGGCCTGGACCATCATTTTCGGCTTGGTGTTTGCCACGGGTATCACCCTGCTGGTAGTGCCGGTGATGTATTTGCTCAGCGAAACGCTGAAGGCGAAAATATACGGCCGCTCTACCGATGGGCATGCAACCGATTCGACTGAAACCGAATCTCCAGTCCGGAGAGAGGTGTTGGCCGAAGCGTAATTCCTCTTTCGGCCCCCTTATCTTTTTGGTTCAACGTCGTTTATTATGCGTTCTTCAACGACTTCCGCCCCCAAATCCATTCAGCAGCAGGTACTGCGTATCATCAGCAAGCGTAAAGCTATTAAACCAACTCGTTTGCGCGTGAGCAGTGAACTGAGCCGGGAACTGGGTTTCGACACCGTCGACGTGGTGGATATCATCCTCGAAATCGAGCGTAACTTCCACATCACCATTCCCGACGAAGTGCCCCTGAGCACCGTCGGCGACTTCGTGACCTACGTAGCTACGCACACGCCTTCCCACCACTGGGCGGCGTAACAGCAGAGTTTGTAAAGCATAAAAAAGGCTCCCAACGCAGGTTGGGAGCCTTTTTTATGGCCGGGTGCCGGCTTGCTTAGCGCACGTTGCCGCCGGTATCCAAAGCACCGTCGTTGCCGTTGCGGCTGCCGTCACCGCGGTTGGCAATGTCGTCGGCGTGGGGCTTCACGTCAGTTTTCGGAGCCGGGTCCGTGGGGCCGGTCAGGCTGGGATTAGGATTGCTGCTGTCAGGCGAAGAAATACCCGAGTCGGTATCCGACAAGCGGCTGTTGGTCGACTGGCCCAAGTCGGTTTTGCCGGCCCGCTTCGATGATTCCGAGCTTTCCTGACCGTGATTATCCATCAGGGCCGCATCGGAGGTTTGCTGCACCGAGTGCTCGGGCTTGGGGCCGGAGTTGGCCGTCGTGCCGTCCGAAGTATGCATGGTCGTGGCGGGGCCGGGCTTCACGTCCGTGGCTTCCGTCACCACAATCGGGCGGGTCCGTTCCCACTCCTTGAACTTGTCCATCTCGCCGGTCAGGGTGCTGGTAAACCAGGCTACCAGCGCCACGTCGTCGAGCAGGCCCAGCACCGGAATAAAGTCCGGAATCAGGTCAATCGGGCTCAGGAAGTAGATAACCACGGCCACGGCGGCAATAATCGTGGGGGTCGGCAGGCCGGTGTACTCGCCGGAAACCGAGGTTTTAATCAGGCGAAACAGGATCTGCAGGCTTTCCCAGGCTTCGTGGGCCATGGTGCCCACGTCGTTTTTCTCGCTGGCCTTCTGGTAGGCATCGTTCAGCAGCTGCTTCACGCGCGTGGGCTTCTTGATGTATTCTTCGGCTTTGCCAACGAACTTCTTGAAGAGCGGCGAACCGGCAATATCTGCGCCTTTGGGGTTGTTCTTATCCATGGGGGAGAGGGTTGGTAAAATCGGGGCGAAGCTACAAAACGGCGGCTTCAACGCCGCCGGATCTACCTTCTTAGCCCTATACTGTATCGGTCCGAAATGGTTATCCGGCCGGCCACTACCGCCCCAAAACGCCAAAAGCCCCGTTCGGGGGAACGAGGCTTTTGGATATAGTACGGTCGGCGGCCGGTTAGTTGGTTTCTACGCGGCCGGCGGCGTAAAAGTTGCGGTGATAATAGGGCTGGTTCAGCGAGCTGATCATCACGCCGCCGTTGGTGGCCGAGTGGGCAAACTTGCCATCCTGCAGGTAGATACCCACGTGGTAGATGGGCTGACCGGGGCCACGGCGGAAGAATACCAGGTCGCCGCTCTGCATCTCGTCTTTGCCCACGCGCTTCACCTTCTCGAACATCGAGCGGGAGCTGCGCTGCAGCGTGATGCCGTATACTTCTTTAAATACCCGGGTCACGAAACCCGAGCAGTCGGTGCCTTTCTTGGAGTTGCTGCCGTAGCGGTAGGGAGTGCCGATCCAGTCGGTGACGGTACGGAGCAGGTTCTGGTCTTCGTTGTAGTCCAGCTTCAGGCCCAGGGTCTGGGAGTAGTAGCCGTAGGCGAGCGAGTCGCGGGTGGTGGCGGGATGCGTGTCGTCGCCATTGTCGCCCGAGAAGTCGGGCAGGAGGGAGGCCGTGGCGGCGGAATAGGTCCGGCCGGCGGTGTTGGGGGAATCGGGAGCGTATTCGAAGAAAAAAGACAGGGCCAGCGAGGCAGCGGCGAGGCAATACAGGATACTGTTTTTCATTGTCCGTCGTAGGGTGGCAAAATCTCCGGTTCCGAGCGGGGCAGGGAGGCCGAAGCACTTTGTTTTTTTCGTGAGGTTTGGAGTCCTTAAACCACCGAAAAAGAGATGCTAATCAAGGGTTAGAATGGTCAAAAACAGATGCTTTCTATTCCGGCCATTTGTTAAAGCTAGTTCATAAAATTTTAAACGTCCTAGTTTTTACCCCTAAACAGCCAAAAGTTCTTTATAAAGTTTAATTTAATATGGAAATAATGGTTGAGCTTGTTGCAACTTCCCCGAAATATTCGGCGTATACTCCGCCCTGTATTTCCGCTCCATGAAATCCTCCCGGATAATCGAGAATTCGCCGCTGGCGCGCATCGCCCGTCTGAAGCTGCACGCGGGCAGTGTGGCTATGGTGCTGGGCCACAGCATTCATCTGAGCGGCGCGACCCGGGAGCAGTTTCTCAGCGACCCGTATTGGGTGGCGCACGAGATGGAGCACGTGCGGCAGTTTGAGCAGTACGGCTACTTCGGATTTCTCTGGCGCTACCTCGTGGGCTGGGCCCGGCACGGCTACTACAACATCCCGTTTGAAGTGGCTGCCCGCGAGGCCGGGGAGCGGGATGCCGTGCTCTATGCCCGCGGCCAGCCCCTGCCCGGCCCCGAAGCGCGGCACCCAACGCCCAAGGCGGGGTAATAATGTGCTCAGGTGCTAATGTGTTTTGAATGTGCTAAATGTGGGGAATTGTCATTGCGAGGCCAAAGGCTGAAGCAACCCGTCTTCTGCCAATTGCAAACAGCCTTCTACCAGAAAGCCCTTTATCGGTGGTTCGATAAAGGGCTTTTTCAAGTAGAGCTACACATTCGCGTCGCTACAACGGACCGCGGAAAGGACTCAGTGGGGAAAGGGCGTGACTACCTTCGTAGAGCACGGATTGCTTCGCGTTGCTCGCCATGACACGTTCCCCGCATTCCCCACATTCAAAACCCATTAGCACATCAGCACATTCAACCACATTAGCACATTAGTTAAAGCGCTGCCAGGCGGCCGCCGTCGACGGCTAGGGTGGAGCCGTTGATGAAGTTGGCTTCCGAAGAGGCCAGAAAGCAGATGGCGGAGGCCAGCTCCTCGGGCGTCCCGACCTGGCCGGTGATTTTCTCCTTGCCGCTTTTCACGTTGGGGTTGCTCCAGAGCATGGGCGTATCGACGGCGCCGGGGGCAATGGCGTTGATGCGGGCCTGGGTATGCGGAATTTCCAGGCTCAGGCCGCGCACGAAGGCTTCGATGGCGCCTTTGCTGGCCGCGTAGGGCACCACGTTGGGCGTGGTCTGGTGGGCGTGCACCGAGCTGATGACCACGATGCTGCCGCCCTGCATGTGCGGCAGACACAGCTGGCACAGCCGGAAAAAGGCGCGCACGTTCACCGTCATCAGCGTATCCCACTGCTTGGGGTCGAGCTTGAGAATGGGGTCGAAGGTCATCATGGCCGCGTCGTTGATCAGCACGTCGATGCGCTGCCAAGTGGCCAGGGTCCGCTCGACGGCTCGGCGCAGCTGGGCGTCCTTGCCCACGTCGGTGCGGATAAAGATGGCCTCGCCCTGCTCGGCCTTGATCTGGCTGACGACCTCGCGGCCTTCTTCGGCATTGCGCCCCAGCACGGCTACTTTGCCGCCTTCGCGCGCCAGCTGCAGGGCCGCAGCCCGGCCGATGCCGGAAGTGGCCCCCGTTACGAAGCATACTTTATCCTGAAAACGCTTTTCCATTATCAAACCAACTCAAGTAAGGCCCCGGCCGCCGCGCCAAACGCCAGCTGAGCCGTGGGGCTGTGAGCCTTACCGTACTGACTGCCTGCGGGAAAAGTTGCCGCCTGATTAGGAATAAAAAGAGGTTTTTTATGAAACCCCCGCGCCTTGGTTTACGAATAGAGACACGCCTGGCTTGACTGCCAGCACCCTTCTTTTTCCGTACTAACCCACATATTCGTCATGGAAAACAAGCAAAATCAGCCCAACGCCGGCTCCAATAAGAACTCCAGCACTTCCGCCCAATCGGCTTCAACTACTCCTTCCCCGGCTTCGCAAGGTGCCTCGGGCGCTCCGAATACCTCGGCCTCAACCAGCACCTCCAGCGGCTCGGCAAACTCCCGGACGGCCACCTCGGAGGCGGCCTCGACTGAGAACCGCACCAGCGCCAGCATGGGCGCCCAGTCGCATAGCCAAGACCAGGACCGCACCCCAAGTGGTAACCAGTATGGCCAGGACAAGCAGCAGAGCAGCGGCCAGTCGTGGACCAGCCTGTCGTCGTGGCTGGATGGCAGCAAAGAAATTCCGCAGTCGGTGAAAGATTTGGGCACCAAAGCCCTGGATCAGGTAAACAAGCTCAGCACCACCCAGAAAGTAGTGGGCGGCGCCCTGCTGCTGGGCGGTATCGGCTGGCTGTCGATGCGGGGAAGCTCCTCGAAGTCGCAGAGCCAGAGCCGCAGCGGCTACCGCTCCAAATCGTCGGGTACCGATTACGGCTCCGGCAAATCGTACGCCTCCGGCCAAAAAGACCACACCTCGAACTACGGTTCGAGCAGCCGCACCCCCGAAAGCCGCTCCGACCGTTACGACTACGGCTCCAGCGCCAGCTACGGCTCGGCCTCGGGTAAGGACAGCACCTCGGGCTACCGCAGCGGCAGTGCCAACACCAGCAACTCGTCGAGCCTCGGCGATGATGACTACAGCGGCAACCTCTAAAACGGGAAGCTTGCAGTAGAAAAGGCCAGGAGCAACCGCTCCTGGCCTTTTTTGTTTGCCGCCAAATCGGCTTATTCGTCTAAGTAATTAAGCCTGTTGGGCTAAGATTGTGAGCCAAGCGCTACGAGGCGTTTTCAACTTCAGGTTTTCTACAGAAATTGCCCATTACTTTCCCTTAAACCGCCGCGTATTCCGAAGCACTTCTACTTTTCATGCAGTTTCTGTTTGTTCGCCTCCTCTTCGCTATTCTGTTAGTTGTAGAGTCGTTTTCTATTGGCTGCGCCCAGACTCCCCTGGCGGCCTTCACCGATACCCTGCACAAATACGAAACGCCGCCAGGGCATCAGCTTTCCAAAGCCTGGTACCAGCGCAATCTGGTGAGGGCCAGTGCCGTGCCCCTGGTACTGATTGGCTGCGGGGTGGCGGCGCTGCACAGCCATACATCCGTCAGCAACGAGGCTATGCGGGCGGAAGTGCGGGAAAACCTACCCGGTTTTCGCACCCACATTGACGATTACCTGCAATACGCGCCCTACCTGGAGCTGGGGGCCGCTACCTTGCTGGGCATCGACTCGCGTAATGACCGCACGAACACCCTGCTCGTCATTGCCAAAGCGCAGCTGTTGATGTGCGCCGCCGTGACGACGGTGAAGTACAGCACCCGGGTGTGGCGCCCCGACGGCTCGGCCCAGAATTCGTTTCCCTCGGGCCACACGGCCCAGGCCTTCCTGGCCGCCAGCATCGTGCATGCCGAACTGCGCCACCGCAGCCAGTGGTATGGCATCGGGGCCTACACCGTGGCGGCCAGCGTGGGGGCGCTCCGGATGCTGAATAACAAGCACTGGGAATCGGACGTGCTGGCTGGGGCGGGCTTCGGCATTTTGTCGGCTCACGTGGCTTACCTGAGCCACCGCAACCGCTGGGGGCGTAAGCCCAGCCGAAACGACAATCTGTACCTGGCACCTACCTGGCAGCCCGGGGGCGGGGCGGGGCTGAGCATGAGCTGGCAGCCCCGGTAAGGCCCGCCAAGGCTGAAAACGCCAAAAGCCCGTCGGGTGCCGAAGCAGCCTGACGGGCTTTTGTGTTTGTGAGCCTCTTATTGGACTCGAACCAACGACCTGCTCATTACGAATGAGCTGCTCTACCAACTGAGCTAAAGAGGCATTTTCCGCATCCCGCAGTGGGGGTTGGGGTGGCAAAGATAGGCAGCCCGGGGAACAAGGCGCAAGAGGTAGCCGTAAATTTTTACGAGTTGCGGCCGATTTTTTGGCCAAAACCCCACCCGAAGTAGTAGCGTTAGCCAAAGATGACCTCCTATCGAGGTGCTTAGTCGCTGTTTACCACCTTTCTATCCGGTATGAAATCCAACAAACCTTCCGCGCTTCCGCAAGCCCTGGGCAGTGGCCTGGCCGGGGCCCTGGTCCTGACGGCTATTCACGAAACTGCCCGCCGCCTCACGCCCGACGCGCCCCGTATGGATGTGCTGGGCATGCGCGGGCTGCGCAAGCTGCTGGGCAAAGCTCACGCCTCCCAACCTGACGTACCCACCTTATTCACCCTTACGATGGCGGGGGATATCCTTTCCAACGGCCTTTACTACAGCCTGGTGGGCCGGGGCCGGAAAGCCTGGCGGCGCGGGGCGCTGCTGGGTCTGGCCGCCGGCGTGGGCGGCGTGGTGCTGCCGGGCCCGATGGGCCTGGGCGAAGCGCCCAGCAACCGCACCCGTCAAACGCAGCTGATGACGGTGGCCTGGTACCTGCTGGGCGGCCTGGCCGCCGCCGGGGCCTCGCGACTGTGGAGCAAAAGCCGTCGGAAGTAATAGCGCGGAACCGTTACTTTAGCGGCTATGCTGGTTTCTTCGTCCTCCGTGCGCCGCTTGGGGCTGCTGTTATTTCTGCTGCTGATGCCCCTGCTGACCCGGGCCGACGCGCTGGACGGGGCCATGCTGATGCTGGAGCTGCTGGCGGCCGTGGCCGGTATTGCCCTGACGGGCGTAGTGCTGACGGTACTAGCCTATGCGCGGCCCCAGTCGCGGGCGTTGCGGGTGCTCAACTACGTGGTGGCGGGCCTGAATATCGTGCTGGGAATGCTCTGGGAGCAGGTGTTCAGCCGCTCTGCCCTCGACCCGATTTTTCTGGGCATCAATCCTTTTCTGAGCGTGGCGGTGCCGCTGGCCCTGTGGCTGGGCGGGGTTACGTGGGCGCGGGAAGAGCAAAAGCCCCTGCGGCAGCTGGTGTGGGTGAGCGTCGCCGTGTTCGGAGCCCAGCTATTGATAAACCCCGTGGTCCAGCAGCTGATGTGGTCCGTCGTTGGCCAGGGAACTTACACCAGCGGCGGAATTTCCTGGCTGGGGTGGGGCCTGAGTCTGCTGCTATCCTTCGCCTGCTGGTGGCTGGTGCTCGAACAGGTGCAGCGCCAGTGGCAGCTGGGTTGGCAGGCCATGCGCCCCCGGCTGCTGGCCCCGGCCCTGGAAGCCGGCTTTGGCTTGGTTTTCAGCATTGTCTCGGTGCTGATGATGCTGGGACCGGGCGACCAGCTGGCCAACCCCGGCTCGTATTGGACCTCTTTGCTGGGCGGGGCCGTGCTGAGTTGGGCGGTGGGCGTGCTGGCCGTGTGGCTGAATCAGCGGCGGTACGCGGCCCCGGCGCCGCTGGAGGAGTAATTCCGTGCTTTGCCGCATCTTTGCAGCCTGATGAAAGAACTCCGTAAACTTCTGGTTCGGGCCCTGGGCTTCGAGCGGTACATCCGCCTGGTGAGCCGCGTGTATCTGCGGCTGGTAGGCGCGGGCTGGGGCAAGGAGAAGTACCCGGAGCTGTTTTTCCTGGAGCAGATTATCAAGCCCGGCTTCGTGTGCCTGGATATTGGCGCCAACCTGGGCTATTACTCCGTGGCATTGTCGCGGCTGAGCGGGCCCCAGGGCCGGGTGCTGGCCGTCGAGCCGATTCCGCTGTTTCAGGAAATCTGGCGCGACAACGTGCGCCTGAGCGGCCACGACAACGTGACGCTGCTGCCCTACGCCCTGGGCGGCGAAAACATGACCGTGCGCATGGGCACGCCCGAGCGCAACGGCCTGCTTCACCACGGCATGACCAAAGTAGCGGCCAGCAATACGGCCGAAACCTACGCCCGCACCTACGAAGTGCCCATGCGCGTACCAGATGAGCTGCTGGCCGACCTGCCCCGCCTCGACTTCGTGAAGTGCGACGTGGAGGGCTTTGAGTCGGAGGTGTTTCGCAACATGCAGGCCACGCTGCGCCGCTTCCGTCCCCTGATTCAAACCGAGCTCAACGGCCTGGAAAACCGCCAGACGGTGGTCCGCATCCTGGCCGGGCTGGGCTATAAACCATTTGTGCTGTCCGAGCGTTTGGAGCTTGTGCCCTGCTCCGACGAGCAGCTGCGCAGCCCCGTGACAGCCGACTTTTACTTTCAACCCACCGCTACTGCCTAAGCCTGATGATCATCAAGTTTCTGCTTATTTTCCTTGTTCTCTCCTTTGCCGTGCGCTTTATCCTGCCGGTGCTGCTACGCTTTTTCGTGGGCCGGTTCGTGCAGAAGCAGGCCCGGCGCTACGGCCAGCAGTTTGGCGGCGGCTCGCCGTTCGAGGCGGCGTTTGGCACCCCGCCGCCCCAGCCCCGCAACCCGGCCCCCGGCAGCGGCAACGTGCAGGTCGATTTTGTGCCGCCCAAGCCGCAGAAAGGCAAGAACCAGGAGTTCCGGGGCGGTGAGTACGTCGACTTCGAGGAAGTGAAATAAGGCTTCTTGCTCAACGATATAGATGCAAAAAGGCCCGCTGTAGCGCTACAGCGGGCCTTTTTATGTTCACTGGGATAGTGCTTAGATGCCGATACCGATGCGGATGCCCGAATCCAGGCGGCGCGCCGACTGCAGCCCCGTGAAGAAGTCGACGCGCACGGCCTTGAGAATGTGCTCTACCCCCACGCCCAGCTCGGCGTAGTGGCCGGCGGCGGGCGTGTAGAGGTAGTTCAGGGTGGCTACTTCCTGCCACTTGAGCCGGCGCAGCAGCGGGACTTTATTGAAGAAGAACCCGTTGAAGTGGTGGCTGAAATGGCCAATCAGGTACCGGTCGGCGGTGCTGTAGCGGTAGTAGTCGAGCAGCTGAAACTGCTGCTCGAAGCTGATGGCGAGGGCGGTGCGGTTGCCGGCGAAGTGGCGGAAGTCGATGAACGTCAGCTCGGGCGTGCCCAGGTAGGAGCCGGCCGTGGCGCTGAAGCGGGTTTCGCCAAAAAGCCCGAAGCCGATTTCCTTGCGCACGCCCAGCTCCAGGCGCGTGAAGCGCACGTCGGAGCCCAACACGCCGCGCACCCCCTGGCGCAGGCCCAACGATAGGCGCGGGTAGCGGGAGCTATAGAGGTTGAACTTGCCGTCGGGGCGGGTAACGTACTTCTGGCCCGGCTGCCAGTTCAGGCTCAGGTCGAAGGTCAGGGCCTGGCTGCGGCCGAAGCCGGTGCCCTGGGGCAGCTCGGCGGCTACCGGCTGGTTGGGCGTAAAGGCCCGGCCCAGCACGTCGCGCAGCAGCTCAATGGTGGTGTTGTACAGCTCGCGCCGGTCGGCGTAGGCCGCCGCCACGCTCATCGACAGCCCATTGACGACCTCCATGCGGTAGTTCAGCTCGGCCCCGTCGTGCTGGTAATATTTGTAGTAGTTGCGGTTGGAGAGCAGGGTGTAGGTGGTGTTGATGAGGGGCGAGTTGAAGGGAACGTGCGGCAGGTTGTTGTAGGGGTCGAAGTCGAGGATGGTGCGGCCCACGGCAAACCCGACGCGGCTGAACGACTCGGGCCGGAACGTGTAGCTGCCCCGCAGGCTGGGGCTGAACTGCCGGCTCGAAAAGCCGTAGCGCAGCGCCGGCTCCAGGGAGTAGGCGCGCCGGTCCTCGTAGGTTTGGGTCAGGGTGGCGTTGAGGTTGATAACCACGCCTTCCACCGTGTTATACACCATCTTGTCGGTCGGCGACTCGACGGAGATATAGCGGCGGCGGAAAGTGTTGCTGTAGGTGTAGCCCCCCAGCAGCAGGCTGGTAAAGTCGGGCTTGTTGCGGATCCGGTCCATCGAATCCTGGTAGGGCTTCGACTTCTGAATGACTTCCACGCTGTCCTTCACCCGATAATCCTTCACCTCTTCCTCGCTGAGCGGGATGGGGCGGATGGAGTCCCAGTAGGCCATGCCCCGCTCGTTGGCGCCCTTTTCAATCAGCATGACCTGGCCTTTGGCCATCGGCTCGAAAGCAATGCCGCCCTCGGGCAGCGGAATTTCCTCCTGGGCCTTGGCGCGGGCGTCGCGGCGGATGGTGCGGGTGAGGCCGCGCAGCTGGGGCCGCTGCTGCTTGGCTTCGGCCACGGTTTCGCGGTGGGCCGGCTCGGCGGCGGGTGGGGGCGTGGCCGCTATGGCGGGCGGGTTGGGGTAAGTCGGCGTCACGCGGTAGTTCGACAGCACCGCGTTGATGCTGCCGTTGCCCTTGAAGCCCAGGCCGCCGGCACTCAGGCTCACTTTCTGCGACTGAATAATCCAAGCCTGGGGGTGGCCGGGGGCTGGGGCGTAGAGGATTTCCACCCGCAGCTTATCCACGTACTCGATGCCCGCGTTGGAGTCCAGGCTCAGGTCGAGGCTGTGCAGGCGCCAGGTGCCGTCCTCGGCAATGTAGATGAAGCCCGTAAACGCCGGGTCGATGCGGTGGCGGGGCGTCACCCGGATTTTGTTGATGGTCACGCCGTTCTGCTGGGAGGTGCCCACCAGCTCGTAGCGGTAAAACTGCATGGCGTTCTGGGCCACCGGCGACACGAAGCCCCGCTCCGAAAAGCCCGACTGCAGCAGGTTGTCGTAGAAGTTGAAGTTCTTGGAGGCCCGGTTGAAGCTGAAGCCCTTGCTGCTGCCGCTCACCCGCGACGAAATCATGCGCTCCTGAATCTTGTTGGGCTGGCGAAACGTCATATCCGACAACGACTCCGACAGATACACCACGCCGGGCTTCAGGTCGGGGCCCACTTTCATCAACCCCAGAATCTTGTTGGGCACGTCGGTCAGCCGGATGATGGACTTGATGTACATGCGGGCCGTGAAAGCCGCCACCTCGGCCCGGTGGTACTTGCGCCAGTCGATGGCGTGCTGCACGATGGCGTAGGCCGGGTCCCGGTCGCTGGCCCGGATGAGCACCTCGCCCAGGTTGTAGTTTTCGGGCGTGAGCGTCACGTTCAGGGTCACGGCCGTGTCGCCGCCGGCTACCGTCAGGGTTTCTAGCCGGGGCTTGAAGCCCACGTACTGAAACACGATTTCGTAGCGGCCGGCCTCCAGGCGCAGCTGGTAGCGGCCCTGGTCGTTGGAGGCGGTACTGGTGGCCGAACCCCGCACGGCCACGTTGGCGAAAGCCAGCGCCTCGCCCTTGGGGTCGGTTATCAGGCCCCGCACGATACCGGCCTGGGCGGCGGCGGCGGTCAAAACGAAACTTAGAAACAGTAAATAACGGCGCATTGGGCGAACTGGTGATAGGGATGTGAAGGTAGATGAAATACCCCGGGCAAAGGTTGCCTACATAGGCAATTTCATATGTTTGACATTGGCTACTAGTAAGATAAGCGCTAAATCAAGCAGAGCAGCCCTCAAAAAAAGGCCGACTCAGAGGCGCGTCCTTTTGCCGATAATAGCCTTATCCTTCACAGAGCACGGCGGCTCAGTTGAAAGTCTTCCAGGTGTCGTCTGGCTCAGGCCACCACCTCTTCGGTCGGCGCCAGGGCCGCGGCCTTGGCTTGCCGGCCCGTGTACCAGGTGTTCAGCACCACGCCCACCAGCACCAGCGCCATGCCCAGATAGGACACCACCGGGAAAGATTCGTTGAAGAACAGCAGGCCTAAGCCTACGGCGTACAGAATGCCCAGGTAGTTGAGGTTGGCCACGCTCGAGAGCTTCTCGGCCTGGTAGGCTTTGGTCATGGCCAGCTGGGCGCCCTGGGTAAACAGGCCGGTGAGCCCGAGCCAGAGCCAGTCGGTGCCGTGGGGCGGCACCCACTCCAGCAGGCAGTAGCCGGCGGCAATAGGCAACGCCACCAGCGGCATGTAGAACACGACCACCAGCGGGTTTTCCTTGCCTTTGAGCTTGCGGATGGAGTTGTAGGAAAAGCCCGCAAACAGCGCCGAGGCCACGCCCAGCGCCAGGTACAGCGGGTCGGCCCGGGTATCGACGCCCTCCACCACCAGCACGCCCAGAAACGACAGCAGGAAGAATACCCACTGCCAGGGCCGCACGCTTTCCTTCACGATGAAAATCCCCAGAATAGCCGTGAAAATCGGGGCCAGGTACTGAATGGTGACGGCCGTGGCCAGAGGCATTTTCTGGAGCGTGAAGTAGTAGAGAATCAGTGACAACACGCCCGTGATGCCCCGGGCCACGAGGTAGAAGTGGTTGGAGCCCCAGGGCCGGATGCGCAGGGCCCGCAGCATGGCGTAGCTCAGCAGCACCGACAGGATGGAGCGGAACAGAATGATTTCCAGGGGCGGCAGGTGGCTGAGCAGCTTCACGCACACGTTCATCAGGGCGAAAAGCGCCGTGGACAGCAGCATGTAGCGGGCTCCTTGGGTCAGGGGCATGGGCAGAAAAGGTAGGGGCCGCCAGCCCGGCGCGGGCGGCGGTACGGGCAGAACAAAGCTAGGCGTGGTTTGGCTTAGGCCCCGGTAGCAGTGGGCGTGGGCACGGGGTTGGCCAGCTCCTGGTAGCGTGCTGCCAGCACCAGCGCCGAAGCCACGATGAAGGCTCCCAGGGCCGCGTAGCCCCACACCACGTTGGTGCCGCGCGTGAAAAGGGGCAGGGTAAAGAGCAGAATAAAGCCGGTGCGCAGCAGCACGTTGGCCACGTTGAAAATACTGTTCACCCGCCCGCTGACTTCATTCGGAACGTGGGCAAACAGGTAGCTGACCCGCAGAATGCGCGTCCCGGCGTTGGTAAAGCCCAGCACCAGGTGAAAAGCCAGGAACAGCCCCACCGAGCGGGTAGCCGCCGCCCCGCCAAAGCCCAACCCCGCCACCAGCATCAGCACGATGATGGAGCGCACCGGCGGCTGCCGCAGAAACACGCGCTGCACAAACAGGCCCGCACTCAGCGCGCCCAGGGCGTAGGTTACCTCGGCCGCCCCGAAAGCCCCGGCCCCGGCTTGCAGGTGGTTGTGAATGTACATCGGCATCAGGGCGTTCAGCTCGACGAGCAAACCCACGAACACCGAGAAGGAAAACAGCCCGAACAGCCAGATGGTGCGGTGCTCCCGCAGGTAGGTGATGCCCGTGCGCAGCCGCTTCCAGAGCGTGCCCAGCTCCACCTGCGCCGCCAGCACGGGCGTGTGCCGAATGCCGGCAATGAGTACCACGGCCACCACGTAGGTCAGCCCGTCGAGCAGGAAAATCTGGTGCATGGGCCAGGCCCGCACCGCAAATGGCAGCGTGAGGGTGGTGCCCAGCAGCTGGTACTGCCCGCCCAGCGGCAGGCCCTCCAGCAGCAGCGCGGCCAGGGCCCCGCTCACCACCGACGTAGCCTGCCCCACGATTTCGATGGTGGACGTGATGCGCCCGTAGTCCTCGGGCCGGCTGATTTCCTGGGCGAAGGCGTAGAGGTTGGGGTAATGAATGCCGTAGCCAAACACGGTGGTGGTGAAGGCCAGCAGAATGCCGGCCATCGGCAGGGAGCCGTGCCAGAACCCGTAGGCGGCCACGCCCAGCAGAATAGCGCCCTCCACGATGTTGGTGACCAGAAACACCCGCTTCCGATCGAACCTATCGACCAGGGCCCCGGCGTACATGCCCCAGAACAGGGAGACAAACGTGACCAGGGCGTACACCAGGTTGAAGGTGCCCGACGCGCCCTGCCGGGCAAAGTACCAGGGCACGGCCAGCATAGAAATGCCCTGCGCAAAGCCCGAAATGGCGTTGGCGGTAAACAAAAAGCGCAGGGCCCGACGGTTTTCTTCCACGCGGCAAAGATGAGAAACGGTAGCTTGCAGCCGAACGACAAACGCCGGCCGCGCGTTGTACCAAACCGGCCATTCGCACCCCGCGCCGCCCACCGACTATGTATTCAGAGCAACCTAAGAAGAAGTTTTACACCCCCGGCGAGGCCCTGCCCAAAATTGCGGCTTACTGCGCCTACCAGGAGCGCACGACCAAGGAAGTAGAGGCCAAGCTGCGCGAATACGGCCTGAACGAGGACGAAGCCGGCGAAATCGTCATCCGCCTGAGCCGGGAAAAGCTGCTCGACGAGGAGCGCTTCGCCAAGTCCTTCGTGCGCGGCAAAGTCGGCATCAAGAAGTGGGGCCGCCGCCGCATCACCCAGGAGCTCAAGCAGAAAGGCCTGTCCGACTACTGCATTAAGGCCGGCCTGAAGGAAATCGACGGCGACGTATACTACCAGAACCTAGTGGATACCCTGGAAAAGCGTAACCGCGTCGAGAAGGAAGGCAACCAGCGCCTGCGCCGCCAGAAGCTCACGATGTTCCTGACGGTGAAAGGCTACGAAAACGACCTGATCAAAATGGCTTTGGATGATCTGGGCAAGGAGCCGGAAGGGGAGGAGTAGCTAAGAAAGAACGTCATGTCGACTGCAAGGAGACATCTCGCGTGCAATGCTAGCCAAATTACTTTGGTAACGTCAGCACGCGAGATGTCTCCTTGCAGTCGACATGACGTTCTATTTATTGTCGTCCTATTACCGCCGTTGCGGCACCAGCGGCGCAGCCGTCTGCTGGGTCAGCACCACCCGGCGGCCGGTCATGGTTTCGAGCATGGGGCGCAGGATCTGCTCGGCGTTCTGCGTCGTCTGGGCCAGGATGCCCGACTGCAGCGCGGCGCGTTGCACATTCTTCTCGGCGTACTTGTAGCCTTCGTCCACCAGTTCGGCATCGTTGA
This sequence comes from Hymenobacter aquaticus, assembly GCF_004765605.1. Classification (NCBI taxonomy): domain Bacteria; kingdom Pseudomonadati; phylum Bacteroidota; class Cytophagia; order Cytophagales; family Hymenobacteraceae; genus Hymenobacter; species Hymenobacter aquaticus. The sequence continues at coordinate 157,425 of NZ_SRLC01000003.1, read as the reverse complement.
AAAACGAGTTCTGGGTGCTGTATACCCGGCTCTGGCTGTGGTCGACCTGCCAAGTGCACAGCTCGGCGGCGGGCAGGGCCACGCGCACCACCGAGTCGCCCTCGAATACCACGTCCTGGGCCTTCACCTTGCGCAAGTCCAGGCAGCCAATGGCGTTGCCGGCCACGATGAGGGCCACCTTCGAGTCGGGCAGAAACCGGTAAGTGCTCTTGCGGTACTCCACCACGTCTTTGAACTGGTAGCGCACCAGCTCCAGCCGGCCCAAAGCTTCAATCTTGGTCAGCACCGTGTTGTGGGTCACCGTCACGCGCGGCTCGGGACTCAGCGGATTCTCGAAGTCGAACAAAGCGGGCTGGACTTTCTTCCAGAGAAACCACCCCAGGGCCACCAGAAACAGCAGGGGCAGCAGGCGGCGAAGCAAACGGGCAAGGGGCATAGGCGAAAAGCGGCGGAATGGTCGAGGTTGAGAAGAATACGGCTCTGGCTCTGGTTTGGCTGCCCAAATTAACCCAGCGCCGGCCACCAGGCACTACGGGACCCAAACCGTTGCCGGAAACCCTGCCAGCCCTGTAGCCCCCCGCTGTGCACCGCCGCTACCGTGGTGCCCGGCGCAAACCGGCCCTGGGCAATCTGGTCCAGCAGCCCCCACAGCAGCTTGCCGGTATACACCGGGTCGAGCAGCACGCCGTGCCGGGCCTCGAAGCCCCGGATGAAATCCAGCAGCTCGGCCGAAAAGTGCGCGTAGCCGCCGCCGTGGTACTCGGTCAGCAGCTCGTAGTTGTCGTAGGCGCGGCCCGTGGTCTGCCGGGTCAGCGCGTCAATTTCTGCCCGCAGGAAGCCCCCGTTTTTCAGGGCCGCCACCCCCACGGCCCGCCGCTGCCCGGCCAGCCCGGTCAGCAGGCCGGCCAGGGTGCCGCCCGTGCCGCAGGCCACCCCGATGACGTCGAAGTCGGTGCGGGCGGCCAGCTCGGTTACCAGCTCGGCGCAGCCGGGCAGGGCCAGGGCATTGGTGCCGCCCTCGGGCAGCACGTAGGCCGGCCCGGTCTGGGCGAGCAGGGCGGCCAGCACCGCCGGTTCGTGCTTGCGGCGGTATGTTTCCCGGTCGAGGTAGCGCAGGTGCATGCCGTCGGCCGCGGCCTGGGCCAGGGTGGGGTTCAGCGGCCGGGTTTCCTCGCCCCGGATAAGGCCGATGGTGCGCAGCCCCCGCAGCCGGCCGGCGGCAGCCACGGCGGCAATGTGGTTGGAAAAGGCCCCGCCGAAGGTCAGCAGCGTATCGTAGCCCTGCTCCTCGGCGGCCATCAGGTTGTATTTGAGCTTACGCCACTTGTTGCCCGGCAGCTCCGGGTGCGTCAGGTCGTCGCGGATGAGCAGCAGCCGCACCCCGCGCTGGGTGGCTACGGGTTCCTGGAGTTCCTGAATGAGCATGGTGATTAATGTGCTAATGTGTGGAATGTGCTGATGTGCTAATGCTTCATCGTGTCATTGCGAGGAGGCAGCCGTGGCAATCCGGCCTCTGAAAGGTGCTGAGTGCCCTTAAGTGAAAAGCCCTTTACTCCAGCTGGAATAAAGGGCTTTCTGGTAAAAGGTCATTTCGTCCTGCGTCCTCGCAATGACAGATTATTTACGCGGCCAGCCGCACTTCCTCCGTTACCGGCGCGGTGGGCTTGCGCTTCACGGCGTAGAAAATAGTGCCCAGTAAGGCCAGAATCAGCAGCACCGACGACACGAGCGACACGGTGTTGCCGATGGCGTACTCCTTGGGCTCAAACTTGAACTCGATGGTGTGGCTGCCGGCCGGCACGGGCAGAGCGCGCAGCACGTAGTTGGCCCGCAGGTGCGGCACCAGCTTGCCGTCGAGGTAGGCGTTCCAGCCGTCCTGGTAGTAGATTTCCGAGAACACCACGAAGCCATCCTGCACGGCGTTGGCGCGGTAGGTCAGCTCGTCGGGCGAGTACTTGGTCAGGGCAATGGTGGAGCCGGCGGCGGTGTAGGCCGTTTTGTTTAGCGGAAACTTCGAGGCGTCGACTACGGCCGCGGTAGCCACGTTCAGGCCGGTGAGGGCCGCAATTTCCTGGTCGGGGCTCTGCACTTTCTGCACTTCGCTCACAAACCAGGCGTTGCCCAGCGCGCCGGGGTTGCGCTGCACCGGCTGCTTCGGGTCGCCGGTAATCACGTAGCGCGTGTTCAGCATGGCCAGCACCTGGGGGTTGTTGGCCGAAATCTGGCGCTCAATCAGATCCTGGTAGCGGCGCAGCTTGGCCCCGTGGTAGCCCCCGATGCTCTTGTGGAAGTAGGAGGTATTGGCCTCGTTGAAGGGGTTCTGGAGGTTGAGCACCCGGTAGCTCAGGTCCTTGTCCTGCAGAATCTGCTCGTCGGCGGGCGTGGGCACAAACTGCTGGGCAATGGTTTCGCGCTGGAAGTTCGTGTCGTTCAGGTAGCGCTTGTCCACGCCCCAGAGGTCAACCAGGGTGAGCACGCCCACCAGCAGGGCCGCCGCCGTCACCGAGAGCTTGCGTTGCAGGTAGAAGTAGAGCACGCCGCCGGCCAGCAGGATAAACACGATGGAGCGCAGCACGTCGGTGTGCATCAGGCTGGCGCGGTCGGCGCGCAGCGCGTCCAGCGGGAAGCCCTGCTGCTGCATCTGCGCATCGACCGGCGAGGCAAAGTCGGCCCCGAGGCCGGCCAGGTAGGCCAGCACGCAAATGCCGGCCGTGATGCCGGTGGCGTACAGCAGCTTGCGCTTCAGCTCCGTGGCTTCGGGCGAAGCCGTCGGCGCACCGCTCAGCGCGGCCAGGCTGGGGTGGGTGCTGGTGCCGGTGGCGGGCACGACGGCCGCCTGGGGGCGCAGCACGCGGGCCAGGGCCAGCACGGCCAGCAGCGGCATGGCCAGCTGGGCAATCACCAGGGCCATGCTCACCGAGCGGAACTTGTTGTAGCCGGGGAAGTAGTCGAACATCAGGTAGTTGAACGACTCGAAGTTCTTGCCCCAGGCCAGCACAATCGACAGGATGGTGCCCACCAGCAGCCAGGTGCGGGTGCGGCGGTCGGCCACGAACAAGCCAAGCACGAACAGGAAGCACACCACGGCCCCGATGTACACCGGGCCGCTCGTGACGGGCTGCGCGCCCCAGTACAGGGGCAGCTGCTGCAAATAGTCGCGCAGCTGCACCGGCGGCACGCCCAGGCCGGCCAGGGCCTTGCCCGTCGCCGAGCTTTCGCTCAGGGCGCCCGAGCTGGCCCCGCCGTAGTAGTTAGGAATCAAGAGAGTAATGGTTTCGCCCACGCCGTAGCTCCAGCCGAAGGCGTAGTCCCGGTCGAGGCCGTTGCCGGCGCCGCCATCCTCACCCCCGGCCGGGGCCTGGGCCGCCGCGGGCGAGGGCGTCGTCAGCTCCGACTTGCCCCGGATGGAGTACTTGCCGTACTCGGCCGTCACGTAGAGGCGGCCGAAGCTCACGCCCACGGCCAGCACGGCGGCGGCACCCAGCAGGGCCGTGCGGCCCAGGAAGTCCGACAGGCGCTTTTCGCGCAGGGCTGCCACCAGCTCCACGATGCCGAACACCACCACCAGCAAGAGCAGGTAGTAAGTAATCTGCAGGTGGTTGGAGCGCACGTTCATCGTCAGGCCCAGGGCAAACAGGGCTGCGCCCAGCCACCGGTTGCGCCGGAACGTGACCAGCAGCCCGCCCAGCACCAGCGGCGCGTAGGCCAAAGCCAGCGACTTGGTGTTGTGGCCGGCGGCCAGGATAATCAGGTTGTAGCTGCTGAAGCCCAAAGCCACGGCCCCCACGGCGGCCAGCAACGGCCGCACGCCCAGGGCCACGAACAGCACGTAGCCGCAGAGCAGGGCCAGAAACAGGTTGGCCACCACCGCCGGCAGGTGCAGCGTGAAGATGTTGTGCAGGTAGATGGACAGGTCGCCGGGGAAGCGGGTGCTGATCAGGTAGGTCGGCATGCCCGAGAACATGGAGTTGGTCCAGAGGGCTTCCTTGCCGGTGGCTTCGCGGTAGAGCTGGGCCTCGTGGGCCCCGCCGTTGAACTGCACCACGTCGTGCTGGGCCAGGGTTTTGCCATCAAACAGGATGGGGGAGAAGTACACGGCGGCCAGCACCAGGAAGAACACGACGGCCAGCAGGTGGGGCAACAGCCGGCGCCACAGCGGCACCGCCGGGGAAGAAACAGTAGTCATCAGACGAAAAAAGAGTCGGAAAATGGCCCGACTGCCGCCGCCGGCAGTCGGGTAGCCCGAAGGTAGCCCGTTTATTTTATTTGCGGAACGCCCGGCAGGCAGAATGGGGCCACCACCGCCGGTTGCGTCTATCCAGCCGGCCCCGCCTTCCCAGCTGGCTGGAAGTAGGATTATACCTGGCTGGTAGGTATAGGGTGGTTCCGGGGTGCTTCTAGAGTGGCTCTAGACTGCTTCTAGACTACTTCCAGTCAAAGTCCATAGTAAGCAGGGAGTAGGCATAGGGCGAAATTGGACAAAAGCCGGGTGAGGCAGCACGGCAAGCCTCGCTAAGCCGCCCGCCGGCCCACGTTCCAGCCGGAGTTATACAACCCCACCGACAGCAGAATCACGCCGTAGGCCAGGCCCTCCTGGAGCGTAGCTTGCTCGCCGAAGTACAGAAAGGCCAGCACGAAGCTGATAATCGGGTTCAGATACATCAGGATGCCGACGGTGCCGGAGGGCAGGGCGTTGAGGGCAAACAGGTTCAGAAACAGGGGAATGACGGTGAAGCCCAGGCTCAGTACCCCGGCCATCAGCAGCAGGTAGTGGTCCTGGAGGCCGGCCACCGGGTCGGCGCCCAGCAGGCGGGCCGTGGGCAGAATCACGAGGGCCGCCAGCAGCAGCTGCACCGTGAGCAGCACCAGCCGGTCGTAGCCCTGGAGCTTGCGCTGGGTAATGAGGTAGGCGGCGTAGGTGAAAGCCACTACTAGGCTCATCAGCACGTTTTTCCAGGCTCCGGTGCCCAGCAGCGCGCAGCTCACGGCGCTCAGCCCGATGGCCAACCACTGGTTGGGCCGCAGCTTTTCGCCCAGCACCACGAAGCCCAGCAGGGCCGTGAGAATGGGGCAGATGAGGTAGGCAAACGAGCCGGCCTGCACGCTCACCTTGTTCACCACGTAAATGAACAGCAGCCAGTTGGAGGTCAGCAGCGCCCCGCCCACCACGGTGCTCACCAGCACCCGCCGCCGCTCCGGGGCCCCGGCCCGCTGCCACTGCCGGCCGGTAGCCCGCACCGTCGCGCGGCGGGCCGTCAGGTTGATCAGCAGCAGCAAGGCCAACGAGAGCAGCACCCGGAAAAACAGAATCTGCCCGCTGCTGTAGCCGGCCATCAGGCGCAGCGGAATCGGGAAAAAGCCCCAGATAAGAAATGCCGACAGCGCGGCCAAGTGGTGACGGGAAGGTTTCAAGGGAAGCGTAAGGCGGAGAAAGACCCCAAAGGTACGCTGCCGGGCCGCGCCAACCAGCATGCCGGGCCCGAGTCGGGCCCGGCCACCGCCCGAAACCCTGCTACCTTTGTGGCGGTTTTCCTTCCGTTATGCTGCTTTTCTCCGATCTGCCGGCCCTCACGGGCGGCACGCTGCTTCAGGCCCCGGCGGCCCCGGCCCGCATTCAGCACCTGCTGCTCGACAGCCGCCGCGTGGGCCAGCCCGCCGGCTCGCTGTTTTTTGCCATCCGCGGCGCGCAGCACGACGGCCACCGCTACCTGCCCGACCTCTACCGGCAGGGCGTGCGCCAGTTCGTCGTCGACCACCCCGCGGCCATTCCCGGCGGCGTGGCGGCCTTTCCCGAGGCCGGCTTCCTGGCCGTGCCCGACACGCTCACGGCCCTGCAAGCCCTGTCGGCCCAGCACCGGCGGCAGTTCCGCATCCCGGTGTTTGGCATTACGGGCTCCAACGGTAAAACCATCGTCAAGGAGTGGCTGGCCCAGCTGCTGAGCCCCGATGAGCTGCTCTGCAAAAGTCCGCGCAGCTACAACTCCCAGGTGGGCGTGCCCCTGAGCGTGTGGGAGCTGAACGCCTCGCACACGCTGGGCATCTTCGAGGCCGGTATCTCGGAGCCCGGTGAAATGGCGCGCCTGGCCCGGGTGATTCAGCCCACGCTGGGCATCTTCACCAACCTGGGTACGGCCCACGACGCGGGCTTTGCCTCGCCCACGGAAAAGGTGGCCGAGAAGATGCAGCTATTCCAGGACGTGGACACGCTCTTCTACTGCCGCGACCATGAGGCCATTCACGCCGCCGCGCAGGCCCGGCTGGGCCCAGCCCGCACCTTCACCTGGAGCCGCCACCACGGCTACGATACCCACGTGGCCGTGTCGGTGCTGGAGGCCTCGGCCCAGCGCACGGTGGTGCGCGTGCTGCTGGAGCGGCCCCTGAAGCAGGAGCACACCTTCACGCTGCCCTTCGCCGACGAGCCCTCGGTGGAAAACGCCCTGCACGGCCTCACGGTGCTGCTCTGGCGGCAGGTGCCGGCCCCCGAAATCCAGCGCCGCCTCGACCGGCTCCAGCCCGTAGCCATGCGCCTGGAAATGAAGCAGGCCCTGAACGACTGCTACGTACTCGACGACACCTATAATAACGACCTGGCCGGCCTGCGCCTGGCCCTCGACGCGCTGGCCCGGCAGCCCCGCCGGGGCCGCCGCACACTCATCCTGTCCGACGTGCTCGAATCGGGCTTGCCGGCGGCCGAGCTGTACGGGCTGGTGGCGGCCCTGCTGCCCGCGCACGGCGTGGAGCGGCTGGTCGGCATCGGGGAGGAAATCAGCGCCCACCGGGCCGCGTTCCGGGTGGGGCAGGCCGAGTTTTACCCTTCCACCGAAGCTTTTCTGGCGGCCTTTCAGTCGGAGCAGTTTCGGCAGGAAACCATTCTGGTGAAGGGCGCCCGGCGCTTCGGCTTCGAGCGGATCGTGGCGGCCTTCCAGCAGAAGATCCACGGCACGGTGCTCGAAGTCAACCTCGACGCGCTGGTGCACAACCTGAACTTCTACCGCGCCCGGCTCCAGCCCGGCACCCGCCTGATGGTCATGGTCAAGGCCTTTGCCTACGGCAGCGGAAGCTACGAAGTGGCGAACCTGCTGCAGTTCCACCGCGCCGACTACCTGGCCGTGGCCTACGCCGACGAGGGCGTGGAGCTGCGCCAGCACGGCATCAGCCTGCCCATCATGGTGATGAACCCCTCGCCCGACTCGTTTCAGAAGCTGCGGCAGTACCACCTGGAGCCCGAAATCTACTCCTTCGAGCGGCTGCAGGAGTATCTGCGCGCCGCCCGGGAGCAGGCCATGCCCGCCATTCACCTCAAGCTCGACACCGGCATGCGCCGCCTGGGCTTCGCCGAGGAAGACCTGCCCGAGCTCTGCGCCCTGCTCGGCACGCACGCCGCCCACCTGCGCGTCGCCAGCGCCCTGACCCACCTGGCCGGGGCCGACGAAGAGCAGCACAACGACTTCTCCCGCCAGCAGCTGGCCGCGTTTCAGCGCATGGCCCCGCAGGTCGAGGCGGCCCTGGGCTATTCCATCATCAAGCACGCGCTGAACTCGGCCGGCATCGTGCGCTTCCCCGCCGCGCACTACGACATGGTGCGCCTGGGTATCGGCCTCTACGGGGTGGAAGCCAGCGGGCAGGAGCCCGACGCCCTGCGGCCCGTCAGCAGCCTGCGTACCACCATTTCCCAGATCAAAACCCTGGCCCCGGGCCAGACGGTGGGCTACGGCCGCCGCGGGGGCCCGGTGGCCCACGAGCGGCGCATTGCCACCCTGGCCATCGGCTACGCCGACGGCTACGACCGGCGCTTCGGCAACGGGGTGGGCGAGGTGGTTATCCGGGGGCAGCGCGCTCCGCTGGTGGGCAACGTGTGCATGGATATGTGCATGGTCGACGTCACCCACATTGCCGCCGCCCAGCCCGGCGACTCGGCCGTGGTATTCGGGGAAGAAATGCCGCTGCGCGACGCCGCCGCCCGCATCGGCACCATTCCCTACGAGCTGCTGACCAACGTGAGTGAGCGGGTGAAGCGCGTCTTCTTCGCCGAGTAGGAGCAGGAGCAAGGGCTATTACGGACGAGCAGCCAACCTGCGCGGGCATCCTGCGTAAGCGTCTCCACTTTCCGTTCCACCCCTTCCTCCACAACCACATGAAAAAGCATCTTCTCTCCGTCGTGGCCCTCATTGCCCTGCTGACGGCCTGCGACAACCTGAAAAACCCCGAAACCAAAGACCAGCCCCAGGAAGCCACCGCCGATACGGCCGTGGTGTACCGCGACGGTCAAACGGCCGGTGATGCCGTAGCAGGCGCCGCCGACGCAGCCGGCAATGCCGTAAGCAGCGGCTGGGACATGACCAAGCAGAAGCTGGCCGACGTGAAATACCCCGAAGTAAACGTGTCCGACGTATCGGTACGCGGCAATGACGAGTACAGCGTCTACGGCGTCGAGGAAACCGTCCTGTTCGATACCGACAAGGCCGACATCAAGGCCGGGGCCAGCAAGGCCCTGGAGCAGATTTCGGCTTCCATCGGGCAGCGCTACGCCACGGGTCCGGTCTACATCATGGGCTTTGCCGACTCGCGCGGCGACAAAAGCTACAACCGGGAGCTGAGCGAGAAGCGCGCCAACGCCGTGAAAACCTGGCTGAGCCAGAACGGCAAAATCGACGCCTCGCGCGTGAGCGTGGAGCCGATGGGTGAAAGCCAGCCGGTAGCTTCCAACGCCACCGCCGAAGGCCGCCAGCAAAACCGCCGCGTCGAAATTGCCGTCCGCACGAAATAATCTTAATGTGCTAATGTGGTTGAATGTGCTTAGGTGCTAATGAATAGCGCTACGGCCGTTGCCCCGCACTACAATTCAGTAGAATGGAAAAAGGCTGCCTCCGTCCGGAAGCAGCCTTTTTCGTTGTTGCCTGGCTAGTGAAGAAAAGCCGCAGCACTATTCATTAGCACCTGAGCACATTCAACCACATTAGCACATTGAACACTAGTCCTTGATCATGTCGACCTCGGCTTTGATCATGGCGTTGTAGCGCATGCCGTTGTTGGCCAGGGTAATCAGGCTCCAGCCTTTGCCGATGGAGTAGGTCCAGGTGCGGCTTTCCTTGAATTCGAAGGTGGGGCGCATGATCTGGCCGTAGGGCGTGTAGGTTTCCATAAAGTTGGTGGTGTAGAACTTGTCACCACTCACAATCCATTCCATCGCCACGAAGAAGCCTTCTTCCGGGGCCGGCACGTTGTACTGGGTCAGGTCGATGGTATACCACTCGCCGCCTTTCGGGGCCGATACTACCACGTTGTCGGTCAGGATGTCGGTGTTGGGCGAGTTGTAGTTACCGTCGGCCTTGTAGAGGCGCACCCGGAACGGCTCGCGGGGGAAGCCGTTTTCGCCGATGTAGAACGATACCGAGCGTACGTTGCCGAGCTTTTTACCCTTGTCGTTTTTCACGAAGAAAGCGTACTGCTGGCCGGGCAGGCCCTGGATCATGCCCTCGCCGGGCGTGCTGCCCTTCGAGCCCAACGACAGATCCTTGATCTTGCCGCCCTGCACTTTTACTTCGCTCAGCTCGATGACGCGCTTGGGCACCTCGATGATGAGGTCCTGCACGTTCGTGCCTTTTTTGATGAGGATAGCCTTGCGGAAATAACCCAGGGCCAGCACGACCAGGGAGTCCTGGGCGTTTTTCTCGGGCATCGGCATCTGGAAGAAGCCGTACTCGTTGGTCAGGGCCCCACTTTGTTCCTCTTTCAGGCCAATGGAGGCGAAGGGAATGGGTTCCTTCGTCTTCTGGTCTACAATGCGGCCCGAGATTTTATTCTCTTGAGCGAAGCCTAGTGCCGGAAACAGCAGAACGAAGGCGAAAAGAGCAAGTAAGCGTTGGAGCATAGGTAGGCAGACTCTTAATTATATGCCAAAACTACAATGAAAAGGGCGAAGAAAAGCAATACCTCCCTGAATATTTATAAATATGCAATTGCAGTTCGGAATAATTCTAAATCAAATACTTATAGTCTTTCACCCCCTTCTCCGCGCCAACAATCTGCGTTTTGGCCGAAACCTAAATGGGTAGTACCTTTGTTTGAACAGAATCTAAATAACGCCCCCGCCCGTGTCCAGCCGTTCCGCCCAAGTGAAGCCCAATGCACCCCGCAGCGTGAAAGACCTGCGCCTGGGCGAAACCGGCACCATCTGCTGCCTCCAGGACCCGGAAATGGCGCTTAAGCTGTTGGAAATGGGCTGCATTCCTGGTACGGCCGTGCGCCTCAACAGCCGGGCCCCGCTGGGCTGCCCCATCACGCTGGTCGTCGGCGACGACGACTACACGTTGTCGTTGCGGGTAAGCGAGGCGGCCACCATCCTTTTGAAAGACTAGCCGCCGCCGCATGGCCCGCGCAACCTTCATATCTGACCCTACCGGCGCAGCTGCCTCGGCCTTGACGCTGGAAGCCCTGCGCGACGTGCCACCGCGCAGCCACCGGGAGCTGACGCGCATTGCCCTGATTGGTAACCCCAACTCGGGCAAGTCGTCCTTGTTCAACCAACTCACGGGCCTCAACCAGAAAGTCGGCAACTTCCCCGGCGTTACCGTCGACCGGAAAACCGGCATCAGTCAGCTCACGGCCCAGCACCGGGCCGAAATCATCGACCTGCCCGGCACCTACTCGCTCTACCCCAAGAGCCTCGACGAGAAGGTAATTACCGACCTGCTCTACGACCAGACCTCGGATCAGTACCCCGATTTCGTGGTGGTGACGGTGGACGCCTCCAACCTGCGGCGCAACCTGCTGCTGTTTACGCAGCTGGCCGACCTAGGCCTGCCCGCCGTGCTGGCCCTGAACATGATGGACGTGGCCGAGCAACACGGCGTGCAGATTGACATCATGGCCCTGCAGCAGGAGCTGGGCGTGCCCATCATTCCGATGAATGCCCGCAAGGGTGTGGGTATTGCGGCCCTCAAGATTGTGATGTCGCGGCAGCTGGGCGCGCCGACGCGCAGCTTCTACGCGCCGGGCGAAGACCTGCTGCCCATGATCCGGCAGATTCGCTACTACTTCAACCTGCACAACGACTACCTGGCGCTGCACTACGCGCACCAGTTCCGGCAGATCAGCTTCCTCTCGGCCGACGACAAGGCTTACGTTGCCGAGCTGGTCGAGAAGTACGACTTCCAGCCCACGCCCCGGCAGGCCCAGGAAACCATCGACCGGTACGCCCGCGTCAACGAAATCCTGCTGAACACCGTGACGGTGGTGCGGACCGAGAAAAACGAGCCCTACAGCAACAAGCTCGACAAGGTGCTGACCCATAAAGTGTGGGGCTACCTGATTTTCTTCGGCATCCTGTTCCTGATGTTCCAGGCCGTCTTTGCCTGGGCCAGCTACCCCATGGAGCTGATTGACGAGGGCGTGACGTGGATTAACCAGCTGGTGCAAACCAACTTCGACGGGCCGCTGGTGAACCTGCTCACCGAGGGCGTGCTGGCCGGCCTGGGCGGCGTGCTGATTTTCATCCCGCAGATTGCCCTGCTCTTCGCCTTTATTGCGGTGCTCGAAGAAACCGGCTACATGGCCCGCGTCACGTTCATGATGGACCGCATCATGCGCAAGTTCGGGCTGAACGGCAAGAGCATCGTGCCCCTGATTTCGGGGGTGGCCTGCGCCGTGCCGGCCATTATGAGCGCGCGCACCATCGAAAACTGGAAGGACCGCATCATCACCATCTTCGTGACGCCGCTGATGAGCTGCTCGGCCCGGATTCCGGTGTACACGGTGCTCATTGCCCTGGTGGTGCCGCCCACCAAGGTGCTGGGCATCTTCAACCTGCAGGGCATTGCCCTGATGGGGCTGTACCTGCTGGGCTTCTTCGCGGCCATTTTCTCGGCCTGGGTTTTGAAGCTGATTTTGCGGACCCAGAACAAGAGCTACTTCATCATGGAGTTTCCGGTGTACCGCTGGCCGCGCTGGAAAAACGTGGGCATTACCATCGTGGAGAAGGTGAAGGCCTTCGTGTTTCAGGCTGGTAAGGTCATCGTGGCCATTTCCGTCATTCTGTGGGTGCTGGCTTCGTATGGGCCGGGCAACGCCCTGGAGCAGGCCGAAACCCGGGTGCGGGCCACGGCGGCCCGGCAGCAGCTCTCGGCCGAGGAAACCGACATCCGCATTGCCTCCGAAAAGCTGGAAAGCTCCTACGCCGGCGTGTTCGGGCGCACCCTGGAGCCGGCCATCCGCCCCCTGGGCTTTGACTGGAAAATCGGCATTGCCCTGATTACCTCGTTTGCGGCCCGGGAAGTATTCGTGGGCACCATTTCCACCATCTACAGCGTGGGCCAGGATGCCGACATGCGCACGGTGCAGCAGAAGCTGGCCGCCGAGAAAGACGACAACGGGCAGCCGTTCTTCACCCCGGCCCGAGCGTTTTCGCTGCTGGTGTTCTACGTGTTTGCCATGCAGTGCATGAGCACTTTGGCCGTGGTGTACCGCGAAACCAAAGGCTGGAAATGGCCCCTGCTCCAGTTGCTTTACATGACCGGCCTGGCCTACGCCTCGTCACTGGTAGTGTATCAGCTGTTCAAGTAGTTAGTTGTTCGTTGTTCGTTGTCAGTTGTTAGTAAGGTTATGGCCTGACAACTGACAACTGACAACTGACAACTGACAACGAACAACGAACTACCGCCCAATCAGGAATACGGCGGGCTGCTTGTGAATCTGGGGGAGCTTGCCTTTCCAGTTGGCCACCGTGTCGGTGCGGACCAGCTCGTCGGGGGCGGTGAGGTTGGCGGCAATGCAGAGGCGGGTAGAGGGGTTGAGCTGGGTCAGCAAGTCGTCCAGCATCTGCATGTTGCGGTAGGGCGTTTCGATGAACAGCTGGGTCTGGTGCTGACTCAGGGCCTGCTTTTCCAGAGCCTTGATGGCTGCGATGCGCTGGGCCCGCTCGATGGGCAGGTAGCCGTGAAACGCGAAGCTCTGCCCGTTCATGCCCGAGCCCATCAGGGCCAGCAACAACGACGACGGCCCCACCAGCGGCACTACTTTTATGCCCAGCTTGTGGGCCAACCGGGCCACTTCCGCGCCGGGGTCGGCCACGCCGGGGCAGCCCGCTTCCGAAATGACGCCGGCATCCTGCCCGGCCACCACAGCCTTCAGCGCCTCCTGAATCTGGGCTTCGGTCGAATCTTTGTCGATGACGCTGATGCGCAGACTCTCGATTACCTGGGCCGGGGCCACGCTCTTGATGAAGCGCCGGGCCGTGCGGGCATTTTCCACCAGAAAGTACGACAGGGCCGCTACCTGCGTAGCCACCTGCGCCGGCAGCACCTGGGCCGCCGTATCGTCGGCTAGCACGGTGGGAATAAGGTAGAGGGTACCCTTCATTGCAATGGGAGAATAATGGAAGAGTGAATGGGTGAATGATGTAACGAGAGAGCGGGGCAATTAACCATTCTCCCATTCAGCCATTCAACTCTTGGCAAAGGCCTCGACCAGGGCGTAGACTTCGTCGGGCTTCTCGGCGTGCAGCCAGTGGCCGACGTCCACCACGGTTTCGACCTGGCTGTTGGGAAACAGGGCCGGAATGGCGTAGAGCTTGTCTTCGGTGCTCACGTAGTCCGACTTGCCACCGCGCACAAATAGAGCGGGCTTCAGGAAGGGCGTGGGGCCGGTGATTTCGGCGCCGATGGCGGGCATGTGCTCCGTGAGGGCCGCCAGGTTGGGGCGCCAGGCAAAGGAGTTGTCGTCGCGGCGGTACAGGTTCTTGAGCAGGAACTGCCGCACGCCGAGCTGCGGAATGTGCTGGGCCAGCGCGTCGTCGGCCTGCTGCCTCGATTCAATCGTGGCCAGGTTCACGGCGTGCAGGCCGGCCAGAATATCGTCCTGGTGGCGCATATCCGACAGGCGGGGGGCAATGTCGAGCACGATGAGCTTGTCGAGGCGGGTGGGGTGGTCGAGGGCGAAGCGCATGGCCACTTTGCCGCCCATGCTGTGGCCCATCAGCGTCACGTGCTGCAACTGCAGCTGGTCGAAGAGCTCCAGCACGTCCTGGCTCATCAGCTCGTAGCTGTGCTCGGCCGTCTGGGGCGAGCGGCCGTGGTTGCGCAGGTCCACCACGATGACGCGGTGGGTTTCGGCCCAGCGCTTGGCCAGGGTCTGCCAGTTGTCGGAAGTGCCGAAGAGGCCGTGCAGGATAACGAGCGGATTGCCGGCGCCCAGTTCGCGAAAGTGAAGTTGCATGGGGCAAAGGTCGGAAGAAGCGGGCAAACAAAACGGGCCGGCCGCTTAGACAGCAGCCGGCCCGGGCAACTCGGGCAGAAGCTAGTCCTGTCTGATGACTTTCAACACCTGCTGCTGCTGGCCCTGGCGCACGGTAAGCGTATACACACCCGCCGGCCACCGGGCCGCCTCGGGCAGCATCAGGGCCGTCTGGCGGGCCCTAAGCGTGAGCTGTTGGTGCAGCCACTGGCGGCCCGTCACATCGTGCGCCGTGATATCCACCACCCCAGCCACGGGAGCTAATAGTTGCACCGTTAGCTGATGGGCAAAAGGGTTGGGAAAAGCCTCGGCCAGCGTCATTGTTTTGGCCCGCTGGGTATTCCCCGTAACGGTACCGTTCAGGCGGGCCAGGAAACCCACCGAATGCTCTGCGGCCGGGCTGGTCAGGGCCAAAGTGCCGAAGGTGGCGCGGATGCCGCCGTAACGCCCCGCAAACTCGCCACCCAGGTAGATAGTGCCGGCATTGTCGAGGGCCAGGCTGTGGGCGAAGTTGGTGCCGCCCGAGCTTTTGGCCCACTGCCACTGCCCGGCCGGGGTCAGCTTGGCGACGAAGGAGTCGTAGAGGCTGCTGCGGCTGTACGGCAGCGTGGCAGAGCCGAAAATAGCTCCCGCGCTCCGGAAGTTGCCGGTTACGTACGCACTGCCGTCCGTCCCGACGGCTATGGCCCGGCCCTCATTTGAGCCCCGCATGCCGCCCTGCGCGGCCCACTGCCACTGGCCGGCCCTACTGATTTTGGCTACGAATATGTCGGAGGAGTCGGAGCTGGTGAAGGTGGTGGGGCCGAAGGTAGCCGACGTGCGGAAGGAGCCCGTGACGTAGGCATTGCCGCTGGCATCGGCGGCAATACCCCTCGCGTAGACGCTGCCGCCGGTGGCTGGCGTGGCCCACTGCCACTGCCCCGCCGTGCTGATCTTGGCCACGTACGAGGATGGGGAGCCGGGATTGGTGAGCGTGGTGGTGCCAAACGTAGCCGTTGGGGTTGCATAAGGGCCCGTTACGTAAGCCCCGCCGGCCGCATCGAGGGCCAGGCCGGCTCCGTTGCCGCCGCCCGTAGTGGCCCAGAGCCACTGCCCGGCGCTGGTCAGCTGGGCCACGAAGGTTGCGCCACCAAAGCTGTTCTGGTTGGTCAGAGTACTAGTGCCGAATCCGGCCGTCGCACTCTCAAACGAGCCGGTAACGTACACCCGGCCGGTGGCGTCTACTGCCACTCCGTTGCCTCGGTCGTCGTTGTTGCCCCCGGCCTGCCGGCCCCACTGCCATTGCCCGCTGCCATTCAGCTTGGCCACGAATACATCGAAACCCTTATAGCCGCCCACAATGCTGCTTAGAGCGGAAGGGCCAAAGGTGGCGTCCCCCTTGAAGCTGCCCGTGACGTACACGTTGCCATCGGCATCCAGGGCCAGCCCGTGCTTGTCGTCGAAATAGGCGGTGCCGTAGCTGGCCATGCCGCCGGCCTGCGTTATCCAGAGCCACTGGCCAGCCGCGTTGCGCTTAGCCACAAACAGTTCGTTGATGTTGTGGCTGCTCAGCACGGTGGAGCCAAAAGCCAGCGTGCCGGTAAACGAGCCGGCCAGGTACACGTTGCCGGCCGCGTCGGTAGCCGTGGCGTGCACCGCGGCGTCGCCACCACCGTTGCCCTGCCCGGCCCACTGCCACTGCCCGGCGCTATTGAGCTTGGCCACGAAAAGGTCGGCCACGCCGTTGCTGTTGAGCGCGCTGGAGCCGAAGGAGATGGTGCCTTCGTAGAAAGTCCCGGTCAGAAATACGTTGTTGCCGGCATCCACGGCAATGCTGCTGCTGCTGGCGTCGCCCACGCCCGTGTTTTCGGTGGCCCACTGCCACTGGCCGGCCGCATTGATTTTAGCGACGTACGTGGCCCACTGCGGGCCGGTCTTATCCAGGGTGACGCTACCCAGCGTGAGGCGGCGGCTGTTGCTGGTACCAGTCAGGTAGGCATTGCCGCTGGCATCCGTTGTCAGGTCGCTGGCGGTTTCGACGTCGCTGCCGCCGGCCCGCGCAACCCACTGCCATTGGCCGGCGCTGTTCAGCTTGGCGACGAAGGCTTCGTTGGTGTCGGGACTGTTCAGGGCAAGGCTGCCAAACGTGACCGGGCCCCGTTGCGTCTGCCCCGCCACGTAGGGGTTGCCCGCCGCGTCGAGGGCTAGGCCGCTGGCCTGCTCGTTGTCTCGGCCGCCGGCTTTCACCGCCCAGAGCCATTGGCCTGCCGGGTCCAGCTTGGCCACAAACAGGTCGGACAAGCCGCTGCCCCCAACGGTGCTGGTGTTCGGCAGGGACAACGCGCCGAAGACGGCCTCGTCCCCGTAAAAAGTTCCGGTCACGTAGGTGTTGCCGCTGGCGTCGACCTTGAGGCCGGTGACGTAATTTGCCTTGTTGCTGCCCGCTTTCATGGCCCACTGCCACTGGCCGGCCGGCGTCAGCTTCGCCACGAAAATGTCGCCGGTAGTGTAGGTTAGGGTGGTGGTGCCGAAGGTGGCCCCGGAGCCGAAGTTGCCGGTAACGTAGACGTTGCCGCTGGCATCGAGGGCCAGGTTGCTGGCTTGCTTGCTACCGGGCCCGCTGGCCTGGTAGGCCCAGAGCCACTGCCCGGCGCGGCTAAGCTTGGCGACAAACAAATCGGAGCCGTAGAGGCTGGTGGAGGTGCTGGTGAGCGTCGTGCTGCCCAGCGTGATACTGGGGCCGTAAAAGTTGCCGGCCACGTACAGGTCCCCGGCGGCGTCGACGGCCAGGTTGCCGGGCCCCACTTTCGGCAGGGTGAGGATCCACTGACTGGTATTGGCGGCATCCAGCCGGGCAATAAATGAAGTATACCCTTCGCTGCGCAGCGTGCGGCCCCCCAGGCTGATGACCCCCTGAAAGGTGCCCGTCACGTAGAGGCCGCCGCTGCCGTCGGCAATGGTGCGGGCCCCGGTTGACTGCCCGTTGAGTTCCGAGGTGCCTACGGCCGTGGCCGCCTCCCAGGTTTGGGCCGCGCCGGAACCGCCAGTCAGAAGCAGGGCAAAAAGTAGCCACAAGCCCAGCAGGCGCGGCGCGAAGCGTAAGGGTTGAAGCATGCAGACGGCAATAAGAACGGAGAGAAGAACAGACAGAATCCGCCCGAACACTGGGGGGGAAACAGGAGCCAAAAGCCGAAAGTACGGCGCTGGCCAGGCCCGACCAAGCTGGGGCGGCAACTAAGCCGCCACCAGGGGTAGCTCGACCAGCACGCTGGTGCCCCCGCCCGGCACGCTCCGGATGTCGAGCGTGCCGCCGTGGCGCTGCACGAAGGCCTTGCACAGCAGCAGCCCCAGGCCGGTGCCGGTGCGCGGCCCCAGCGGAGCGGTGGGCGTGGTCAGGGCGCTGGCGCTCAGTACTTCCGCCACCAGGTTGGCCGGCATGCCGTGGCCCGAGTCCGTGACGGTGAGCAGCACCGTGCCGGGCCGGGTGCCGGGCGCGGCCGAGAACTGCACGGTGCCGCCCAGGGGCGTGAACTTCAGGGCGTTGCCCACCAGGTTGCGCAGAATCGTGCGGGCCATGTTCTGGTCGGCCCAGAGCACCAGGCCGGCGGGGTTGCGGGCCTCCAGCGTAATCTGCTTGGCCTCGGCCGTGGTATGGTACAGCTCCTGGCTTTCGGCGAAGAGGGCGGCCACCGGCACCCGCTCGGGGCGGTAGGCCAGCTCGCCGGTCTGGCTCACGGCCCAGTTCAGCAGGTTGTCGAGCAGGTTGTTCAGGCTCTGGGCCGACTGCCGCACCAGGGCCGGCAGCCGTTGCAGGCCTTCCTGGTCGCCGCGCTTGAGGTAGAAGCCAATCAGCTCCGTGACGCCCACGAACGACGTGACCGGGCCGCGCAGGTCGTGGGCCACGATGGCGTAGAGCCGGTCTTTGGAGGCGGCCATCTGGCGCAGCTCGGCGGTGGTTTCGTGCAGGGCCCGGTTGTTGGCGGCCAGCGCGGCCCGGCTGCGGCGCAGCTGCCAGTACAGAAAGCCGAACCCGGCCAACCCCAGCACCAGGGCGGCAATAGCGCCCCACAGCTCCCGGTTGCGCAGCTGTTGCAGCTCGGTTTGCTGGGTCAGCAGCTGAATCTGGTTTTCCTTGTCCTCGCTGTCGTAGCGGCTTTGCAGGGCCGTGAGCATGGCCAGGCGGCGGCCGTTGTTGAGCGAGTCGTTCAGGGCCACGTACCGCTCCTGCCAGGCGTAGGCCTGCCGGTACTGGTCTTGGCGGGTGGCCACGGTGGCCAGCAGGCTGTAGGCATCCAGCACCCGCTCCTGACTTTGGCCCAGCCGGGCCTGCCGCAGGGCGCGCCGGGCCAGCACGCCGGCCTCGGCTACTTGGTTTTTCTCCAGGTTCATCAGGCTCCACAGCTCCAGGTTGCCGGCCTCAAAGCGGGGCTGATGCGCCTCCTGGGTCAGGCGCAGGGCCCTTTGGATCAGCTCCTCGGCCTGGGCGTAGCGCTTGGCGTTGAAGTGGTAGGTGCTCAGATTGGCCAGGTAAATCGACTCGTGTACGGCGCTGCCGGTGCGCCGGGCCAAAGCCAGGGCCCGCTCGGTGTAGTGCAGGGCCTTGGCATTTTGCTCCAGGTAAAAGAAGAAGCTCGACAAGTTGCCGTACAGCAGCAGCTGCGTGGCGGGCCGCACACCCGGCCGGTCGGCCAGGGCCAGGGCAGCCCGGTAGTGCTGGCCCGCCTGCACGGTATCGGCCCGCTCGTGGTGCACGGCGGCCATCGAGGCGTGGCTGCGCACCAGGCCGTCGGCGCTATTCAGCTGCCGGGCCAGCCCCAGGGCCTGGGCGTAGAGCTGGAGCGCGTGCGCCCCGTCCGAGAGCACCGCGTAGCAGCTGCCCAGCGTGTTCAGGCTCTGCATCAGGCCGCGCTGGTCGTGCAGGCGCTGGGCCAGGGCCACGGCCTGCTCGCCGTAGCGCCGGGCCGTGTCGGGCGAAAGGTCGTGCAGGGCGTAGCTGAGCGAGTCCAGCACCAGCACGCGGCCGGGCGAGGCGGGCAGGTGGGGCAGCTGCCGGCGCAGGCGCTGCACCGTGGCCTGGTCCTGGGCCCGCGCCACCGGCGCGGTGAGCCCCCACAGCAGCAGAAAAAGTAAACAGTGCCGCATCAGGCCAGGCAGAAAAAAGTAAGCAACAAAAGTAGCACCCCGGCCGCGAATCCCGGCACGAAGCGGCTGCTTTGGGAGCTTGCCGCCGCCGGCTTACAGAAAG
The DNA here is from genome assembly GCF_004765605.1 of Hymenobacter aquaticus. Classification (NCBI taxonomy): domain Bacteria; kingdom Pseudomonadati; phylum Bacteroidota; class Cytophagia; order Cytophagales; family Hymenobacteraceae; genus Hymenobacter; species Hymenobacter aquaticus. The sequence goes on along the minus strand of NZ_SRLC01000003.1, from coordinate 137,972 downwards.
CAGGCCCAGCGCTGCCGCCGCTCCAGGCTGGAGTTGCGCAGAAATTCGGCCACCGGCTCCAGGTTGGTCAGCAGGGAGGTGAGCGTCAGGATCTGCCCCGAGGCCAGATGCAGCCGCAGGAAGTTGTAGTTGCTCCAGAACGCCCGCTTCGAGCGACACGTCACGTACTCCACCCGCACCAGGTCGCGCCGGGCGAAGGGCACCAACTGCCGGCCCTCGTACACTTCCAGCTTGTTCTGCTTGGGGTCGAACACCAGGGTGGTGTGCAGGTTGCGGGCGTAGTACTGGGCGTGCAGAATAAGAGCCGGCACCGAAAAACCCAGAATCACGCTGGCCAGGGCCACCAGCAGCACCAGCTCGTAGGCGCTGAGGGTGCCCAGGTAGAGAAACGACACCAGGAAGGGCAACCCCACGCTCATGCACAGCAGGGGCCAGAACAGCAGGTAGAACTGCCGCAGGAACGTGGGCCGGTACACCCGACTGGCCTGGGTGAAAAAGCCCGTAATAAAGCGCAGCCCGAACACGATGGCGCAGACCGCCACCGTAAATTCGAGCAGCGGCCGCAGGAAGGGAAACAGCTTCACCGCCTACTTCACCTCAATCCAGGGCTCCCCGGCAACGTGGGCCCGCAGCGTGCCAAACGATTCGAGCTGCAAGCCATACTGCTCGAACACGGCCTGCACCTGGGCCCGGCCGCCGGGCTCCACGCACACCAGCAGGCCGCCCGAGGTCTGGGGGTCGCAGAGCCACTGGCGCTGCTCCTCAGTAATCTCGCCGATCTTGTGGCCGTAGCTGTCCCAGTTGCGCACCGTGCCGCCCGGAATGGCCTTTTGCTGGCGGTACTGCTCGGCCTCGGCCAGCAGCGGCACCTTGCCGAAGTCGATTTCGGCGGTCAGGTTGCTGCCTTCGCACACCTCCGAGAGGTGACCCAGCAGGCCGAAGCCCGTCACGTCGGTCATGGCCCGCACGGCCTCCAATTGGCCCAGGTCGTAGCCGATCTTGTTGAGCTGCATCATGCTCTGGGGGGCAATCTGCTCGTGCTCGGGGAGCAGAATGCCGCGCTTCTGCGAGGTCGTCAGCATGCCCACGCCCAGGGGCTTGGTCAAATACAGCTCGCAGCCGGCCGTGGCCGTGTCGTTCTGCTTCAGGTTCTTGATGTCGAGCATCCCGGTCACGGCCAGGCCGAAAATGGGCTCCGGCGAGTCGATGCTGTGGCCGCCGGCCAATGGGATGCCCGCCTCGGCGCAGATGCTGCGGCTGCCCTCAATCACCCGGCGGGCCACTTCGGGGGCCAGCTTGTCGATGGGCCAGCCCAGCACGGCAATAGCCATAACCGGCCGCCCGCCCATGGCATACACGTCGCTGATGGCGTTGGCCGACGCTATCCGCCCGAAATCGTAGGCGTCATCCACGATGGGCATGAAGAAGTCGGTGGTGCTGATGATGGCCTGCCCGCCGCCGATGTCGTACACGGCCGCGTCGTCGCGGCTGCTGTTGCCCACCAGCAGCTTCTCGTGCTCGGGCTGGGCGATGCTGGTGTGCAGAATCTGGTCGAGCACCTTGGGCGCGATTTTGCAGCCGCAGCCCGCGCCGTGGCTATACTGGGTCAGGCGAATCTGGTCGGTGGCGGGGGAGGAGGTATCGGAAGACATGAGGAGGAAAGTCAGAGGTTGGCGAAGATAACCGGTAGAAGCGGCAAAAGTGAGAACGGGCTCCGTGGCTCGAGCGTTCCGGCGGCAAAAAAGTAGCGGCGCTTACGATGCCGGTAGCATCAACCAAGGCTGTTATCCAGGCCTTTCTTCCTGAAGGGGACTACTGCAAGCGTTGCCGGAGGTATTTTGCGGCTTCTTTTTCTCCGCTTGCCTATGCCCGCTGTCCACAATATACCCAATACACCTGCTGCGCTACCGTCGGCCACGCCACATTTCGCCGTGCTCGATGGCCTGCGCGGTATTGCTGCCCTGGCCGTGGTGGTATACCACTTCATGGAAATCGTGGTACCCGACTATGAGCACCTCTTTATTGCCCACGCTTACCTGGCCGTCGACTTTTTCTTCTGCCTCTCCGGCTTTGTGATGGCCTGCGCCTACGACACGCGCCTGGCGAAAATCGGTATTGGGGCCTTCCTGCGTCGCCGGCTGATTCGCTTGCATCCGCTGGTGCTGGTAGGCTCGGTGCTCGGCTTGCTCACGTTTCGTCTCGACCCCTTCAGTGCCGTGTATGCCGCGTATGCCGAGCGGGTCTGGCAGGTGTTTCTGGCCTCGTGCCTGCTGATTCCCTACCCGATAATGCCCGAGCGCACCTTCAATCTTTTCCCGCTCAATGCGCCCACGTGGTCGTTATTTTGGGAGTACATCGCCAACGTGGTCTACGCCCTGGTGCTGGTGCGCGTGCGGCCGCGCCTACTGTACGTGCTCACGCTGCTGGCCGCCGGGGCCCTGGTCTACCAGGCCACGCTGGTGCCGAATCTGAGCATTGGCTGGGACCGGAATACGTTCTGGGGCGGGGCCGTGCGTGTGAGCTATTCGTTTCTGATGGGCCTGGTGCTGTACCGGGCCCGCTGGATCGTGCCTAACCGCCTCGGGTTTGTGGGCGTGGGGCTGCTGCTACTGGCGGGCCTGCTATTTCCTTACCGCAGCAATCTGACCGGGCTTACGGACTCGCTGACCGTGCTCGTCTATTTTCCCCTGCTCGTGGCACTGGGTGCCGGCGCTCACCTGAACCCACGTCTGGCCAAGACCTGCCACTGGCTCGGGGAGCTTTCCTACCCGCTTTACATGGTGCATTACCCGTTTGTGTGGGTATTTCTGAGCTACGTGGCCACGCAGAAGCCGCCCATGAGCACGCTGGCCTGGCTGGTGCCAACCGCTACGCTGGCCCTGGTGGGGCTGGCTTACCTGCTGCTGGTAACCGTGGACGCGCCGCTACGCCGCTACCTGAGCAAGCGTTAGTCCCTGACGAAGGCAACAAGCTACGCTGACGCAGCAGGCCAAGGGCAGGATTCGCAGCCTTAGCGCGTACAGCCGCCCCATTGGTAGAAGCACTCTTCTAAGAACTGATACAACGGTTGTCGTTCCGGCACGTCAACTACCAAGTGCGTGCTACAGCGCCCAGGCGGCCTGCTGCAGCACCACCCGGTAGCCGTCGGGGTCTTCGAAAGTGCGGCCCCGCTGGTCCCAGTAGGGATTGTAGGAATGCACGGGCGGGTAGCCGTGGTCGAGCAGGCGCTGCACGGCGGCCTGCCACTCCATAGCGTCGGGCAGGTAGAAGACCAGCAGGTTGTCCTGGGTCGGGGCGCGGCCCACGGGGTGGCCGGGCTGGTGGGTAAACTCGAAGTGGTAGGGCCCGGCCGGGTGGCCCAGCATCACCCCGTCGAAGCCGTTGTGGGCCGCGAAGGACGTCAGCTCGGGCAGGCCCAGTCCGTCGCGGTAGAAGCGGACCACGGCCGCCAGGTTGTCGGTGGGGCGGGCCACCCGCAGCGTGGGGGCCAGCATCTAGGCGGTTGCCAGCAAGCCTGCCTGCGCCACGGCGGCCAGCACCAGGTCGGCATTCACCCGCGGGTCGCAGGTGTCGGACGGAATCCGGACGACCTGGCTGTTGACCTTGTTATCGAGCCCGAAGCCGTAGGTTTTGTCGTAGTAGGAGAGGGCAATGTCGACCATCTGCTCCATGTCGCCGGCCGCAATGGCGGCCAGGGCCTGCTTGGTAGCCAGGCCGCCCAGCCGCTTGCTGATGCGCTGAATGGCCTCGGCCAGCTGCTGCGGGTCTTCCTTGCCGTACTCGGCCGCCAGCTTGCGGGTGCGCACCGGGCGGGGAATGTCGAGTACGAAAAGGGGAGCCGCCCGCATCTGTTCGAACAGCGCCTTGGGAATGTTGAGCCGCCCGATGGTCAGGCTCTCGTCTTCCAGCCAGGGCGTCACGTCCGCTGGCAGCTGGCTCAGCTCCAGGGCCAGGTTATTCTCAAACTGCTCGGGCGTGGGCTGGGGCGGCAGCCCGATGGCCCCGAACGAGGAGCCCTTGTGACTGGCCAGCCCTTCCAGGTCCACGATGGTTTCGCCGCGGCGGGCCAGCTCGTGCAGCACGTCGGTCTTGCCCGAGCCCGTGAGGCCGCCCAGAATCAGCATGGGCCGGGGCTCGGCGAACTGCGCCAGGGCCCAGCGGCGGTAATCCTTGTAGCCCTTATCCAGCAGATGCACCTTGAAGCCGGCCAGCTCCAGCAGCCAGTGCACGGCCCCGCTGCGCATGCCGCCCCGCCAGCAGTGCAGGCGCACTTCCTTGTTGGGCGCCAGCTTCTGGGCCTGCTTCACCATGCGGCTCATCTTGGGCCCGAAGAAGTCGAGCCCGATGTGGATGGCCCGGTCCTGGCTGACCTGCTTGTAGGCCGTGCCGATGCGGGCCCGCTCCGCATCCGAAAACAGCGGCAGGCTCAGGGCCCCCGGAATGTGGCCGTGGGCGTACTCGATGGGCGCGCGCACGTCCAGAATGGGGGCGTCGGCGGGCCCGGTCAGGAATTCGGAAAGCGGAATACGAGGCAAAGGCGAAGTGGTGAAGTAGTGAAACGGTGAACTAGTGGCCCGGGCTGCCCTACAGCCGCGTAGCGGCACCATGTCTATAGAAACAGTAGCCTTGCTGGAAGCGAGCCGCAGGGCGGCGGCATAGCCTTACGGGCGGGAATGCCGCCGCGCGGCGGCTCAATCAATTGTGCCTGGTGGTTTCTATAAACGTGGCGCCGCTACGCGGCTGTGCTGCCTCAGCAGTGGTTACGCCAGCTGCCGGCGGTAGAGCTGGATGGTGTTTTCCAGCCCGTAGTACAGCGCGTCGCACACCAGCGCGTGCCCGATGCTAACCTCGGCCAGGCCGGGTAAGTTCTGCTTGAGGTAGGCTAGGTTCTCCAAATCCAGGTCGTGGCCGGCGTTCAGGCCCAGGCCGAGCTGCTGGGCCAGGGTGGCGGCCACGGTGTAGGGGGCAATGGCCTGGGCGGGGTCGTGGGGGTACTGGCGGGCGTAGTCCTCGGTGTAGAGCTCAATCCGGTCGGTGCCGGTGGCCACGGCGGCCTTCACCATGGCCGGGTCGGGGTCGAGGAAGATGGACACCCGGCAGCCGATGGACTTGAGCTCGGTGACCACGCCAATCAGATAAATCTGATGGGTGATGGTGTCCCAGCCGGCGTTGGAGGTAATGGCGTCGGGCGCGTCGGGCACCAGCGTCACCTGCTCGGGCCGCACTTCGCGCACCAGTTCCAGGAAATCCGGCGTCGGATTGCCCTCCACGTTGAACTCGGTGGTCACGATCTGGCGCAGGTCGCGCACGTCCTGGTAGCGGATATGGCGCTCATCGGGGCGGGGGTGCACCGTGATGCCCTGGGCGCCAAACCGCTCACAGTCACGGGCTACCTGGAGTACGTCGGGGCGGTTGTGGCCGCGGGCATTCCGCAGCGTGGCTATTTTATTTATGTTTACGCTAAGTTTCGTCATGAGAGAAGGCGAAAAACTGACTCCAAAACGGCCAGCGTGGGTCATCAATACGCGGCCAGTCGGAATCTACGGGTTCCAGACATTTACTACTACAAACTTATGGCTCTGAAGGAAACCATCGACGCGGATATCAAAAAGGCTATGCTGGCCAAGGACAAAGTTCGGCTCCAGGCCCTGCGCAGCATCAAGTCGCAGATCATGCTGGCTGAAACGGCGGAAGGCGCCCACGGCGCGGCCCTGACCGAGGACGCCGAGCTGAAGCTGCTGACCAAAGCCGCCAAGCAGCGCCGCGAAGCCGCCGAGATGTACCAGAAGCAGTTCCGCTCCGATCTGGAAGAAATCGAGCTGGCCGAGCTGGCCATCATCGAGGAATACCTGCCCCAGCAGCTCTCCGAGGCCGACCTGGTCGAAAAGCTCGTAGCCATCATCCAGCGCGTGGGCGCCACCGGCCCCTCCGACCTGGGCAAGGTAATGGGTGCCGCCGCCCGGGAGCTGTCCGGCCAGGCCGACGGCAAAGTCATTTCCCAGGTGGTCAGCAACCTGCTCAACAACACGAATGTCTAAGGAGTGATTTAGCGACTTAGTGATTTAGTGAGTGTGGTTCTGGCCGCGCGAATGGCGCGAGTCTGCGCAAGCCGAACGTCAAACTCACTAAATCACTAAATCACCACCTCACCGCATGTCCGGCTTCGATATTCTGCTGCTGCTTCCGCTGGGTGTGGGGGCCGTGAAGGGCTTCCGGCGCGGGTTGGTGCTGGAGGCGGCTTCGCTGCTGGCCTTCGTGCTGGGCATCGTGGGCGGACTGGCGTTGCTGAACGACGCCATTCCGCTGGTGCGCAACTACGTGGGCGAGGCTTTCGGGCTGCTGCCCATCGTGTCGTTTCTGCTGGTGTTCGTGCTTATTACCTGGGGCGTACATCTGGCGGGCAGCTTCGTCAAGACGGCCGTGCACCTGACCCCGCTGGGTATGCTCGACAACCTGCTGGGCGGCGCGGCCGGGGCCCTGAAGTGGGTGCTGGGCATCAGCCTGCTGCTGCACGGCATCGGCTTCGCGGGCCTCAAGCTGATTTCGCCCGAGGTCGTGGCCGACTCCCAGGTGCTGCCCGTGGTGCAGCAGGCCACCCCCTTTGCCCTCGACATCGTGGGCTTTATCATGCCCTTCGCGGCCACGCTGCTCGAGCAGCTGCGGGGCGTATTCTAAACAACTGCCGGCGGGCCCGGGTTGCTACCCCGGCCTTGCTGGGGCCGCTGCCGGGCGGGCAGGCAACCTTGGCGGAGAAAATCGGCTCCATACGCTGCTATGCACCTGCTGCTGCTCGACAACTTCGACTCGTTCACCTTCAACCTGCTGGATTACTTCCAGCAGCTGGGCGTCAGCGTGGAAGTGGTGCGCAACGACGTGCCGCTGGAAGTTATCCGGCAGCTACGCTTCGACGCCATCGTGTTGTCGCCGGGGCCGGGCACGCCGGCGCGGGCCGGCTGCCTGCTGGACGTCGTGCGCGAGTACCACCACCGGGTACCGATGCTGGGCGTGTGCCTGGGCCATCAGGCGCTGGGCGAGTTTTTCGGCGCCCACCTGACCCGGGCCGCGCGGCCCATGCACGGCAAGGTGTCGGAAGTGGCCTGGACCGAAGCGGACCCGCTGTTTGCCGGCTTGCCCCGGCAGTTTCGGGTGACGCGCTACCATTCACTGATTATCAACTTATTGCCCCCTGACTTACGGCCGCTGGCGTACACCACCGACCCGGCGCACGAACTGATGGTATTCCGGCACCGTACGTACCCGCTGTACGGGGTGCAGTTTCATCCCGAAGCATTGCTCACCGCCCACGGGCTGGCCCTTCTCCGCAATTGGGTCAAGTGTTGTATCATTGCAAAGGATGGTCATTCAGCCCTTGCCGGCCGCGAAATCCCCCGAGAAGATGGAATTGCAGATTAAGGAACAGAACGGTTTTCAATACGTGGAGGGCGGCTCCGGCCAGGTGCTGCTGCTGCTGCACGGCCTGTTTGGCGCCCTCAGCAACTGGCAGGACGTCATTTCGGAGTTCAGCACCGACCACCGGGTAATTATTCCGCTGCTGCCCATCTACGACATGCCCCTGACCCAGGCCGGCGTGCCGGGCCTGGTCAACTACGTGGAGGATTTCCTGCGCGAAATGCACCTCGACCAGCCCCTGACGGTGCTGGGCAACTCCCTGGGCGGCCACATTGCCCTGGTATATGCCCTGCGCAACCCCCGCATGGTGCAGCGCCTCGTGCTGACCGGCAGCAGCGGCCTGTTCGAAGACTCGATGGGCGGCTCGTTCCCCAAGCGCGGCAACTACGATTTCGTGCAGGAGCGCGTGGCCTACACCTTCTACGACCCCAGCATTGCCACCAAGGATCTGGTAGATGAGGTATTCAACGTCACCAACTCCAACACCAAGGTGCTGCGCATCATCAGCATTGCCCGCTCGGCCCAGCGCCACAACCTGGGCAAGGAGCTGACCAAGATTACGGTGCCCACGCTGCTGGTCTGGGGCCTGAACGACACGATTACGCCGCCCGTGGTAGCCCACGAGTTTGAGCGGCTGCTGCCCAACGCCGAGCTGCACTTCCTCGACCACTGCTGCCACGTGCCCATGATGGAGCGCCCCCAGGATTTTAACCGCCTGCTGCGGCAGTTTCTACGCCGCACGGCCCCGAAACCCGCCCTTACCCCCACAGTCTAAACAAATCAGCCCCGCCACCGCTTATTGGTCGCCCCGCCCTCACTAGTTTATTTCTGGCTCTCAGTTCTTTCCACCCATGCATTCGATGATTGCTGAAGACTTGCTCAACCAAATGATTCCGCCCCTGAAGGTGTCGGATTCGGCCGGGAAGGCAGCCAAGTGGCTGGAGGAATTCCACGTTGGCCAGCTGCCCGTGCTCGACAACCGCCTGTATCGGGGCCTGATTACCGAAGCCGACCTGCTCGACCACGACCAGCCCGATGAGCCGCTGACCAGCGTGGCCTTCGGCTTCGCCGACGTGCACGTGCAGCGCGACCAGCATTTCTACAGTATCATGGAGCTGGCCATTCAGAACAAGGTGCAGCTCGTGCCCGTGCTCGACGACAAGCAGGAATACTTGGGCGTCGTGACGGTGGGCGACACGCTGGCAGCTTTCGGGCAGCTGCCCATTGCGGCCGGCCAGGGCGGCATTCTGGTGCTTTCGATGGACGAGCGGGACTACTCGCTCACCCAGATCAGCCGCTACGTCGAGGAAAACAACGCCAAGGTGCTCAGTGCCCACGTGGCCCAGGATGAGCACGACCCCTACAAAATCCGGCTGACGCTGAAGCTCAATACTCCCAACATGGCCCGTATTACGGCTACGCTCGAGCGGTTTGGCTACCTCATCACGGCCCAGTTCAGCGGGGCCGGCGAAGTAGGGGAGAACGAGCAGGAACGCCTGGATGGGCTGCTCAAGTACCTGAGCTTATAACGCCGCGCCCGTAAGTGCTTGCCTATCTGCTCGTCCTGCTGCTAGGCTGGCTGCCCACGGCGCCGGTATCGGCCCCCACGGCCCCGCCCGACTCAGTGCGCCGCTCGCCACTGGATAGTCTGGTGCGCGCCCGGTGTCCCGAGTACGCGGTGCTGCATGTGGCCTCCATTTTGTTTGTGGGCAACGAAGTCACCAAGGAGCGGATTCTGCGGGCCGAGCTGGATTTTCGGGAGGGCGACACGCTTTCGGCCGCTCACCTGGCCCGCCGCCTCGAAGCCAACCGCCTGCGCCTCTTCAACCTGCAGCTGTTTCACGGCGTGCTCACCCAGACCGTGTGCCGCAACGGGGAAATAACGGTGCTCTTCAGCGTGCAGGAGCGCTGGTACACGTTTCCCATTCCCATCCTGTCGTTGGCCGACCGTAACTTCCGCTCCTGGCTCGACCGGCCCGACCGGTGGCGGCGCGTCGATTACGGCCTGCACCTGGAGCGCAAAAACTTCCGGGGCCGCAACGAGGAAGTGCGGGGCAACCTGCAGCTGGGCTTCAACCGCAAATACGAGCTGTTCTACGACACGCCCGGCTACGGCAAGCTCCGCCGCCTGGGCTTCGGCATCGGCGCTTCCTACTTCCGTAGCCGTTCCCTCGATTACGCCACCGTGGAGGATAAGCTCGTCAACTTCCGCGACGATTCTGGCTTTCCCATCGAGCGGCAGTACGTCACGGCGGGCTTGCGCTGGCGCTACACCGTGCAGCGCCGCACCCTGCTCGACGTGTCGTTGCACCGCGAGGCTATTTCCGACTCGGTGCTGCGCCGCAACCCCGACTACTTTCTCGGGGCCGCCCGCCGTACCTACGTCGACATGGCCCTGACTTCTATCTTCAACCACCGCAATACGTTTGCCTACCCGCTCACGGGCCACTACCTGCAAGTGGGCGTGGTGCAGCGGTTTTTTACGAATGCCGCGCCGCCCATTACCACGTTTCGGGGGCAGGCCGCCAAGTACCTCGACCTGGGCCGCGGCTTCTACTATAGCGCCGGGGTGCAGGCCCAGGTGCGCGTCGGGAGCCGCCTGGCCTACGCCGACAACCGGGCCCTAGGTTACGCCGACCTCGTGCGCGGCTACGACCCCTACGTCGTCGATGGGCGCCACTATGGACTTGTGCAGCAGGGCGTTTCCTACCGCCTGTTCGATGCCGGGCGCATCCGGCTGAAGGGAATCAGCAACCCCAAAATCAATAGTATTCCGCTGGTTCTATATTTAAATACCTTTGCCGATGCCGGCTACGTGGCCAGCCGCGGAGCCGAGCGGGGCAGCCGGCTGCCCAACCGGGTGCAGGCCGCCGCTGGCATCGGTTTGCACCTGGTCACGTATTACGACCGGGTTTTTACCCTCGAGTACACCCGCAATGCCCTGGGGCAGGGCGGGTTTTTTCTGCGCACCGAATTTCCCATCTGATCCGGCCCGTCTCTTCCGGCTACCTTTCTGCTATGAAAATCGCAATTCTCGGCAAACCCTTCGATGAAGAAACGGTCCCGTTTCTGCAGGCCCTCCTCGACGACCTCGTGGCGCGCCAAACCGAGGTTATCATTGTCGAGTCGTTTCGGACCTACCTCGACAACCGCCTGACCTTGCCCGACGGTATCGGCACCTTCCGGCGCGGCGACTCGCTGCGCGGCGTGCAGTTTGTCTTCAGCATCGGCGGCGACGGCACGCTGCTCGACACGGTCACCTACGTCGGGGCCCTGCAGATTCCCATTCTGGGCATCAACACCGGCCGCCTGGGCTTTCTGGCCACGGTCACCGTCGAGAAAATCTCTCAGGCCATTGATGCCCTGTTTAAAGGCCATTTTGTGCTCGAAGAGCGCAGCCTGATTCGCGTCGATACTGATCCGGAGGTATTTGAGGGCATCAACTTCGGGCTCAACGAATTTTCTATTCTCAAGCGCGACACGTCCTCCATGATTGTCGTGCACACGTATATCGACGGCGAGTACCTCAATTCGTACTGGGCCGACGGGCTGATTGTGGCTACGCCCACGGGTTCCACGGGCTATTCGCTCAGCTGCGGCGGACCAGTAATGTTGCCACAAACCAACAATTTTATCATTGCTCCCGTATGTCCGCACAATCTGAATGTTCGCCCGCTCATCGTCTCCGACCGGAGCGTGATATCCTTCGAGATTGAAGGCCGCAGTAACAACTTCCTGTTGTCGCTCGATTCGCGCTCCGTCACCGTCGACGCGGGTATTCAGATTGCCGTCCGCCGCGAGAATTTTGCGGTGCGTCTCGTCAAGCTCAACCACGTTAACTTTCTGACTACGTTACGCAGTAAGTTGAATTGGGGGCTCGACAAGCGTAATCCGGTGGGTATCTCGCTCTAATACATTGACTTTTTCTAGTATTTCTTTTTTAAGTTCCCGGCAACTTCTACTTTTGTCACTAACTGAACTCGTGCCCGTACTGGTTTCACGATGCTCTTCACCTTCGCATATCTCTAATCTCGCTCAATATGAAGCAATTCTTCACCCACATTTTGGCTCTGCTGCTAGTGGTTTCACTAGTTGCCTCAGAGGCAAATGCGCAACAGTTCAGTAAGCGGAAGCAGTACAACTCCGTGGGCGTGAGCCTGAATGCCATGAACTACTTTGGCGACATCGTGCCGAAAGCCAGCATTCCGAGCCTGCGCTTCGCCGCCACGCGTCCCAACATCGGCGTCAATATCACGCACCGCTTCGCTCCCCGTATCTCGGCTCGCGTGGCCCTGGCATATGGCCAGATCACCGGTGACGACGAGAAAGCCGCTGACAAGACGGATCCGGATGCTCGTTTCCGCTATCACCGGAACATGAATTTTCGTAACAACATCTTTGAAGTGTCGGCAGTGGGTATTTTCGACCTGATTGCGAACCGCAACAACTACATCAAACGGCCCGACTTTGTGCCCTATGTGTTTGCTGGGGTGGCTGTTTTTCATCACAATCCACGCGGCGAGGTGCGCGGTGGCGATATTGCCGGTACAGGTGTAACGCAGGGCGCAATCGTGAACCTGCAGCCCCTGCGCACGGAAGGCGTTGACTACGCCCTGACCAACATTTCTATCCCTTTCGGTGGTGGTGTTCGTTACAAACTCAACAAAAGCTTTGATATTGGCCTGGAAATCGGCTGGCGCAAGACGTTCACCGACTACCTGGACGACGTGAGCGGTGTATACATCGACCAAGCCAAACTGGGCAGCGCCGAAGCCCGCTACTTCGGTCGTGGCATCACCCGCACTGATGACGGCACGTTCATCAACTTCAACGTTCCCGGCGAAATGCGCGGCAAGGGCAATGAGAAGGACTGGTACATCGTTACGGGTCTCAATGTAAACTACATTCTCGCTCCCCGCGTTAAAAGCCCCAAATTCCGATAGCCAGCTGGACTGGCTGTCAAGTTTCACTTACAGCCAGTCTAATGACGCATTCGAATCCCTTCAAAACACTCCTTGTTTGCCTGGTGCAAGCAGGGAGTGTTTTTTTTGCTTTCTCCGCTGCCGCCCAGAATACCAGTGAGCTGGGCATTGGCGTGGGAGGAATGGTATACAAAGGAGAAATAGCGCCAGCGTATCGGTTTGCCAACAACCGCCCTGCCGCCACGATTTTTTACCGCAAAGATATGTCGGCTCCCATTACGCTGCGCGGCAGCTTCCTGTGGGGACTCGTGCGGGCCGACGATGCGAATGTGCCGGGCGTGAACGGCAATACGGCCCCGCTGCACGCTCACCGGCAGGCCAACGTGAAAGGCAATATCCTGGAAGCCGCCGGCGCCGTCGAGTATAACTTCTTTGACTACCGCAACCGCAAGGAGAAAGTACACTTCACGCCCTACGTGTTTGTGGGCGTAGCCGGGTTTCTGGCCCGTACCCGTACCATCAGCACCGCCGGGGGCCTCGCCGCAGCGGAGCAGAGCGGCAGCACCTTGGGCATTGCCATTCCGGCCGGTATTGGCATGAAGCTGGCGTTGTCGCCGCGCTGGAACCTGGGCCTGGAGGTAGGAGCCCGCAAAGCCTTCACCGACGAGCTGGACCAACTGGGCACCGAAACCCCGTTGCTGGTGAATACCCACGACCAGGACTGGTATTTCTACAACGGCCTGAGCATTTCCTATACTTTTTATAAAATCAGTTGTCCCGACTCCTATAAGGCCAATCCTAAGCTGCTGCGCTAGAAGTGGGAGGGGGCCGGGCTTAATGCAACCATTTGCGTAACTTGCAGCCTCTTTACGCAAAAAGTACTGATGGCCGCCCGGTCCGAACTAGACACTCAGAATATACCTGCCCACGTTGCCGTCATTATGGATGGCAATGGCCGTTGGGCAAAACAGAAAGGCGGCCTGCGCATCTTCGGGCACCAAAGCGCCATTACGGCGGTTCGGGATACGGTGGAAGGCGCCGCCGAGCTGGGCGTGCAGTATCTGACGCTCTACGCCTTTTCGACGGAAAACTGGGGCCGCCCCAAGCACGAGGTAATGGCCCTGATGCAGCTGCTGGTGCACACCATCCGGCAGGAAACGCCTACGCTGCTCAAGAACAGTATCCGCCTGGAGGCCATTGGCCAGATTGAGCAGCTGCCCGAATCGTGCCAGCGGGAGCTGCGTGAAGCTATGGAGCTGACCAAAGACGGCAACCGCATGACGCTGGTGCTGGCCCTGAGCTACAGCGGCCGGTGGGACCTGACGCAGGCGGCCCGGCGCCTGGCGGCTGACGTGGCCGCCGGTAAGCTGCGGGCCGAAGAACTAACCGAAAGTACCCTGGCCGGCTACCTGACCACCGCCGGCATGCCCGACCCCGAGCTCCTGATCAGGACCAGTGGCGAGCAGCGCATCAGCAACTTTCTGCTGTGGCAGTTGGCCTACACCGAGCTGTATATTACGGAAATACTGTGGCCAGACTACCGGCGCGAGCATTTCTACGATGCCATCCAAGCCTACCAGCGCCGTGAGCGGCGCTTTGGCAAAACCAGTGAGCAGCTAACCGTTTCGTAAGTTTTTCGAATGATTTCTTTCCGCAATAAATTTTTCCTGCTGCTAACAGTGCTGGCGGTGTCCGGTGGTGCTGCCATGCCCGAGGCGTGGGCCCAGGTACCGGCCGCTAGTGGGGCCGAGCCTCAGCGCTACGAGTTGGGTGGCATTACCGTCAGCGGAGCTACCTATCTGGATACCAATACGCTTATTGGCCTGTCGGGCCTGAAAATAGGCGACCCTATTACGGTGCCGGGCGAAGAAATCGGCAAAGCCATTCGCCGCCTCTGGGACCAGGGCATTCTGGGCGACGTGAGTGTATCCATCACCCGCACCGAGGGCACGAAGATTTTTCTGGATTTCAATCTGAAAGAGCGGCCCCGGCTGTCAAAGTTTGAGTTCAGCGGCATCAGCAAAGGCCAAGCCGATGATCTGAAGGACAAGATCAAGCTGATCCGCGGCAAAGTGGTTACCGATGCCCTGCTCAACAATACGAAGGCGCAGGTCCGGAAGTTTTACACCAACAAGGGCTTCCTCGATGCCAAAGCCACGATCGTGCAGTCGCCGGATTCGAGCTTGCCGAACAGCGTGGTGCTGAACATCAGGGTGGATAAAGGCGACAAAATCCGCATCAAGGACATTGCCTTCGAAGGCAACCAGGCTTTCAGCGACCGGAAGCTGAAGGGCAAGCTGAAGAAAACCAAGGAGCGCAAGCCCTACAAATTCCTGACCTCGGCCAAGTTTCAGAAGACTGAATACGAAGAGGACAAGCAGAAGCTGATTGAGTTTTACAACTCCGAGGGCTACCGCGACGCGGCCATCGTGTCGGATACCGTAATGCGGACCGAGGACGGCCTGGCCCTGCGCCTGACCGTGGATGAAGGGCCGAAGTACTACTTCCGCAATATCACCTGGAACGGCAACTACCTCTACGACGACAAAACGCTGGCCTCGGTGCTGGCCATCAAGGAAGGCAGCACCTACAGCAAGGAAACGCTCGACAAGCGCCTGAATTACAACCCGACCGGCCAGGACATTACCTCGCTCTACATGAACGACGGCTACCTGTTCTTCAGCATTGAGCCGGTAGAAACCAAGGTGGAAGGCGACTCGATTGATATCGAGATGCGCATCAGCGAAGGGGTGCAGGCCCGCATCAAGGAAGTCAACATTGCCGGCAACACCAAAACCAGTGACCATGTGCTGCGCCGCGAACTGCAGACGCTGCCCGGCGACAAGTTTAACCGGGAGCTGCTGATTCGTTCCCAGCGCCAGATTGCTACGCTGGGCTACTTCGACCCGGAAAAGATTGGTCTGAACCCCGTGCCGAACCCGGCCGAGGGCACCGTGGACATCAACTACACCGTAGTTGAAAAGCCTTCGGACCAGATTACGCTGTCGGGTGGCTGGGGCGGCTACGCGGGCTTTATCGGCACCGTAGGTCTGGTGTTCAACAACTTCTCGCTACGCAAAGCCGGTAGCCTCCGCAACTGGACGCCGGTGCCGGCCGGCGACGGGCAGCGCCTGGCCCTGAACGTGCAGGCCAACGGCTTGCAGTACCAGGCTTACTCCTTCTCGTTCACGGAGCCCTGGCTGGGTGGCCGCAAGCCTAACTCGCTGTCGTTTAGCCTGAACAAGAGCATTCAGCGCGTGGGCACCAGCCTCGACGCCAACAACGACCAGTCGATTAAGGTAAACAGTGCCACCATTGGTCTGGGCCGTCGTCTGCGCGTGCCGGATGACTACTTCACGCTGAGCAACTCGCTGTCGGTGAGCCAGTACAAGCTCAAGAACTACCCCTACATCCAGGGCTTTGCCAACGGCACGGGTAATGCCGCCAACATCACCTTCAACACGACCCTCTCGCGCAACAGCATCGACAACCCGACCTACACCCGTCGGGGCTCGTCGCTGGCTCTGAGCGTGAACCTGACGCCGCCGTACTCCGTCTTCAAAGGCTCGCACCCGAGCGTGAACGAGTGGGTGGAATTCCACAAGTGGATGTTCGACGCTTCCTGGTTTACGCCCATCGTGGGTAAGCTGGTGCTGAACACCCGGGCTCACTTCGGCTTTATCGGCACCTACAACTCGAAGCGGGAAATCGGCCCCTTCGAGCGGTTCAAGCTGGGCGGTGCGGGCCTGGGCTACGGGGGCTCGTCCAACTTCCTGGTGGGCACCGAATACGTGGGTCTGCGGGGCTACGAGGACCCCAACAGCGCCAACGCGGTGCAGAACCCCAACTCCAGCGGTGGGGTAGCCTATAATAAATACGTACTGGAAATGCGTTATCCGGTTTCGCTGAACCCAGCGGCTACGGTCTACGTGCTGGGCTTTGCCGAAGCGGGCAATGCCTTTGAAAGCTACAAGGATTACAACCCCTACAAGCTGTACCGCTCGGCGGGGGTTGGCGCCCGGATTTTCATGTCGGCATTCGGTTTGCTTGGCTTCGACTACGGCTACGGGTTCGATGCCGTACCCCGCTACTCGGCCACCCAGGCCGTGCAGGACAAAGGCCAGTTCCACTTCATCATTGGTCAGCAGATTCGCTAACGGTTCGGCGGTCTGCTTCGCCAGCTCACTTTCTACTTGACATGAAAAAGCTACATTCTCTGCTGCTGGGCGCGTTGCTGCTCCTGACGGGGCCGGCCGCGCTGGCCCAGAAGTTTGGGTACGTCGACTCCGAGTTTGTGATGGGCAAGATGCCCGCCTACGCCCAGGCGCAGCAGGAGCTGAACACGTTGTCGAATACGTGGCAGAAAGAAATTGAAAGCCAGAAAAAGGACCTCGACAAGCTTTACCGGAACTACCAGGCCGAAGAAGTGCTCCTGACCGAGCCCATGAAAAAGAAGCGGCAGGATGAGATTCTGAAAAAGGAGCAGGACGTGAAGGCCTACCAGAACAAGATCTTCGGTTACGAAGGCCAACTGTTCAAAAAGCGGCAGGAGTTGACCAAGCCCGTGCAGGATCAGGTGTTCGAAGCCATTGAAAAGGTGGCCAAGAAAAAGCAGCTGGCCATTGTTTTCGACAAAGCCGGCGACCTGACCATGCTGTATACCAACCCCACCCACGACTACACGGAATTTGTCTTGGAAGAATTGGGTTTAGCTTCTGAAGACCGGAACCAGCCGGGCCAGAAGGGCGCTACCCGCACGGTGACGACGCCCAAAACGCCCGCCGGCGACGCGGACGTGGACACGGACCAGGACGCGGCAGCCCCGGCCAGCAAGACCCGCCAGCCGGCCCGCCCAACAAATACGCGCCCGGCTAGCCGAAAAAATTAACTTTGCTTTTGTAACCCTACTTTCTGAAAGTTTCCCCTTAATGAACATCATGAACAAATTCCGTCTTGCCCTGGCTGCGGCCGTCCTCTCGTTCAGCACGGCTACCACGGCACTGGCGCAAGCCCCGCTCAAAATCGGCTACACCAGCGTAGAATACGTTCTGAGCCAGATGCCGGAGAGCAAGCAGATCGAGTCGGATCTGAAGGCCTACAGCACCCAGCTCGAAGCCCAGCTGAAAAGCAAGTATTCGGACTATCAGGCCAAAGCTGAAGCCTACCAGAAAGGTGCTCCGACGATGACGGAAGTAGTGCGCGCTGATAAGGAGAAAGAGTTGACCGGCCTGCAAACCTCCATCCAGGAGTTCCAGCGTAGCGCCGACCAGAGCCTGCAGCAGAAGCAGCAGACCCTGCTGAAGCCCGCCCTGGACAAGCTCCAGAAGACCATTGACGCCGTAGCCGAAGAGAATGGCTATACCTACGTGCTGAACTCGGACGGTGCCAGCCCGGTGCTGCTGCACGGCCCCAAGGATGGCGACATTTCGGATCTGGTGCTGAAGAAAATGGGTGTTACGCCTGGCGCTGCCGCGGCTGCTCCTAAAGCGGCTCCCGCTGCCGCTCCGGCCGCTACGCCCGCCGCTGGTACCACCAAAACCAAGACTAAATCGAAGAAGTAGGGTTTCCCTCTTTTCGTAAGCAGAAAGCCGGAGCACTATGCTCCGGCTTTCTTATTTCCATTCCGCAATACCTGGTTGCTTTGCCATGACCTCCGTACCCGATTCTCTGCTGCCCGACCCTGACTTGCCCGATGACGACAACGAGGAAGGCGACGAACTCTACGAACACCACCGCATCCGCGTCGACCGGGGCCAGGAGCTGCTGCGCCTCGACAAGTTCCTGATGAACCGGCTGTCGAATGCCTCCAGGACCAAAATCCAGGATGCCATTCGGGCCGAAGCCGTGCAGGTAAACGACAAAGTGGTGAAGTCGAACTACCGCATCAAGCCGTTCGACGTCATTACCATCACGCTGCCCGAGCCCCCGCGCGATGTGAAAGTGGTGCCCGAGCCGATGGATCTGGACATCCGCTACGAAGACGAATCATTGCTGATTGTCAACAAGCCGGCGGGTCTGGTCGTGCATCCGGCCTTCGGCAACTGGAACGGTACCCTGGTCAATGGGTTGGCCTACCATCTGAGCAACCTGCCCACCGGCCGCAACGGCGAAATCCGGCCCGGCCTGGTGCACCGCATCGACAAGGATACTTCCGGCCTGCTGGTCATCGGCAAAACGGAATGGGCCATGACGCATTTGTCCCAGCAGTTTTTCCACCATACCATCGAGCGGACGTACCTGGCGCTGGTGTGGGGCATCCCGAAGGAAACGGAAGGCACGATTCAGGGCCATATTGGGCGCAGCCTGAAGGACCGCAAGGTGCAGGCCGTGTATCCGGACGGTGACCAGGGCAAGCACGCCGTAACGCACTACAAAGTGCTGAAAACGTTCCGGCACGTGGCCCTGCTCCAGTGCAACCTCGAAACCGGCCGTACCCACCAGATCCGGGCCCACATGAAGCACATTGGCCACCCGCTGTTTTCGGATGCTACCTACGGTGGCGACAAAGTCCTGTACGGGCAGCGTACCGGCGCCTATAAGTCGTTCGTAGAAAATGTATTCCAGCTAATGCCCCGGCAGGCCTTGCACGCCAAGTCGCTGGGGTTTGTGCACCCGGTAACCCACGATATCCTGCACTTCGAAGCCGAGCTACCGGCCGACTTTGAAGCCGCCCTAGCCAAATGGGAGCAGTACGCCGACTCCGACGAGTAGTGCATAACCCGCTTACAACAAAAAGGCCTGTCGTGCGTGCACGACAGGCCTTTTTAGTGAGCTAGGTTCCCGGCAGAATTACTTCTTCTTAACGGGGGCTTTGGTAGCGGTTTTCGGACGAGCCGACATGCTTTCTACCACCGACTTGGCGTTCTGGTTGTTGGGGTCCAGGGCCAGTACTTGCTGGTAGTAGGGCAGTGCAGTGGTCTTGTCACCTTTCTGGTAGTAGTAATAGCCCAGGTAGCTGTTGGCTTCCACCAGGCCATCCTTGTACTTGTCCGGATCAGCTTTGGCCATTTCTACGTATTTCTCATAGTACGGCTTAGCCAAACCCTGCTTGGAATCCGGATCCATGAAGTAGTTGGCTTTGGCACGCATCAGGTAGCCGGGTACGTACGTCGGACGAGCATCCAGCACGGCACCATACAGGCTGTCGGCCTTGGTGTACTGCTTATTGCCGCCGTAGGCTACCGCCAGGCGGATCTGGTCTGTCAGAGCCGGGGTGCCATCTGCTTTCATCTTCGCCTTGTACGTAGCAATGGCCGCCGGATAATTCTTCATCTGCATGTAGCTCGATGCCAAATCATTCTGCAGCTCCGTATTCGTGGGGTCAGCAGCTACAGCCTTCTGGAGCATGGCAATGCCTTGCTCGCCTTTGCCACCCTTGGTCAGCATTTTGGCGTAGTACACATTGTCCTCCTTAATGATCTTATCAGCAGGAGCAAGCTTCATGTACTTGTCCATTGCCGCAATAGCCTCATCGTTCTTGCCAACTTCGTACAATGAATACGCTTGCAGACGGTTCATCGTGAGGTTGTTGGGCTCCCGGGCCAATACCTTCTGCACTTCAGTTAGTGCTTCGGGGTATTTCTTGGTCAGGAACAGGAAGGAGGCATACTTAGCATCCGTATCCGCCGACTTCTCGGCCAGGGAGGTGTACTTCTGGAAGTTCGACAAAGCATCATCGTACTTACCAGCGTAGAAATACGTTTCTGCCAGGGCGTTGTAAGCCGGCGCGTAGTTGGCATCCAGGCTGATGGCCTTTTCGAACGCCGTGCGGGCTTCGTTGTAGTTGCGCGAACGAACGTTCAGCTGGCCTTTGCGGTAGTACGCCAGCACATTGTTAGCGTCGGCCATTACGGCCCGGTCGTAGCTGTTCATTGCCTCACCGCCGCCATTTTCCTGCTTCAGGTAAATGTCGCCGCGGGCAATCATCAGGCTGGGCTCATCCTTCAGCTTGTTGGCTTTGTGCGCTGCCTCCACATACGAGAGTGCCTTCGACACGTCCTTTACGTTGGACTCAGCATAGGCCTGGGCAATCATGGTCAGCACCTTGGCATCTTTGCCCTTGGTGGCCTTCACCGCGTTGTCGAATTGAATTTCAGCTTCGGCCGTTTTGCCCTGGGCCAGAGCGGCCCGGCCAGCGGCTACCATCGTGGTAGCATCTTTGGGGTTCAGCGAAATTCGGTTGAAGTAGTAAGCTGCCGAGTCGGGCATTTCCCGCATCTGGTACAGACGGCCCAACTCGAACGAGGTTTCGTTCGATGCGCCCTGACGCAGCAAAGCCGCGCGGGCTTCGTTGTAGCGTCCGAGTTCAATCGATTTCTGAGGAGTCGTTTGAGCAAAAGCGGCAGAGCCGGAAACAGACAAGGCAGCGAGGAGCGAGAGCTTCCAGGGCTTGAAGTTCATGAGCAAAAGGTTTGGTGGAAAGCGTTTGTAATGGAAAGACTAAGGGAAAGGCTAGCGCTTATTCGTATCAATGATTCGCATCTGGCCGGTAGCGGGTACTAGCCCAGACTTGAGTACGATAAGCTGCCCTTTATTCCCTGCCGCAAAGGATGCAAAACCGGTGCCAAGCCCCGCCCGGGCCTCCCGGCTGATAAGGTAGACCTCCCGCCGCAACGGGTACGTTTTCAGGGCCAGGTACGCCTGGTAGGGCTGCAGGTAGTCGTCGGGCTTCTGCGGATTGGGCTGGGCACTGACGCCAACAATCCGCACTTTTTTCAAAAAGCTTTGTACCGCCGCATCATCCCGGTCACTGATCCAGTTAACGCCAATAATCCCAATGGCGTTCGGATGAGTAGCAACGTAATCCAACAAGGCAGGGTTCGATTTGGCGGCAAAAACTCGCTTGGTAAGGGCCGCGCCCTTGGTCAGCGAGTCCTGCACGTAGCGGGTAGTGCTGGAGTGGTTGTTGTCAAAAACCACGTTGATAGTGCCCAAACCGCGCTTGCCGCTTACCTGCGCCCACTCCTGGATTTTGCCCGTGAAAATATCCTGCAGCTTCGCCACGGTGAGCAGCGAGTCGGCGTTGCTCGGATGCACGACGATGGCCAAGCCATCGACGGCAAGCTTAGCCGTGCGGGGTACAATTTTCAGGCGCTCGAACTCGGCCTGCTCGGCGGTGTTCAGCTGCCGCGACACCACGGCTACCCGGATCTTATTAGCCATCAGGTCCCGCATTACCTCCTCCTCCGGCTTGTAGGTCGCCGTGATGCGGGCTGCTGGGTACAGCTTCTGGAAGGTATCGACCTGCGACTTCAGAATCGGCTCAAACGTCTCATCGACGCTGATGCCGAGTGTGCCGCTGGTGGGCGTGTCGGTCGCCGTTTCAGCCGGTCCCTGGTATTGGTTGCAGCTGGCCAGCAGGAAGCCGCCGGCTACTAACGCGGTACCTATGTTGGTTAAATTAACGCGCATCGCGGGGGTTGTTGCGTTGGAAGTGCTGGCGGTAAGTGCGAGCAAATCTAATGATTCCGTAAAAAATGAAAACCACACCCAACACGCGCCGAGCGGTAGTGGGCAGGGCAAATACATTGGCCATGGGTAGCCACATCAGCACGCCCAAACCCATGTAGATTAGGGCCATCATCAGCGTAAAGTACTGCACAAGCCGTTGGGGCGACTTGCTATTGAGGCGTTCTTCGGTGGTTGAACGGTTCAGCATAAGGAGGTCAAAAGAAGAAGGTCTGGGGCTAGAACAAAAAAATACCGCTCCTCCGTTCGATTTGGCAGCTTACTTCCCCGACAAACCAGAAAAAGCCGACCCACAAAAAAAGCCAAAAATCACCCGGTATAACGTATGCCGGGTGATTTTTGGCTATATATAAACAGCGTATTCTAGTAATGTTCTCAAATTGAGAGGCTAAGGCAGTTAAAGCAGCTGCTTATTCATACTGGAAGGTGATGGGCAGAGTGTAGCGCACGGCTACGGCCTGGCTGTTTTGCCGGCCCGGCGTCCAGGCGGGCATTTTGCCTACTACCCGGGCCGCCTCTTCGTCGGTGCCGTATCCAAGGCCTTTGATTACCTGCACATCGGCAATGGAGCCATCGGCCTGCACCGTAAACGACACGAATACCTTGCCCGATACGGCCGCCGCCAGGGCTTGGCGCGGGTAGCGCAGGTTGCGCTGCATATACTGGCGCAGGGCCCCGATACCACCGGCAAATTCGGGCATCACTTCCACGTGGGTAAAGGGCTTGGCCGGTGGGGCGGGGGTGGTTACTCCGGTGTCTTTGCCCATCGTGCCCGGGCCGGTTGCTGCTCCCGGACCTACTTCACCCGTTCCGGGTTCCATCGTTGTTGGGTTGTTGTCGTTCGGTACCGAAGCCTCGACATCAAGCACCGGTTTCGTTACCAGTTCGTCTTTCACCACGGTAGGAGCAACATCCGTCCGGGGTGTTACGACTACCGGCTGATGATGCGCGACAGGAGGCTGCGCGGGGGCAACGTCCTGTTGCGGCATGATGTACACTTTGGGTTCGATAATGACTCCTTCAGGAGCTTTGGTTATCGGCATTACCGTAGGCCAGATGCGCTGCACTACCAGCGGAATGCTGACCAGCAGCAGGCAGAGGGCCACGGTGATGGCCAGGGCGCGGGCCAGGTGGCGGTTGTAGAGCTGGCGCAGGACGAAGGCGCCGTAAGCTTTGTTGCGCCCCTCAAATACGATTTCGTCGAAGGAGGCGGTGTGCAGGTTGGTGGTGTTCATGGGTACGGTATAAAAGGTGAAACGGAATTCACGAGGACGCACTACCCAAGCCATTGCTCCCGCTCATTTACTCATCCGGCTGGCTTTCAACTTCAAAACGACAGCCCGCCGCCGGAAAGTATGCGGCAAGCCGAATTCTTTTTTACACGAAAAAGCCCGAACCGAGCAATTGCTCCATTCGGGCTTTTTTGCTGAGCAGCCGAGGCTGTTTCAGGCTTTTTACTTGATAGCGAAGGTCACTGGAACCGTGTACGAAACACTTACCGGCCGACCATTCTGCTTACCAGGGGTCCAGTTCGGCATGGCTTTGATGACGCGCATAGCCTCTTCGTCGCAGCCGGCACCGATGCCTTTGGTTACTTTCACATCCGTGATACCGCCCGTTGGGCCTACTACGAAGCTAATGAACACTTTGCCTTCCACCTGGTTGCGCAGGGCCAGCGGGGGGTACTTAATGGTTTTGCCCAGGTAAGCGAGCAAACCTTCCATACCGCCGGGAGGAGTAGGCATCTGTTCTACGTACGTGTAGACCTTATTCTCTACTACCTCTTCTACTACCTTATTGCCTTCACCTTCCAGGCCGGTCAGGTCAGCGGCATTATCCGTGTTGCCTTTTACGGTCACGGTAGCTACCACTTTGTCCTTCAGCTCTTCCTGGTCCGGAATTTCTTCTACCTTCTTAATCTCTTCGTCCTTCTTAACGACGGGCGGCGTGAATTTGATGGTAGACAGCTTCGGCGGCGGTGGTGGCGGGGCCTCCGGTGGCGGGGGCGGTGGTGGGGGCTTGGTTTCGTCCAGGGGCGGTGCTTGCATCAGCTCGTTCACCTTGAGCATCTTGTCGTCCTTCACCACCTCGTCCTTGGCAAACATCCGCGCGATGAGCGGGAAGCTTACCATCAGAGCGAGCAGCGCAATGGCAATGAGAAGAGCCCGGGTAACGTGCTTGTTGTACAACCGCCGGAGGACGTAAGCTCCGTAGGCTTTATTGCGGCCTTCAAAGACGATGTCGTTGAAAGACGCTTGAGCCAATTGCGTGTTATCCATCATAGCCCTGAAGTTTTAATCAGGTCCTCATCAGCCTTCGAGATGTCAACCAGAGCGTACTTTTTCTGGTCGGTGATGTTCATCTCGTCGAGGATGTCAACCATGTTCTTGTAATTGGACTTATCAGCGGCCTTGATCAGCACTACCACTTTGGGGTTAGCAGCGCGGCGCTCCAGTATCGTTTTGCGGATACCGTTGGCGTCGTAGCTCGAGGCTTTCAGCTCCGGTTTTACGTCCTTGTCCAACAAGCCATCATAATAATAGATCTTGTTGTTCTCGTCGAGCAAAACCGTGAAGGCGTCAGAGGCTTTAATCTGCGTCTGCTCCTCCGGATTCTTCTCCTTCACCGGCATCGTAAGTTGCATTACGGTCGGCTTGCTGAAGGTCGTCGTCAGCATAAAGAAGGTCAGCAGCAAAAAGGCCAAGTCCACCATTGGTGTCATGTCGATTTTGGTCGACATTTTTTTGGCCCGCTTCTTTCCTCCTTTACCGGAGTCGGCTTGTTGTTGTATTTCTGCCATTTCTCTGCGTCGGTTATTTCCCGGCTACTGGCTTGGACTCCAAGTCGGTAATCAGGTTGAAACGGTTGATGTTCTTCTCCTGCAGCAGTTTGATGACTTTCTTCACGGTTGGTACGTCCGCGTTGCCGTCGCCTTTGATGGCCACGAAAGCGGGCTTGCCGAACTCCTTGCGGCTGGCGGCCTGCGCTTCTACCACCCAGTCGATAAACTGGTTGTTCAAGGAGTCGGCAGGGATGCCGGGCTGCTTGATGGCTTTGCGCTGCTCGTTGTCGCGGTTCAGGAAGTCGGGAAGCTGTTGTACCGGTACGCCAAAGCTCGACAGGTTGGAGAAGGTCTTCGCCTGAGCAGCCGTGAAGCTTACTCCGTACTTAGCACCTACCCGGGTCAACAGGTCCAGCTTGGGTTTGGCGTCATCCATGCCGAAGAATACCCGCTTGTCCTTGTCTACCGAGATGGTAATAACGTGGCTTTCGGGCAGGCGAATCTCCGAAGTAGATGAGGGCGTATCCACCACTACAGCTTCCTCGGGGGCAAACTTGGTGGTGAGCATGAAGAAGGTCACCAGCAGGAATGCCAAGTCCACCATCGGAGTCATATCCAACGACGGGGACGTTCTATGAGGTTTTACTTTTGGCATTGCGAGCGTGGTTAAAGAGCTTTATTCAGAAACGTTTAGAAACGCTGCTTTAGTGCGGTAACCGCAGACTAGGCAGTATAAGTTTCTTTTTCGCCGTGCTGCGAAGCAAACGTCTGGATAATGCTGAAGCCAGCTTCGTCGATGCTGTAGGTCAGCTCGTCAATCTTGCTGGTGAAGAAGTTGTAGGCGATGATAGCCAGGGCTGAGGTCAAGATACCCAGAGCCGTGTTGATCAGAGCTTCCGAAATACCGTTGGCCAGACCTACGGCGTCGGGAGCACCGGCGTTTGCCAGAGCCGAGAAGGCGTTGATCATACCGAATACCGTACCGAGCAGACCGATCAGGGTAGCTACCGAAGCGATGGTCGACAGGATAACCAGGTTTTTCTCCAACATAGGCAGTTCCAGAGCCGTCGATTCCTCGATTTCTTTCTGGATAGCGGCAATTTTGGAGTCTTTGTCCATGCTACGGTCACGAGCCATCTCCTGGTATTTGCCCAGGCCAGCTTTCACCACGCTGGCTACCGAGCCTTTCTGCTGGTCGCAGGCGGCCAGAGCGCCGGTGATGTCGTTCACGTTCAGTTTCTGACGCACGTTGCGGATGAAGGCTTCGATGCTCTTGGTGCCTTTAGCCTTGCTGATGGTCAGGAAACGCTCGATCGAGAAGGTGATTACCAACAGGAACAGGGTCAGCAGGATGGGTACGATAACACCACCCTTGTAGATGATGCCGAGGTAGTTACCGGGCAGGGGGTTGTTTTCAGGATTGCCGCCTTGGAAGTTACCGGGGCTACCAAACACAAATTTGTAGATGATAATCGATACGATCAACGCCAGTGGAATCACGATGGCGGCAAACGCGGAACCGCCTTTCGCTTCACCCTTGGGAGCAGCGGGAGCGGTGGGCCGCACGTTTTTATTCATGGCATTCTTTTGTTCCATTGTTCCGGAGAATTAGTGGGTTGGTGGTGAAAGGTTGAACTTGAAGGTAAAAGGTGAAGAAATTAACTGCGGCTACCCCAAAGACAGCAGCGCCCCGCTCACCCGCACACTGGCCCGTTTCGAAAACGGAAAGTGTGGGTCTGCTCGTGCGCGGGGCCGTTAGGAATTCAGAGTATCCTTGGCAAACCTAAATAAAAACCTACGTGCTGCCAAATGGAAAATGCGTTTAAACGCTTTAAAACGGGTAGGGCCTTAAAAAAAGGCTATTTCGGTTCGTCGTTTTCTTGCTGACTTAAGTTCAGTTTTTTGGCCTTTTCCCAGTAGGTGTCCATTTGGGCCAGGTTCAAATCGGCTAGTTTGTGCCCGTCGCGGGCCGACTCCGTTTCGAGGTATTGGAAGCGCTGAATGAACTTCCGGTTGGTGCGTTCCAAGGCTTCTTCCGGGTTGATGCCGGCGAAGCGGGCGAAGTTGACCAGCGAAAAAAGCAGGTCGCCAAATTCAGCCGCCGCCCGTTCCTGATGGCGCTGCCCAGGGTCAGTGTGTGCATACTCAACTCCGAATTCTCCTAACTCTTCCTGCACTTTCGCCCAAACCTGCTCGGGCTTTTCCCAATCGAAGCCCGCGCCCCGGGCCTTTTCCTGAATCCGCATTGCCTTAACTAGGGCCGGTAGCGACGTTGGTACGCCGCCCAGCACGGAGGAGTTGCCTTTTTCCTGCAATTTCAGCTGCTCCCAGTTGCGCTTCACGTCCTCTTCGCTCGTCACGGTGGTGTCGCCATAGATGTGGGGGTGCCGGAAGATGAGTTTCTCGCACTGGGCATTCAGGACGTCCGCAATATCAAAATGGCCCGTCTCGGAGGCTATTTTGGCGTAGAACGTGAGGTGCAGCATCACGTCGCCGAGCTCTTTCTTCACATCTGCCAGATCATCCCGCAGGATGGCGTCGGAGAGTTCGTACGTTTCTTCGATAGTGAGATGACGTAAACTCTGCATAGTTTGTTTCCGGTCCCAGGGGCATTCGGCCCGCAGGCGGTCCAGCACGTCGAGGAGGCGGCCGAAGGCGGCCAGCTGTTCGGCGCGCCGGTTGGGCATTGTGGGTTGTGTTTCCATTCGGTCAAATATACGGCACCCACGCCGGCGGGGCTGTACGTATGTAAGGCTACTGGCCCCGGCAGAGCCCGGGCTACTCGGAAATACTTTCGTAGAAAAGCAGGGCCGTTTCTCTACTTTTGCACCTCAAATCAAACATTGCTTGTGGCACTGATCAAATCAATTTCCGGCATTCGGGGCACTATCGGCGGCGCCGCAGGCGAGGGCCTGACCCCCATTGACATCGTGAAGTACGCAGCGGCTTTTGGCACCTGGGTACTGGAGAAAACCCAGAACAACACCATCGTAATCGGGCGCGACGCGCGCATTTCGGGCGAGATGGTCAGTAAGCTGGTAGAAGGCACGCTGCGCGGGCTGGGCATCAACGTCATCGACCTGGGCCTGAGCACTACGCCCACGGTGGAAATAGCCGTGCCGGCCAAGAAAGCGGGCGGCGGCATTATCCTCACGGCCTCGCACAACCCCAAGCAGTGGAACGCGCTGAAGCTGCTCAACGATAAGGGCGAGTTTATTTCCGACGAGGAAGGGCAGGCCGTGCTGGCGCTGGGCGACAACGAGTCGTTCGATTTCGCCCCGGTGAACAAGCTGGGCCAGTATACGGCCGATAACAGCTTCTTCGAAAAGCACATCAAAGCCATTCTGGCGCTGCCCCTGGTAGACGTGGAGGCCATCAAGGCCAAAAACTTCCGGGTGGTGATTGACTGCGTCAACTCGACCGGGGGCATCGTGGTGCCCATGCTGCTCGAAGCCCTGGGTGTGGAGAAGGTAGAAAAGCTGTTTTGCGAACCGACCGGCGACTTTGCCCACAACCCCGAGCCGCTGCCAGAAAACCTGCGCGACATTGCCCGGGTGCTGGAAAAAGGCTCCTTTGACCTAGGTATCGTGGTGGACCCCGACGTGGACCGCCTGGCCCTAGTGAACGAGGACGGCACCATGTTCGGTGAGGAATATACCCTGGTAGCCGTGGCCGACTACGTGCTGCAGCAGAACGGGGGCGGCAACACGGTCAGCAACCTGAGCAGCACCCGCGCCCTGCGCGACGTGACCGAGAAGCACGGCGGCCAGTACGCCGCCGCGGCGGTAGGCGAGGTAAACGTGGTGACCAAGATGAAGGAAACCGCTGCTATTATCGGCGGCGAGGGCAACGGCGGCATCATCTACCCCGAGCTGCACTACGGCCGCGACTCGTTGGTGGGCATCGCGCTTTTCCTGAGCCACCTGGCCAAGTCGAACCTGACCATGACGCGCCTGCGGGCTTCGTACCCGGGCTATTTCATCTCGAAAAACAAGATTGAGCTGACGCCCGAAATCGACACCGACCAAGTGCTGGTGCAGATGAAGGAGCGCTACGCCAAGCAGCCCGTAAACACGATTGACGGCGTGAAAATCGAGTTCGACAAGGAGTGGGTGCACCTGCGCAAGTCGAACACCGAGCCCATCATCCGCATCTACGCCGAGTCGGACTCCAATGCCACGGCCGACCATCTGGCCAACAAGATCATTGCTGACATTAAGGAGATTATCTCGGTAAAGAGCTAGCGAGCTTTTTCGGCTCCCTGGATAAAGGATTCCGGCTGGCAAGCTGGAATCCTTTATTTTTGTGCGGCTATATCACCCTGTTAGCCATCCACCTCTCTATCTCCGTTGCGCGTATGCCTCACCACCCCGATTCGCACGCATCTTCCACGGCCACACCCATGGCCGTGTACTTCGACAATGCGGCGACCACGCCTCTCGATCCGGACGTTCTGGATGCGATGCTGCCCTTCATGCGCGAGCATTTCGGCAATCCCAGTAGCATTCACGGCCACGGCCGTAAGGTGCGGGCCGCCATCGAGAATGCCCGCAAGACCATTGCGCACCTGATTAATGCCGCGCCGGCCGAAATCTCCTTTACCTCCGGCGGTACTGAGGGCGACAACTACGCCGCTTTTGGCAGCATCCGGACGCTGGGGCTGCGCCACGCCGTTACCTCCAAGCTGGAGCACCACGCGGTGCTGCACACCTTGCAGGCCCTGGAAAAAACCGGCGACATTACGCTCAGCTACGTGCAACACGACGAGCAGGGCCGCCTGGATCTGGCGCACCTGGATGAGTTGCTGAAAGCCAACGGCCGCTCGTTCGTGAGCCTGATGCACGCCAACAACGAAATCGGCAACCTGAACGACATTGCCACCATCGGCGACATCTGCCAGGAGCACAAGGCCATTTTTCACACCGATACGGTGCAGACGATGGGCCACTACCAGCACGACGTGCAGCAGCTCAAAAACCACTTTCTGGTGGGCTCGGCGCACAAATTTCACGGCCCGAAAGGCGTGGGGTTTCTGTACCGGCGGCCGGGGGAGCAGGTGAGCCCCCTGATTCATGGTGGCTCGCAGGAGCGCAACGTGCGGGCCGGGACCGAAAACGTGTACGGCATCGTGGGCTTGGCCAAGGCGCTGGAAATTGCCTGTCGGGACATGGATGCCCACCACCGGCACATTCAGACGCTGAAAGACCGGTTTATTGCCCGCCTGACGGCCGAAATCGACGACGTGCAGTTCAACGGCCTTTCGGCCCTGGCCGACCAGAGCCTGTACACGGTGCTGAGCGTGAGCTTGCCGCCGTCGGCCAACAGTGAGATGCTGCTCTTCAACCTAGACATCAACCGGGTATCGGTATCGGGGGGCTCGGCTTGCAGCAGTGGCGCCGATGCCGGCTCGCACGTGCTCAGGGCGCTGGGCTGCGACCCGCAGCGCGGCGCCATCCGCTTCTCGATGAGCAAGTACAACACGGCCGAGGAGGTAGACTACGCCGTGGAGCAGTTGGCCAAAATGTACCGCAAAGTACCCGCGTAAGCTACCGGGTGCAGCTACGCATCAGTATCACGGCTCCGGCCCGGCGTATTTCTCCTCCGGAGAAGCGCCGGGCCGGAGCCGTATCGTTACCGGCTTGTCCTGGCAGTACGAAATGCTTATCAGGCCTGAGGCTTCGGAATATCTTGTGGCACTGCTCCAGCTGGGTGCTTGGTTCGGCAGTCAGCGGCTAGCGGCTCCTATATAGCCTGGGCCTATCTATTTTGCTTTCCTTGCGTACTCACTGGCAAAATAGCTTCTGACTGGTATGGCCGACATTAACATTCAGCGTAAAAAATCTTCTCCCAGCCCCTGGATTCTGGTCTTGCTGGCACTTCTGGTGCTGGGCCTCGTTGGTTATTTTCTGTTTCGGTCGGCCCCGGACGATGAGGCCGGCCGGCCGGCCGCACCAGCCAGTAGCGCAGCTCCCGCCACCGATGCCGAGGCCGATGCTATGGCCCGGGCCACGCCGCCCCCGGCCGATGGAGCCGGCAACAATGCCGCCGTGGCCGATATGGCGGCCGAAGAGGCACCCGCTACGCCCGATGAGTTGGCCAGCTTTGCCACCACCGAAGCCGACAGCCCCGACTACGCCCGCCGGGGCTTACAGATGCTGAGCGCCACCCTGGGTGAGCTGGCCGACCGCGCCGATCTGCGCGACGCGACGGTGAGTGAGCGGCGCAACGACCTGACCAGTGCCATCAGCCGCAGCTCCGAGCCCAATGCCAGCCTGCGGCCCGGCTTTGTGGCGGTGGTGGGCCTGCTGCAGGCCATGCAGCAAAAGGCCTATCCGACCCTGGAAAAACCGGTGGCGGAGCTCAGTGAGCAGGCCCAGCAGCTCTCGGGCCGCGCCACCACGGCCGAGCAGCCCGCTTTACAGGCGTTTTTTACCAAAGCGGCCGAAATCGTGCGCACCCTCAACGAGCCCGCCTCCTAAGCCGGCCAGGGCATCCGCTTATTTACCCTGCTTTCTTTTCCGCATTATGGAACCCACCTCTTCGCCTATTCCTTCCGCCGAAGGAATGCACCTGCGCCGCTTGCGCGACCTGACTGAGTTTGAAGTAGCCGATGGCAGCCCCGACGTGCGGGGCTGGGCCGTGCGCGGCGGCGACGGCCACAAGTTCGGCGACGTCTATGAGCTAATCGTTGAGGAAGAGGCGCTGAAAGTGCGCTACCTCGACGTAGAGCTGGATCCGTCCCTGAACGTGAGCCGGCACGAGCGTCACATTCTGATTCCGGTGGGCGTGGCGGCTCTCGACGAAGACGGCGACAACGTATTCGTGCCCTCTCTGAACAAGGAGCTGGTGCTGGAATACCCGCCCTACCAGGAAATCCAGATTACCCGCGAATACGAGGAAGCCATGCTGCGTAGCCTCAAGCTGCCCCTGCCCGAAGCCCGCAGTGCCAGCTTCTACGACCAGGACTCGTATAACGAGCAGAGTTTTTACCAGAACCGTCGCCCGGAAGCTACCGACGGACTCCGTCGGCGCAGTTCCGCCGGTTAGCGCCGGCATCAGTACCTGGCTGTTGAAGGCAATGTGCAGGAAGTACAGCCCGTCCGGCTGATCAGAGGTCTACCCCCAGGAGGAAAGCGCTCCGACCAGTATGGCTTGGGCGCCGTGGCCATAATGCCGCTCTGGGCCAAGTCCGGAAACAATAGGCGCAGTAAAAAACGCATCCTAGTGGGTGGCAAAAGCCGGGAAGATTTGGCTTTTACCACCCACTAGGATGCGTTAATTGGCCCGTTAGGGCGGCGGCCAACTGGAATTTAGTTGCGGTGAATCATGTTCACAACGCCCTCTACCCACTGCGGGTGCGAATTCAGGCTAGGCACCAGCTGCCAATGTTCCCCGCCGGCTTCCTCAAACATTTCCTTGAACTCCAGGCCCACCTCGATGGTCGTTTCGAGACAGTCGGCCACGAACGCCGGGCTGAAGGTCAACACGTTCTTGATGCCTTTGGCGGGCATCTCTTTTAGGACTTCATCGGTGTAGGGCTGTAGCCACGGGTCGCGCAGGCGGCTTTGCAGGCGGCTCTGGAAAGAAGTGGTGTACTGCTCGGGCGCCAGGCCCAGGCCGGCGGCCAGCTGCCGGGAAGTTTCGTAGCACTGGGCCCGGTAGCAGTAGCGGTTGTTCTTGTTGTAGCTGTTGCAGCAGGTGCCCAGCTTGCAGTAGTTGTTGTGGCTGCCCTTGAGCACGTGCCGCTCCGGAATACCGTGGTAGCTGAATACGACATGGTCGTACTCGCGCTTGGCCATTTCCGCCTTGCCCAGGGTCACGAAGGTGCCGATAAAGCCCGGGTCGTCGGTGAAGGTGCTGATAAAGCTGATGCTGGGCACCACCCACCACTTGCTCACGATGTCCATTACCTTTTCCTGCACCGAGCCCGTGCTGGCCGCTGCGTACTGCGGAAACAACGGCAGCACGATAATCCGGTCGACGGCGGCTGCGCGCAGCTCGTCTAAGGCCTTTTCGATGCTAGGATTCTGGTAGCGCATGCCGAAAGCCACCACGTAGTCTTTGCCCAGCTTCTCCTGCACCAGCTTCTGCAAATCGAGGCCGTGGTAGAGCAGGGGAGAGCCCCGCTCGGTCCAGAGCTGCTGGTAGATCTTGGCTGACTTCGGGGCCCGCAGCGGTACTACCAGGCCCTGAAACAGCGGGTAGCGCACGGCGGCGGGCATGTCGATAACCCGGCCGTCGGTCAGGAATTCGTTGAGGTAGCGGCGCACGTCGGGCGTTTGGGGCGAGTCGGGCGTACCCAGGTTGACAAGCAACACGCCGATGCGGCGCTGCGGAGAGGCGGGAGTTGGCATAGAAAAAGAACGGTCGTCCGTCATAGACAAAGGTAGGGCCTGTAGGGTTTGGGATGGAGGCCGTATTTTTCGCACATGACAAAAGTCACCTTTCCCCAAGCTGTCGATACGCTGTCGGTGGGCCTGCTCAACGTGATGCTCTGGGCCACCACCCAGGCCGGGGCCGACTATGCCGAGTTGTGTCAAAAGCTGGACCTGACGCCGGCCCAGCTCACCGACCCCGACGCCCGGGTACCCATTGCCACCATTCAGCAGCTCTGGGCCGAAGCCGTGCGCGTCACTCAGGACCCGCACTTGTCGTTGCACCTGGGCGAGAAAGTAGGCCTCGGCGACATTGGCATTCTGGGCTACGTCATGTCGCACTGTCCCACGCTGGGCGCGGCCCTGAACCAGCTGGTGCGCTACCAGGACGTGGCTTGCTCCGGCGTCAAGCTCACCGTGCGGCGCGAAGTGGAGCTCTGCTGGCTGGACATGGCCATAACCAGCGCGGCCATTATCTACCCGGAGTACGTCATCAACTCCGAGTTTTCGACCTACCTCACCGCCTTCCGGGCCCTTACCGGTCAGCCGCTGGCCCCGCGGGAGCTGCACTTGGCCTACCCCGAGCCCGCCGACACGCAGGAGCACGAGCGGGTGTTTGCCCCGGCCCGGCTGGTTTTCGGCACCGCCCAGAGCAGCATTAGCTTCGACGTGGCCCTGCTCGACTTGCCCATTATCAATGCCAATCCGGTGCTGTTTCCGCTGTTTGAGCAGCACGCGGCGGCCTTGCTGAGCCGTCTGCGCCAGCCCAGCCTGCCCGACCAGGTAAAGCACGAAATTGTGGACCTGCTCAAAGGCGCCGAGCCTACCTTGGCTACCGTGGCCGACCGGCTCACGATGGGCGTACGCACGTTGCAGCTCAAGCTCAAGGAAACCGGCCATACGTATCAGCAGCTGCTCGATTCGGTGCGGCACGAGCTGGCCTGCCGCCACCTGCGCGACGCCCAGTTCAGCACCACCGACATTGCCTTTCTGCTCGGCTATTCCGAGCCCAGCGCGTTTGTGCGCTCCTTTAAGAAATGGACGGGACAGACGCCGGGCGCGTTTCGGAAGTAGCCGGCCCAGCGGGGCGGCTGGCGCGGTTCCGGTCGGCCCACCAAGCCCACAGCACCGGCAGCCACATGAGCTGCCCCAGCCAGCCCAGCTCGGTGACGCTGGTGGGCGTGGGGCTGAAAAAGTTGCTGAAGTGTACCAGCAAGAGAAACGCCACCAACGACCACAGCGCGTAGCGGCCGGTCTTGTTCAGGGCCTGGGTGCGCTTCAAATACAGGTAGAGCCCCGCCCCGAAAATCGGCACTTCTACCACCTGGCTCAGCAGCAGATTATTCCACAGCCCCAGCCCAACCAAAGGCGAGTTGCCGGGAAACAAGGGCAAATCGGGGCCGTGCACGACCACGTCAAGCAACCAGTGGCTGAACACGGCCAAGCCCAGCAGCAGGGCCGCCGGCTTGTCGCGCCGCCGCATCCAGTAGCCCAGTCCCAGCAGCACGCTCCACACCCCGCTCATCAGCAAGCTGTGGGAAATGGGGTAGTGGGAAAACGTAACGGCCTGCCCGGCGCTGGGCAGCAGCTCTACCCGCTCGGCACCCACTAGCAGCAGCGTGGGCCAGAGCAGATCGGCCAGCTGCACGGCCATAAACAGGATTCCCAGGGAAAGTTGGGGCTTGGCGGCTTTGGCCCCGAAGGCCAGCCCATAATGACCAATGAACATCGGAGTAGAGAGTAAAAGGTGAAGTAGCCTGAGTACCTCACAAAGGTCCGGTTCAACACCGCCCGCCTTGCTGACCGTTTCCGCATTCCGATTGACCAAAAACGAAAATCTGTAGTCGATCTACTCGCCTCAGCTACTTGATTTTACCAGATACCGTGCGCGTCTGCCGGTAAAGCGGTACCTTTGCAGACTTATTTAGAAAACCTCCGTGAATCCCGAACCTAAACCGCACCGCGCTGGCTTTGTGAGCATTATCGGCAAGCCCAACGTGGGCAAGTCGACGCTGATGAACGCCCTGATGGGCGAGCGGCTCAGCATTGTCACCAGCAAGGCCCAGACCACGCGCCACCGCATCCTGGGCATCCTCAACGGCGACGACTTCCAGCTGGTCTACTCCGACACGCCCGGCATTATTCAGCCCAAATACGAGCTGCACAACGCCATGATGTCGTTCGTGTACAGCTCCCTGGAAGACGCCGACGTCGTATTGTTCGTCACCGATATCTACGAAAAGCACGACGAGGAGCCCGTGGTGGAGCGCCTGCGCAAAATGGTGAACACGCCGATTCTGCTGCTGGTCAACAAAATCGACCAGGCTGACCAGGCCGAGGTGGAAGCCAAAGTAGAGTACTGGCGCGAGCAGCTGCCCAACGCGGCCCGCGTGCTGCCCATTTCGGCCCTTGAGAAGTTCGGCACCGGCGAGTTGCTCGACCTCGTGCTGGGCTACCTGCCCGAGCACCCGGCGTACTACCCCAAGGATGAGCTCACCGACAAGCCCGAGCGGTTCTTCGCCGCCGAGATGATTCGGGAGAAGATCTTCAAGCTCTACAAGAAGGAAGTTCCCTACAGCTGCGAAGTCGGCATCGAGGAGTTCAAGGAGGAAGAAGATATCATCCGCATCCGGGCCACCATCTACGTGGAGCGGGCCAGCCAGAAAGGCATCATCATCGGCAACAAGGGCGAGGCCCTGAAGAAAGTGGGCACCTGGGCCCGCGAGGAAATGGAGAAGTTCTTCCAGAAGAAAGTCTTCCTCGAAACCCACGTCAAAGTCAACGAAAACTGGCGCACCGACCCCAAAGCCCTGAACCGCTTCGGCTACAGCCAATAGGTGAGTTGGTGACTTAGTGATTTAGTGAGTTTGATGTTCTGCTTGCGCAATCTGAACGACAACTCACTAAATCACTAAGTCACTGAATCACACTCTTTCCGACCTCACATTCACTTAACTACTCCGGGCACTGCCGAAACTGGTCGGGCCGGCGGCTGGAGTCAGACGCATGAAGAATACCATTGCAATTGTGGGCCGCCCCAACGTGGGCAAATCCACCCTGTTCAACCGCCTCGTGGGTCACCGCAAGGCTATTATGGACAACCAGAGCGGCGTCACCCGCGACCGGCACTACGGCTACGGCGAGTGGATCGGCAAGCACTTTACCGTGATTGACACCGGCGGCTACGTGCACGGCTCCGACGACGTGTTCGAAGAAGGCATCCGCCGCCAGGTGAAGCTGGCCATCGACGAGGCCGACGTGGTCTTGTTCATGGTCGACGTGGACGCCGGCATGCACGGCCTCGATGAGGAGTTTGCCAACGTGCTGCGCCGCTACCAGGGCAAAAAGCCGATTTATCTGGTCGGCAACAAGGCCGATACCAACGCCCGGGCCCACGCGGCCGGCGAGTTCTACGCCCTGGGCGTCGGCGACGGCGACATCTTCACCATCAGCTCCCAAAGCGGCTCCGGCACCGGCGACTTGCTCGACGCCGTGGTGTCGCACTTCGAGGATCCGTGGGAAGAAGTTACCGAAACCGAGCTGCCCAAGATTGCCGTGGTCGGCCGCCCCAACGTGGGCAAGTCGAGCCTGGTAAACCTGCTGCTGGGCGAGGAGCGCACCATCGTCACCGACATTGCCGGCACCACCCGCGACGCCATCAAGACGCGCTACAACGCCTTCGGCAACGAGTTCATCCTGATTGACACGGCCGGTTTGCGCCGCAAGACCAAGGTGAAAGAGGACATCGAATTCTACTCCGTGCTCCGCTCGATTCGGGCCATGGAAGAGTCCGACGTCTGCATCGTGATGCTCGACGCCACCCGCGGCGTGGAGGCCCAGGACGTGAACATCATTGCCCTGGCCGACAAAAACCGCAAGGGCATCGTGATTCTGGTGAACAAGTGGGACCTGGTCGAGGACAAGGAAACCAACACGACCAAGAAAATCGAGGAGCAGATTTACGAGAAGATAGCGCCCATTGCCTATCCGCCCATCATCTTCACCTCGGTGCTCACCAAGCAGCGCGTGCACAAGGCCATTGAAACGGCCATTACGGTGTATGAGAACAAGACCAAGAAAATCCCGACTTCCCAGCTCAACGAGGTGATGCTGCGCGTGATTGAGGAGCACCAGCCGCCGTCCACGAAGGGCAAGATGGTGCGCATCAAGTACGTCACCCAGCTGCCCACGCACAACCCGGTGTTTGCCTTCTTCTGCAACCTGCCCCAATACGTGAGCGAGTCGTATACCCGCTACCTGGAAAACCGCCTGCGCGAAAACTTCGACTTCGGCGGGGTGCCCATCGGCATCATCTTCCGCAAGAAGTAAGCGGGGCCACCGACCCCCGGAAAAAAGGAAAAATATTTTTTTACTGTCGGGTTACCTTCTGCCCAAGCCGGTATAAAGCCCTGAATTTCGCGCCGCGCTGCGTATCGTGCGGGGTAAAATTCACCCTCAACTGACTTGAATTTTTCAACAACACTCACATTCCTCTCAAGATGAAAAAGGTTCTGTTCCTCGCTCTGGCTGCTGCTTCGTTCACCTTCGCTTCGTGCGACAGCAAGAAAGAAAACGCTATGGAAAACCAGGCTGACGCCGTAGAAGAAGCTGGCGAAGCCAAAGCTGACGCTATGG
The DNA here is from genome assembly GCF_004765605.1 of Hymenobacter aquaticus. NCBI lineage: Bacteria > Pseudomonadati > Bacteroidota > Cytophagia > Cytophagales > Hymenobacteraceae > Hymenobacter > Hymenobacter aquaticus. The sequence goes on along the minus strand of NZ_SRLC01000003.1, from coordinate 100,380 downwards.
AAGATGCTGGCAACGAAGCCGGTGCTGACTCGGTAGAAGCTGCTACCGAAGCTAAAGCTGACGCTATGGAAGACAAGGCTGACGCTATGCCCAGCCAGGCTACCCCCGCTCCCGCCGGTGGTGCTACCACGACCCAGCAGTAATTGCTCGGCCTACAAAGGCCAAAAAGAGGCTCCCCAATCCGGGGAGCCTCTTTTTTTTGCGCGTTGTGTTCCTGGGGAAGGAAGAACATATTCAGAACGTCATTCCGAGCCCCGCGAGGAATCTCGCTTGGCTGACGTTGCCAGAGTAACAGATTACCATTGCCCGCGAGATTCCTCGGCTTTGCTCGGAATGACGTTCATAGTATCTCGCTTAGCCCAGGCGGTAGCGGATCAGCTTGTCGACCATCTTGAAGAGCTTGCGGGGCTCGTAGGTGCGCCAGGGTAGCTCGTCGAGTTGTCCACCGAAGTTGACGTAGTTATCCACATTGAACTGGTGCATTTCCCGGATGACGTGCTCCTGGAAGTTGATGCCGGCAATCCAGCCGTCTTCCACGTCCTCGAACCACTCTTCGTAATAGGAGTCGTCGGAGCCGTGGAAGTTGAAGACGTTTTCGCCGACGAGGATGAATTTGCGGATGCCTTCGTGGACCATCAAATCAATGATGTTGCGCTTCAGGCTCATGATGTCGTTTTCGATGGCGTCGTTCCACTCCCCGATAAACTCGATGATACCGATGCCCTCGTCGTAGTCGACGAAGAGGATTTTGAGGAACAGCGTGTCGGAGTCGAGGCTGTCCCACTGGGGGTGGATGTAGTACCCGTAGATGGTATTGGTAAAGGTATCGAGGCTGTTTTCGGCTTCGAACAGGGGGGAGCGGGGGTCTTCGGAAGCGGAATACTGGTCAATCCAGTTGTAGTGGGGCTCGATGGTATGCACGGGCGGGCAGCGGTTGGTAGTACAACAGATCAACAACGGGCGGCGGAAAAAGCTCCGGGGCCGGCCGGGAATATGCCCGGGCGCTACGCCCAGGCGGGGCGGGCCTATGGCGTAGGAAATGTACGGGCGCGGGGTTATTTTCGCTGCTTCATCGTGGTTTCTTAGGCGTTAGCACGGCGGTTTGGTTATGATAAAATACTACGGGCTCCTGGGCGTGGCGGCCCTGCTGGGCGGTAATCCGGCCGCGGCGCAGAGCGTCGGCATGGGCACGACCCAGCCCAACGGGCGGGCTATTCTGGATATTTCCTCGCCCACCGGCAACCAGGGCCTGCTGATTCCGCGCCTGGACTCGGTGCAGCGCGTGGCTATTGCCAGTCCGCCCGACGGGCTGATGGTGTTCCAGAAAGACGGGCGGCCGGGGCTGTGGTACGCTTTCGGGGGACAGTGGCTGTACCTGCCCCCGGCCGGCAAGCGGCCCGACAACCTGGGCTCCCACGCGGCCAGCCAGAACCTGAACCTGGGCACCAACAAGCTGCTGGGCAACGGCGGCACGGTGGGCGTGGGCGTGAACAGCAAGGGCGGAATAGATATGGGCAGCGCCACCAGCAACTTCATCGTGGGCTCGGGCGGCGAGTCGCTGACGACGGGCAGCACCAACGGGCTGGTGGGCGACCAGGCGGGCTGGCAGCTGACGACGGGCAGCAGCAACGAGTTTTGGGGCAACAACAGCAGCTACTCCATCCAGACCGGCGGCAGCAATGCCTTTATCGGCGACAATGCCGGCACTACGGTGCTGGGCTCCATCAACGACGTGGGCGGCAGCGTGGCCATCGGGTCGTATGCCCGCCTGGAGATTCAGCCCACGGCCCAAACGCCCAACCCGCGCAACATGATTGCCGTGGGCTATACCAGCATCGGGAACGTGCCCAATACGCTGGTGCTGGGCAACTATTACCCCGGCAGCCCGCTCGACAACGTGGGCATTGGGACGACGGGCCCGCAGCGGGCCCTGGACGTGAACGGCACCATCCGGCAAACCACCTACACCGCCGGCTCCTTTACGCTGGAGCCGGGCGAGGCCACCTCCTACGACTGGAACCACGGCCTGGGCTACCGGCCCATGATTATCGTCGGCCGGGACCAGACGGGTGGGGGCTCGGCTGAATACGTGGGCGTGAGCTACGAGCACGCCGACAACAACCTGCTGCGCTTCCGGCTGCGCAACAACAGCGACGCTTCTACCGCCACGTTCGTGCTGCGCTGGATTCGGGTGGACTAACCACCCGTTCGGCGGCTTCCTTATTCCTGCTTTTATGCTCCGTTTTGCTATGTCTTTTTCGCGTGTTTTCTTTCCGCTGACTGCTTCCCGGCTTGGGCTGGGCGCGGCCCTGCTGCTGGTGGGGCTCAGCCACTGCCCGGCCCAGGCCCAGAGCGTGGGCATTGGCACTACTACTCCCAATAGCAAGGCCGTGCTCGACATTGTGGCGCCCAACAACAACCAGGGCCTGTTGATTCCGCGCCTGGACTCAGTGCAGCGGGTGGGCATTATCAACCCGCCCGACGGGCTGATGGTATTTCAGAAAAACGGTCGGCAGGGGCTGTGGTACGCCTTGGGCGGGCAGTGGCTGTTTGTGCCCGACCGGCTGCGCGGGGGCGACAATCTGGGCAACCACACGGCCACCAGGAACATCAACCTGGGTACTTACAAGATTGTAGGGAACGGGGGCACGGCGGGCGTGGGCGTGAGCAGTAAGGGCGGCCTGGACCTGGGCGCCACCGGCAACGTGCTGGTGGGCACGCAGGCGGGGGCCAGCCTGGCCTCGGGGGCCAATTCCAACACGTTGGTGGGCTACCAGAGCGGGCAGAACGTGACGACCGGCTACAGCAACACGCTGGGCGGCTTTCAGAGCGGCGCCAACGTGACGACGGGCCTCAATAACACGTTTTTTGGCTACCAGAGCGGGTTTGCCACCACTATCGGCAGCGGCAATACGGCGGTGGGCGCCTTTGCCGGGCCGACCAGCTTCAACCTGGAAAACACCACGGCCATCGGGTTTCGGGCCCAGGTGAGCCGCAGCAACTCGGTGGTGCTGGGCGGCACGGGGCCCTTCGCCGTGAACGTGGGCATCGGGACCACCAACCCGCAGCGGACCTTGGACGTGAGCGGCAGCATCCGGCAGACGACCTACAACGCGGGCACCACCCGGCTGCCGGCCAACAGCAGCCTCTCCATCGACTGGAACCACAACCTAGGCTACCAGCCCACGCTGATGCTGTCCTTGGACCAAACCAACGGCACCGGGGCCGAATACGTGGGCGTGAGCTACGAGCACGTGAACAGCAACACCGTGCGCTTCTGGCTGCGCAACACCCAGACCTTCAACACGGCCACCTTCGTGCTGCGCTGGATTCGGGTGGACTAGGTGGCGGGCGGGAGCTGCTCCGTCGGGGTTGGAACCTTCTCCGCCGGGGTTGAAAGCTTCTCCGGCATGGTGAAAACCTGCTCCGTGGCGGTTGGAGCCTGCTCCGTCGGGGTTAGCAACGTCTCCGTCGGGGTTAGCAACGTCTCCGTCGGGGTTGGAAGCTTCTCCGTCGGGGTTGTAAGCTTCTCCGTTGGGGTTGGAAGCCGCTCCGCCGGGGTAGAAGGTTGCTCCGTGCGGGAGGCCGGCGTGGCAGCGCGTAGCGCAGGGCGGGAGAAAACGGGGAGGCTTGTAGAGGGTAAAAATTCAGTTGAAGCGGAAGGTAAATAGTTATAGCTTACTGGTATTATCCACCTTACCTACTTGTTTGATATGGGAGTGAGCAATGCCGATTTTAGTTTTCGCAACGAGGAGCTGGTGCCGTTGGCCAAGCTGCTGCGCGACCAGTACACCCAGGACGAGGCCGACTTCGTGGACCTGCTGCCGAAGGTGTACACCAAGGATTTTTTGCCCGACTACGATGCCCGGCTGACGGCGGCCGACGCGGTGGTGAGTGCCCGGGTGGGGCAGGGGCAGGCCGCGGCCCTGGGGGCCCGGATGGCCGAGACGGGGGCGGCGCTGCCGGCCCTGCTGAACCGGCTGGAGGCGCGGGCCCGGCGGGCCGAGGGCCTCACGGTGCCGCTCAAGGCCCTGGGCCTGCAGGCCGCGCGCGCCGCGCTGAAGCTACAGGACCGGGAGCGGCTGGATACGGCCCTGAAGCTGCTGCTGCGCAACCTGGACGACAACGCGGCGGCCCTGGCCGAGCAGGGCCACGCGGCGGCCGAAACCGCCCGGCTGCGCACGTTGCACCAGTCGCTGATGCAGGACAGCGCCGCCCAGGATGCTACCCAGACCAACAGCCAGCGCCTGACGGCGGCCAACGTGGCGGTGCTGAATCACCTCTACGCAGCCATGCAGCACGTGCTGGCCGATGGCAAAAGCCTCTACCGGGGCGTAGACAAGGCCCGGCTGAAGGGCTACACGGTGAAGGAGCTGCTGAAGCGGGTGCGGCAGGAGCGGAAAGCGGAATAGCGCGGGCCGCGTTTGGAATGGAAAAGGGCGCCCGGTGGGCGCCCTTTTTTGGGTATATTTGGAGACTCCCGCTTATTGCTGCTGCTATGGATACTGCCGCTATTACCGCTTTTATCGAACTGAACCCACAGGTGCGCTTTGGCAAGCCAGTGGTGAAGGGTACGCGCACGACGGTGGCGGAGGTGCTCGAAATGCTGGCCAACGGCATGAGTGCGGCTGATATTCAGGAGGATTTTCCGGCTATCGGGGCGGAGCAGGTGCGGGCTTGTTTGCTGTACGCGGCGTACAAGGAAAGCGTGGTGCTGCTGTCGGTGGCGTAGAGGATGCGGCTGCTGCTGGATGAGAATGTCTCGTGGCGCCTGGCGGCGTATCTGCGCCCCTACTGCGCGGCGGTGGTGCACGTGCGGGAAGTTGGAATGGAAAACAGCCCGGACACGACTATCTGGCGCTACGCCCGGCAGCACGGCTATGATATCGTGACTAAGGACGAGGATTTTCTGCGGCTGGTAGTTACGGAGGGATTCCCGCCGCGCGTAGTGGCGGTGCAAAACGCGCAGGTGCCGGTCGCGAGGCTGGCGGAGTTTCTGTTGGCCCGGCTGCCGCAGCTGCAAGAGTTTCTGGGGGAGCAGACGGAGTTTGGGCTGTTGCTGCTGCGGGTGGGGTAGGCTGCGTTTTTTGTTGCAGCGGTTTGCTCTCGGCGCGGTTCCGGCTTGCCGCTGGCGCGGCAGTGGAGTTGCAAACTCCCCCTTACTGGCACGAGTTACGGCTGCGCCTAAACTCGCGCCAGTAAGGGCCAGTAAGGAGGCTGGTGAGGAGACAGCCAGTACATTTTCTTTGACGAAATGGCTCAACCTTAGCTGAGGGATGAATACCTCAGTAGTGTAGTAAATAAATTGATAAGGAGCCTATTGTAACAGCTGGGAGGGTGAAAAGCATTGTGGTGGAAGCCAATATCCAGCGCCGTTCCCGGAACGCGTAGAAAGATATCAATAACAGTAGGCTGCAGAGAGGCAGCAGCAGAAATCCTCCCGTAGCCAGACTATCAAGTACGTCGTCGGCTTCCAGTGACAGAATAAAGCGCAGTAGTAATAGCTGACAGCCAACAAGGGCTATGGCCGTTTTGCCCAAGTGGGGCCGCATTAACCTACTAAGCATGTCAATCTGCAATTAATTCCGCCCGGCCTCAATGGCGGCCCGTACCGAGCCGTGCTTCCGGAGTAGCTCGGCGGCTTCGGGCTGTTCGATGCCGAGCTCGTCCATGATCATCTTTTCGCCGCGGTCGACGAGCTTGAGGTTGCTGAGCTGCATGTCGACCATCTTGTTGCCTTTGACGCGGCCGAGGCGAATCATGGTGGCGGTGGTGAGCATGTTGAGCACCAGCTTCTGGGCGGTGCCGGCCTTGAGGCGGGTGCTGCCGGTCACGAACTCGGGGCCCGTCACGACTTCAACGGGATAATCGGCCAGGGCGGCAATGGAGGAGCCGGGGTTGCAGACGATGCAGCCGGTGGCAATGCCGTGGCGGCGGGCAATGGCCAGGCCGCCGACGACGTAGGGCGTGCGGCCCGAGGCGGCAATGCCGACGAGCATGTCGTTGGGGTTGATGTCGTGGGCCTGCAAATCGCGCCAGGCCTGCTGGGCGTCGTCCTCGGCGTTTTCCACGGCCTGGCGGATGGCGGAGTCGCCGCCGGCAATGAGGCCGATAACCAGGCCCTGGGGCACGCCGAAGGTGGGCGGACACTCCGAGGCGTCGAGAATACCTAGCCGCCCGCTGGTGCCGGCCCCGATGTAGAACAGCCGGCCGCCGCGCTGCATCCGCTCCACGGTAGCTTCGACCAGGGGCTCAATCTGGGGCAGGGCCTGGGCCACCACCTGCGGCACCGTCTGATCCACGCTATTGATGCCGGCCAGCAGCTCGCGGGTGGAGAGGGTTTCGAGGTCGTTGAAGTGGGAAGGACTTTCGGTGGTGCTCACGGTGAATGAGTGAAGGAGTGAATGAGTGAAGTGGGCGGTGAGGGAAGCAGTGAATGAGGGAATGCGTGGGAGAGGAGTTCAACTGGCCCATTGTGGGGTCGTAGGCTACTTCACTCATTCACCACTTCACTCATTCACCGCAGGCGGCCGATGGCGGGGAACTTGTCGAAGACGTGCTCGGTGTGGGGGGCGTCCTTTTGTAGCTCTTTGGTCAGGTCCTGGCCGGCCCAGTGCTCGTAGTGGTTGCCGCGGCGCCAGAGGCGGGAGCGGGTCACGTCGTAGATCAGCCCGTTGTAGCCCACCCAGATTTCGTCCCGGTCCTGCCCGTTGCGCAGGGCCAGCTGGGCGCGGGAGTAGGTTGGGAGCTGATTGTTGGGCGTTGATTGTTGATTGTCAAGGGCTGAATGTTGGTCGTTGTTTGACTCAGGTGGTAGCGTATTCATTGGTTATCAACTGACTTCAGAAATAGGACTGGCACGAAGCACAGGCGAAAAACAATCAACAATCAACACCCAGCAATCATCAACCCAACAGCGCCTGGGTCAGAATCCAGCGGTTGGGCAGGTCGCCCTGGGCGGCTTTGAAGTAGTCTTCGTAGCTGCAGGGCACGATGCGCTTGATGGCGCTGTCGGCCAGGCTTTCCACTTCCAGCCACCACTTTTCGGTGCGCTTGGCTTTGTAGAACACCAGCTTGGCCGGGGAGCCGGGCAGGCCCACGGCGTAGCGGATAAAGCGGCGGCTCTGGAAGTCGGTTTCGTTGCGGCGGTGGTAGAAGCCTTCGATAAAGTACCACAGCATGGTGGCCAGGGCCGAGGCGGCCAAGCCGTGGGTGTCGTGGTCGGGGCGGTAGCCGTAGAGGCCGAAGGAGCTGAGCTGGTCGTTGTGGCCCGCGTACCAGGCCAGCTTGGCGGCTTCCTCGTTGGTGAGGCCGAAGGGGTTGGCGGGGCAGTAGGCCGGCGCGTCGTTCCAGCGCAGGGCGGCCACGTCGAAGCTCACGAAATCGGCCTGGCGCAGCAGGGGCTCGGCCTGGCGGATATCGTCGCGCACCTGGCCCAGGCGCAGGGTTTCGAAGTGCAGCTTTTCGAGGGCGGCCAGCACGTCGGGGGCCACCAGGTACTGCTGGTGGGCCAGCTGGGCAAAGTTGAACACGAAGTTGGGCTCGTGCATCAGAATGCGGCGCAGGTGGGCGTCTTCGGGCGGGGCCGTGTCGTGCTCGGCCATGTCCACCCGCGAGTCGACCATGGCAAAGCTCACGGGCCGCTCCAGGGTTTCGTAGGCCAGAAACTGCCCGTAGTCGAGGTCCTGGCTGCCGCCGAGCAGGATGGGCACCGTGTTCTGTTCCAGCAGCGCGGCCACGATTTCGCGCAGGCGCAGGTAAGTGTCTTCCAGGGTGAGGCCGGGCCGCAGGTTGCCTAGATCAGCAATGCGCAGGCTACCGGTGCCTTTCTGGAGCTGGTAGAAGCGGCGGCGCACCTCGTCGGCCCCGTGCACGGCGGGCTCCCCGCCGGCGCTGCCCCGCCACTCGTTCAGCCCGATCAGGGCAAGGTCGGCCGTGCGCCAGTCCGGAAACGAGTCCAGAAAGCGCGTCGCGTAGTTGGCGAGCGTAGTAGAGGCAGCCGAGGCGGCGGTAAGCTCCTCGCGGAGCGGATCAAAGAAGATGGCCAGATTCATCGGGCGCGGACAGTGCAGGCAGACAAAACTAAGGAAAACCCGCCAGCCCTTCCATTTTTTCGGTTTCAACCTTACCCCCAAGCTGAGCCGTAATAGGGTTTGCGCTAAAAAATCTATTTATTTAAGCAGTCTTGGCTACCCAGCCCGGACTGCTTTGCCCAGCTTAACGTTATAGAACCGGGCTTTTCGCTCTCTTTTCTCCGCGTTTCCCACCTCTTCGTACTCACTCTACAATGGAAGTCCGCCGCTCGTTTGATATTCTCTCGCACCAACTCGCCACCGCCCCGAAAGCCGACTCCCTGGCGGCCAAAATCGACGGAACCTGGCAAAAAATCAGCACCCAGCAGGTCATCGACCACGCCAACCAGGTGAGCCTGGGCCTGCTCCAGCTCGGCCTCAAAAAGGACGATAAAGTCGCCATCATTTCGATGAACCGGCCCGAGTGGATGTTTGCCGATTTCGGTATCAGCCAGATTGGCGCCACCAGTGTGCCGATGTACCCCAGCATCACGGTCGAAGACTACAAGTACATCTTTACCGATGCCGGCGTGAAGGCCGTATTCGTGGCCGATGAAAAGCTCTACGCCAAGGTAAAGGAAGCCACCGCCGATTTGCCCGAGGTTAAGCACGTGTTTACCTTCGATAAGGTGGCCGGGGCCCGCCACTTCAGCGAGCTGCTCGAAATGGGCAAAAAAGGCGACGTGGCCACCCTGGAGCCGCTCAAGGCCGCCGTGCAGCCCGACGACCTGCTCACCCTGATTTACACCTCCGGCACCACCGGCAACCCCAAAGGCGTGATGCTCACCCACGACAACATCCTGAGCAACTGCCGCAACTCCCAGCGCTTCGTGCCCGTCACCAAAGACGACAAGGCCCTGAGCTTTCTGCCGCTCTGCCACATCTTCGAGCGGATGGTGACCTACCTCTACATGATCAACAGCGTGAGCATCTACTACGCTGAAAGCATGGAGGTCATTGCCGACAACCTGCGCGAGGTGAAGCCCGAAATCTTCACCACCGTGCCCCGCCTGCTGGAGAAAGTCTACGATAAGATCGTGGCCAAGGGCCACGAGCTGGAAGGGGTCAAGAAGAATCTGTTTTTCTGGGCCCTGGATCTGGGCCTGAAGTACGACACCCAGAAAGACCAAGGCTTCTTCTACAACACCCAGCTGGCCCTGGCCAACAAGCTCATCTTCAATAAGTGGCGCGAGGCGCTGGGCGGCAACCTGAAGTGCATCGTGAGTGGCGGCGGGGCCCTGCAGCCGCGCCTGGCCCGGGTGTTCTGGTCGGCCGGCATTCGGGTGATGGAAGGCTACGGCCTGACCGAAACCTCGCCCGTTATTGCCGTGGGCGGCTTCGAGCCCGAAAACAACATGATTGGCACCGTCGGCCCGCTCATCGACAACATGGAGGTGAAGATTGCCCCCGACGGCGAAATCCTGACCAAGTCGGCCTCGGTGATGAAAGGCTACTACAACAAGCCCGAGCTGACGGCCAAGGAAATCGACGCCGACGGCTGGTTCCACACCGGCGACATCGGCGAGTTTGTCAATGGCAAGTTCCTCAAGATTACCGACCGGAAAAAGGAGATGTTCAAGACCTCGGGCGGCAAGTACATTGCCCCGCAGGTCATTGAGGGCAAGCTCAAGGAGTCGCCGCTGGTGGAGCAGTGCATGGTGGTGGGGGCCGACCAGAAATTCCCCGCCGCCCTGGTTATTCCCTCGTTCGACGACCTGAAGGGCTGGTGCAAGCGCAACGGCGTGGATTGCAACTGCTCCAACGCCGAACTGGTCAAGAACGAGAAGGTGGTGCAGATGTACGAGGACCTGGTGAAGAAGTACAACCAGAACTTCGCCCAGTGGGAGCAGGTCAAGAAAATCGTGCTGCTGCCCAACCAGTGGACCGTGGAAACCGGCGAGATGACGCCCACCATGAAAGTGAAGCGCAAGATCATCACCGAGAACAACAAGGACCTGATTGAGTCGCTCTACAACCAGGAGGCGCACCGCTAAGCACTAGGCAGTACCGCCGAAATACGTTTGGGGCCGGGCGCCATCTCCGGAAAGGAAATGGCGCCCGGCCCCAAACTTTTTTTCTGGTTATTTAGTATGCAAGCATAACATATTCTTTGTATGTTTACCGGACTTCACCACCCCCATGACACCGGAAGAAACCGTCGATTATAACATCAAAGTTGCCTGGCACGCCATTTCGCGCATGTACAATACGCAGGCCGCCAAGCACGACATTACCACCAGCATCGGCTTTGTCCTGCTCAATATAGACCAGGAACTCGGTACTCCGGCTACCAAAATTGCGCCCTTGCTGGGGCTCGAAACCCGGAGCCTGACGCGCATTTTGCGCTCGATGGAGGAAAAGGGCCTGATCTACAAGCAGGCCGATACCCAGGACAAACGCTCGGTCCGCATTTTCCTGACCGAGGAAGGCCTGCGCAAGAAGGAAGTTTCGCGCCAGACCGTGCGGCATTTCAACCAGAAGGTGCGGGAGAAAATCCCCCAGGCCCAGCTGGACGTCATGTTCAAGGTCGTGGGCCAGATTACCGGCATGATTGAGGGTAAAACCCTCTTCGACGATTTTAAGCTCAAACCCCTGCGCTCCGAATCCGCGGCTTAACGGCTGGGGGCTCGGAGTGTTTTGCTTCCTGACAGCCAACCAAGTAGCGTGCCTGCGTGTTCTGATTAACTCGGCATGACGAGTAGTTGAGCGCCAGGCTTTCCACCTGAATCTTTCATTTCTCACCCACCTCATTCCTTCCCGAATGAATCGTATTATCAAAAAAGTAGCCGTATTGGGCTCCGGTGTGATGGGCTCGCGCATTGCGCTGCACTTCGCCAACATCGGCGTGCAGGTGTTATTGCTCGATATTGCTCCCAAGGAGCTGACTCCCGACGAGGAAAAGAAGGGCCTCAAGCTCGACGCGGCGGCGGTGAAAAACCGCATCGTCAACGCCTCGCTCGACGCGGCCGTGAAGTCGAACCCCTCGCCGCTCTACCGCAAGGCCGACGTCTCGCGCATCAAGACCGGCAACTTCGACGACAACCTCAAGGACATTGCCTCGTGCGACTGGACGATTGAGGTAGTCGTGGAGCGCCTCGACATCAAGAAGAGCTTGTTTGAGCGGATCGAGCAGTTCCGCAAGCCCGGCACCCTGATTACGTCGAACACTTCGGGTATTCCGATTCATTTGATGGCCGAAGGTCGCTCGGAGGATTTCCGCAAGCACTTCGCCGGCACCCACTTTTTCAACCCGCCCCGCTACCTGAAGCTGCTCGAAATCATCCCGACCCCCGAAACGGACCAGTCGGTAGTTGATTTCCTGATGCACTACGGCGACCTGTACCTGGGCAAAACCACGGTGCTGGCCAAGGACACGCCCGGCTTTATTGCCAACCGCGTGGGCGTATTCGCCATGCTCGACGTGATGCAGACCATGCAGCGCCTGGGCCTCACGGTAGAGGAAGTCGACAAGCTGACCGGCCCGGTTATCGGCCACGCCAAGTCGGCTACCTTGCGCACTTCCGATGTGGTGGGCCTCGACACGACTATCAACGTAACCAACGGCCTGGCCCAGGGCCTGCCCAACGACGAAGCCAAGGACGTATTTGTACTGCCCGACTTCGTGAAGAAAATGGGTGAGAACAAGTGGCTCGGCGACAAAACCGGCCAGGGTTTCTACAAGAAAGTAAAGGGCGCGGGCGGCAAGTCCGAAATCCACGCCCTGGATCTGAACACGCTGGAGTACAAGCCCAGCCAGAAGGTGAAGTTTGCTTCCCTGGAAGCTACCAAGGCTATTGACAAGGTCGCCGACCGGTTCAAAGTGCTGGTAGCTGGCAAAGACAAAGCCGCCGACTTCTACCGCCAGAGCTTCGGCAGCCTGTTTGCCTACGTCTCGAACCGGATTCCGGAAATCACCGACCAGCTCTACAAGATTGACGACGCGCTGCGTGCCGGCTTCGGCTGGGAGCTGGGTCCGTTCGAAACCTGGGACGCGCTGGGCGTGCAGAAAGGTTTGGAGCTGGCCCAGGCCCACGGCAAAACCGTAGCGCCCTGGATTGAGGATATGCTGGCCGCCGGCAACTCGACCTTCTACAAGGTGAATGAGCAGGGCGTGAAGCAATTCTACGACCTGGAGTCGAAGTCGTACCAGGCGATTCCCGGCGTGGAGAACTTCATCATCCTCGACAACCTGCGCGCTACAGGCAAAGTCCTGTGGAAAAACGCCGGCGCCTCGGTTATCGACCTCGGCGACGGTATCCTGAACGTGGAGTTCCACTCCAAGATGAACACTCTGGGCTCCGACGTCATCCAGGGCCTGATGAAGGGCGTGGACATGGCCGAGCAGGGCTACCGCGGCCTGGTGGTCGGCAACGACGCGCCCAACTTCTCGGCCGGCGCCAACCTGGGTTTGGTGTACATGTACGCCCTCGACCAGGAGTTCGACGAGATTAACATGATGATTGCCCAGTTCCAGAATGCCATGATGCGCATGCGCTACAGCAGCATTCCGGTGGTGGGCACGCCCCACGGCCTGGCCCTGGGCGGCGGCTGCGAGCTGAACCTGCACGCCGATAAAGTAGTAGCTGCCGCCGAAACCTACATGGGTCTGGTGGAATTCGGCGTGGGCCTGATTCCGGCCGGGGGTGGCACCAAGGAAATGACCCTGCGCACGGCCGCCAAGTACGAAGAGGGGGAGCCCGAGTTCAACCTGCTCCGCAACGCCTTTGTGACCATCAGCACCGCCAAGGTTTCGACTTCGGCCGCGGAGGCCTTCGACCTGGGCTTCCTGCGCCGCGGCGACGAAGTGGTAGTGAACAACAACCGCCTCATTGCCCAGGCCAAGGCCGAAGCCATTGCCCTGGCCGAAGCCGGCTACACCCAGCCCGTGCAGAAAACCGACATCAAGGTGCACGGCCGCGGCGCGCTGGGCATGTTCCTGACGGGCGTGCACGCCATGCGGGCCGGCAACTACATTTCCGACCACGACGTGAAGATTGCCAACAAGCTGGCCTACGTGATGACCGGCGGAGACTTGTCGTCGCCGACGCAGGTGAGCGAGCAGTACCTGCTGGATCTGGAGCGCGAAGCATTCCTGAGCCTGACCGGCGAGCGGAAAACCCTGGAGCGTATCCAGAGCATCCTGACCACCGGCAAACCTTTGAGAAACTAGAGGTAGAAAACTAGTTCCCTCCTCAGATGAGGAGGGGTGCCCGAAGGGCGGGGTGGTTGACCAACGTTGAACGATTTTAGAAATAAAACTAAAAACTGTTCTACCGTCTCAACCACCCCTAGCCCCTCCTCCTCTGAGGAGGGGAACTAGAAAAAAGTAGCTCTAATCCCACCTCTTTCTAAGACTTCACTACAATGAACGCATATATCGTAGCCGGTTACCGCACTGCGGTTGGTAAGGCAAACCGCGGCGGCTTCCGCTTCACTCGTCCCGACGATTTGGCCGCGGACGTCATCAAACACCTGGTGGCCTCCGTGCCCGCCCTCGACCCCACGCGCATCGACGACGTGATTGTGGGCAACGCCGTGCCGGAAGCCGAGCAGGGCCTGCAGATGGGCCGCTTGATTTCGCTGTTGGCGCTGCCGATGAACGTATCGGGCCTGATTGTGAACCGCTACTGCGGCTCGGGCGTGGAAACCATTGCTATGGCCGCCGGTAAAATTGCCGCCGGCATGGCCGACTGCATCGTGGCCGGGGGTACCGAAAGCATGAGCATGGTGCCGACGGTAGGCTGGAAGACGGTGCCCAACTACAACCTGTCCCAGAAGCACCCCGACTACTACCTGGGTATGGGCCTGACGGCCGAAGCCGTAGCCAACGACTACAAGATTTCCCGCGAAGACCAGGACCAGTTTTCCTACAACTCGCACCAAAAGGCCATCAAGGCCATTGAGGCCGGCAAGTTCAAGGAGCAGATTGTGCCGATTACCGTCGAGGAAACCTACCTCGACCCGGCTTCCGGCAAGAAGAAAACCCGCTCGTTTGTCGTCGATACCGACGAAGGCCCCCGCGCCGACACTTCGGTAGAAGCCCTGGGCAAGCTGCGCCCGGTATTCGCCGCCAACGGCACTGTTACGGCCGGTAACTCGTCCCAGACCTCCGACGGCGCGGCTTTCGTGATTGTCATGTCGGAGCGCATGGTGAAGGAGCTCAACCTGGAGCCCATTGCCCGCATGGTGACCTACGCCACCGAAGGCATCGACCCGCGCATCATGGGCATGGGCCCCATCAAGGCCGTGCCGAAAGCCCTGAAGCAGGCCGGCATGAAGCTCGCTGACATCGACCTGTTTGAGCTCAACGAGGCCTTTGCTTCCCAGAGCCTGGCCGTGATGCGCGAGCTGGACATGGACCAGAGCAAGGTAAACGTGAACGGTGGCGCCATTGCCCTGGGTCACCCGCTGGGCTGCTCGGGCGCCAAGCTCAGCATTCAGCTGTTCCATGAGCTGCGGGCCCGGGGCCAGAAGTACGGCATGGTAACCGCCTGCGTGGGCGGCGGCCAGGGCGTAGCCGGCATCTACGAGCTGCTGAAGTAACTCTCCCTGCTTCGACCCGGGCCGGGCTGGCCGGAAAGCGTGGCAGCGTCTTTCCACCAGAAAACTCAGGCCGCGCCCGGCCCGAGTCGAAGCTCTTGCTTAGCTTAGGTCATGAAAAAACGCCTGCGTAAGAAAACCCACCGCCAGGAATTCAAGGAATTCAGCTGGAACGTGTCCTACCGTCTCACGGACGACAAGCCCGACAGCTACCTGGATTTTTCGGACGTGCTGCTCGAACAGATTGAAACCTTCGAGCTGATTATCGGCGGGGCCCTCGACGATTTCGCGGCCACGCCCGTGAAGCGGCTGACGCAGGAGCAGGCCCGGGAAAAGCGTGACCAGCTCCAGCAGTGGCTCACGGCCCGCCCCGAAGTAGCCCAGGCCACCAGCTCCGAGCTGACCGACGCCTACTACGGCCCGTTTCGCGACCAATAAGTGAATTTGGAAGCCTCAGTGCGCTGGGGCTTCTTTTTTTCGGGCAAAGTACTCGGCAAGCATAACATTATTTCGTATATTTCGGTACGAATGTATTCGGGCTGCTTAGCGTTATAAATAGTAGGCAAGCCGAGTACTTCGCCCTCAGACTTTCGACTCAACACATTCCTTAACCCAACTCTCACCCTGGCCATGGAAGTATCCCAAAAGCTTGTTAAAGGCGGCGAATTCATCATCAAGGAAACCGACGCCCACGACGTATTCACCCCCGCCGACTTCTCGGAGGAGCAGAACATGATGCACCAGACCGCGCTGGACTTCGTGGAAAAAGAAGTGCAGCCCCTGCTGGAGCGCCTCGACAACCACGAGGAAGGCCTGATGCGCGGCCTGATGGAAAAAGCCGGTCAGCTGGGCCTGTTCGGGGTGAGCATCCCCGAGGAGTACGGCGGACTGAACATGGACTTCCCCACCTCGCTGCGCGTAACGGAAGGCGTGGGCGGTGGCCACTCGTTCCCCGTTGCCTTTGCCGCGCACACCGGCATTGCCATGCTGCCCATTCTGTACTTCGGCAACGACGAGCAGAAAGCCAAGTACCTGCCCGGCCTGACCAGCGGGGAGCTGATGGGGGCCTACTGCCTCACCGAGCCCGGCTCGGGCTCCGACGCGCTGGGGGCCAAAACCAAAGCCATCCTGACCGAAGACGGTGAGCATTACGTGCTCAACGGCCAGAAGATGTGGATTACCAACGGTGGTTTCGCCGACGTATTCGTGGTATTCGCTCAGGTGGATGGTGACAAGTTCACCGGCTTCATCGTGGAGAAAGGCACGCCCGGTTTGAGCCTCGGCAACGAGGAGCACAAGATGGGCATCAAAGGCTCGTCGACGCGCCAGGTGTTTCTCTCGGACGTGAAAGTGCCGAAGTCGGCCGTGCTGGGTGAAATCGGCAAGGGTCACCTCATTGCCTTCAACATTCTGAACATTGGCCGCATCAAGCTGGCCGCTGCCTGCCTGGGCGCTACCAAAATGGCTTCGACGCTGAGCGTGAAGTACGCCAACGAGCGGGTGCAGTTCAAGATGCCGATTGCCAAGTTTGGCGCCATCAAGTTCAAGCTGGCCCAGCAGGCCGTGCGGATTTACGCCGTCGAGTCGGCCATCTACCGCGCCGGTATGGACATTGCCCGCATGGAGCAAGAGCTGCTGGCCAAAGGGCAGAGCCACAACGAAGCGTTGCTGGGGGCCGCCCGCGAGTTTGCCGTGGAGTGCGCCATTCTGAAAGTAGAAGGCTCGGAAGTGCTGGATTACGTGGTGGACGAAGGCGTGCAGGTGTACGGCGGCTACGGCTTCTCGGCCGACTACCCCATGGACCGCGCCTACCGGGATTCGCGCATCAACCGCATCTTCGAGGGCACCAACGAAATCAACCGGATGCTGGCCGTCGACATGATCCTGAAGAAGGCCCTGAAAGGCGAGCTGGATCTGATGGGCCCCGCCCAGGCCGTGCAGCAGGAGCTGATGGCCATTCCGGACTTCAACACCGAGGAAGAAACCGGCCTGTTTGCCACCGAGAAAAAGACGATTGCCAAGCTGAAGAAGGCCATTCTGATGGTAGCGGGTACGGCCGTGCAGAAGTACATGAACTCCTTGGCCAAAGAGCAGGAAGTCCTGATGAACATTGCCGACATGGCTATCAAGGTCTACACCGCCGAAAGCACTATTCTGCGCGTGGAGAAAGAAGCCGGCGTGAAAGGCGAAGAGGCCGTAGCGCCCCAGATCGACATTGCCCGCATCTACCTCTACGACACCGTAGACCAGGTGAACAAGTTCGGCAAAGACGCCATCGGCACCATGACCGAGGGCGACGAGCAGAAGCTGCTGGCTATGGGCCTGAAGCGCTTCACCAAGGCCGACCTCTACAACGCCAAGGAAGCCCGCCGCCGCGTAGCCGACGTGCTGATTGCCGCCAACGAGTACAGCTTCTAAGCAGTATTTAAGTAACAAGAAAGGCCGATCCTGAGCTCAGGATCGGCCTTTCTTATGTATGAATGTATCAGCAGGGGGCTTACTCTGCGCTTGCCACTAGCCCAGCTTGTTGGGCTGAGGCATTCAGCAGAATAAGAAAAAGCGTATGCTCCGGAGTCGCAAGTGCCGCCGTTGACGGCAGTTCCGGCTGCTGGTGCAGCAGTAGTTGCATCTTTATCTTGACTACACTGCTGCTCCAGCGGAAGTCATCATAATAGCTCAGGCGGCTTTCGATGATGCGCACCTGCTGCAAATGCTCAAAATCGGCCTCCGACAGCTGCCCGGCCAGGGTCAGATCCGACAGCTCAGCCGGCCGGGGGGTGGGCTTGGCGTCGGCAATGCAATAGAAGTCCAGCATTACTTCACTACAATCTTGTTCAGCATCAGCGCCGCCGACTTCTTGCTGGGCCGGCTCACCCCAATGATGGTTTTCGCGTCGAGCCAGCCGGTGAAGTCCTTCACGTAGGCCAGATTCTGGTCACTGGCCACGCTCAGGCCGAGGCCCTTGGGCGCCGACACCACGCCAGTCTGCACGTTCACCTGACGCACGTACAGGTCCGATTTGCCCTTGATTTTCTCCTGAGTCAGAATCTGCACCTCGGGGCCGAAGACGGCCGCGCGGAAGCCAATGCCGGTGAAGGACTCCGCGGGTGGAGCCACTTGGTCTTTGGCGATGATGCTGTGCCAGGTCGGGCTCTGAAACTCGTTGTAGCCGAATACGTGCAGCTCCCGGGCGTGCACCGGCGACTCGTCGCCGCCTTCCTCATACTTCTTCTCGGCAATAACGACCAGCTGCTTTTCACCCGTCAGCAGCAGCTCGGAGAGGTACACGTCTTCCAGGCGCTTGGCGCTGGTCTGGCCGGCTTTGTTGACTTCGGCCAGGTACTCGGGGGTGAAGCGAAACTCGGGGGCAAACTTCATGTCGCCTTCGCCGGCGAAGTCAAACTTGACCACTTTGAGGCTGTAGTACTGGCCCGTTTCCCGCTCGGTGCAGATGGCCGCGGCGTACAGCGTGTTGTCGGGCTGCAGACCGAATTTGGCGTCGAACACCGTTACGGCCTTGCCCCCGAACGTGCCGCCCACGGCCACCGACATGATTTTGGTTTCGGGCTTATCGTTGAGGTAGCGGCGCACGGTGAGCTTCTTCATCTGGTCGCTGATGAGGGCCACGTACTGGGTACCGTCGTTGCCGACGTGCACGGTAGGGGAGAAGAAGTCGCCCAGGTCGTGGAAGTCGTAGGTGCGGTCCTTGAGCTTGGCGAGCTTCTGATCGTACACCACGGCGCTAATGGCCCGGATCTGCACGTCGCGGGTGAGGTAGCGGAAGGCCACCAGCTTCGAGCCGTCGGGGGAGACGGCCACGCCGGGGCGCCGGTCGCGGGCCGAGGCGTCGATCAGCTTTTTGGGCGCGGCCTTCTGACCGGTACGCAAATCAACCAATACGGCCGAAAGGTTCTGATTGGCATTGTCTTTCTGATGAATCACGACGTAGGCCTGCTCAGACCCGCGCCCGAAGGCTTCCACACTTTCGCCTTCAGCCACCGGAACGGCCGCCGTCCAGAGCTGCTTCAGCTCCGCATCGTAGCGCTCCACGGCGTACTGCGTGGCGGCTTTGTGAGCCAGAATCACGAAACCACCACCCGCCAGTGGCAGCATTTTGCGCGTTACCCGTTGATTGTAACGGTCTTCCGTGCTTTCGGGTAAGTAGGTGAAAGGGGCTGACTTTACCTTTTGGGCGAAGGCAGCGAGAGGTTGCGCCGACAGGCCAGCCAGCAATGCGCCAACCGAAAGAAGATATTTAAAGCGCACGTAAAAAGGTAGTTAAGTGGGAGAAAGTGCAAAGAACAAAAAATTGTACTGTCTATCGGTATCCAATTTCGGCCGGCGCCCGTAAAGGCCACGCTCCCCGATGGCAACCGGCCTGGGTCATCCCGATTTGTTCATGCTATCATAACGTTTCGATAGCCGCTACTGAGGGCATTGCTGCGTTACTTTGTCAAAAGTAACGACTGGCAAAAGGCTCTTCGCACCAAAATGCCCGAGGCCACGCCCAGTTGGCGCGTATTCTGGCCCGAACAACCCGGAGTTATACGCCCGGTTGCTGACTTCGTGTAAAGCGTACACGAATGTTGACTAAAAATTTTCTCTTTTTCGCTGTAAATCCGGCTTTTGGCTCAAACTTTGTGCTGTCGGCGCGGCTTGCTGCTTAGTACCCCATCCCTATGAAATTTCTACTTAAGTTCGTTCTGCTTTTTGCTCTGATTGTAGTTGGAAAGTTGGCCAAAGGCCCTGCTGCACCCGTTGCGGCGGCTAAAACCGGCTCCCAGGAAACGCCGGTTCAGGCTGCTTCCTTTTTTGCCCGACAGGTAAGGCTAGCGAATACCTCGCACGGCGGCGGCAGCCGACTCTGGCAGGCAACGGCCCCCACTACCTCTTCCCGTTCAGCGGAATCATTCGAATAAATCGGCAGGCGACTTTGTTAAGTCGCCTTTTTTATGCGCAAACGTTTGGGCCCGACGGGTAGCTACCCGCTTAGCTGATCCGGCTCCAGTTGACGGCCGTGGCGGGCAACGACTCGATGTGGCGCCGGATGTTCAGGTTCTGGGGCTGACTTAGGCTGGGGTCTTCGGCCAAAAGCTGCTGGGCCGCCGCCCGGCTTTCGGTCAGGATGCGGCCGTCCTTGGCCAGATCGGCAATGAGCAGGTCGAGCACGCCGCTTTGCTGGGTGCCCATCAGGTCGCCGGGGCCGCGCAGCTTCAGGTCGATGTCGGCAATTTCGAAGCCGTTGTTGGTCCGTACCATGGTTTCGATGCGGATGCGGCTGTCTTTGCTGAGCTTGTAGCCCGTCATCAGGATGCAGTAGCTCTGGTCGGCGCCCCGGCCCACGCGGCCCCGCAGCTGGTGGAGCTGGGAAAGGCCAAACCGCTCGGCGCTTTCAATGACCATTACCGAGGCATTGGGCACGTTTACGCCCACCTCAATGACGGTGGTAGCCACCATAATCTGGGTTTCGCGCTTCACGAAGCGCTGCATCTCGTAATCTTTCTCCTCGGCCTTCATGCGGCCGTGCACGATGCTGATTTCAAACTCCGGAAAGGCCCGGGCCACGCTTTCGTAGCCGTCGGTCAGGTCCTTGTAGTCCATCGTCTCCGACTCCTCAATCAGCGGGTACACGATGTAGACCTGGCGGCCGAGGTTGATCTGGTCGCGCAGAAACTGGAATACCTTGAGCCGGTTGGCGTCGTAGCGGTGCACGGTCACGATGGGCTTGCGGCCGGCCGGCAGCTCGTCAATCACCGACACGTCCAGGTCGCCGTAGAGCGTCATGGCCAGGGTCCGCGGAATGGGCGTGGCCGTCATCACCAGCACGTGGGGAATTACGTGGGGGTTTTTCTGCCACAGCTTCGAGCGTTGGGCCACCCCGAAGCGGTGCTGTTCGTCCATGATGGTCAAACCCAGGTTGCGGAACTGCACCACGTCTTCCAGCAGGGCGTGGGTGCCCACGAGCATGTGCATGGTACCGTCGCGGAGCTGCTCGTGCAGCACACGCCGCTCGGAGGTGCGGGTGCTGCCGGTGAGCTTGCCGAGCTTGATGCCGAGCTGGTCGGCGTAGGCTTTCAGGCCCACGTAGTGCTGGTCGGCCAGGATTTCGGTGGGCGCCATCAGGCAGCTCTGGGCCCCGTTGTCGGCGGCCATGAGCATGCTGATGAAGGCCACAATGGTTTTGCCCGAGCCCACGTCGCCCTGCAGGAGGCGGTTCATCTGCTTGCCGGCGCAAAAATCCTTGTAGATGTCGTGGATGACCCGCTTCTGGGCCCCGGTCAAGTCAAACGTCAGGTGGTTTTTGTAGAAGTCGACCAGCGTGGGCACTTCCTTGAAGATCTGGCCGGCCAGGGTCACTTTGCGCTGGTCACGCTGGCGCAGCAGCTTGAGCTGCACGTAGAAGAGCTCCTCAAACTTGAGCCGGAACCGGGCCGCCTGCAATAGCTCGGTGCTCTGCGGAAAGTGAATCTGCTGGTAGGCGTCGGCCTTGCCCATCAGGTTGTAGTGCCGGATCAACTCCGGCGACAACGACTCCTGCACATGGGGCAGCGCGATTTTGAGCAAGTCGCTCGTCATCCGCGCAATGGCCTTGCTGTCGATGCGGTGGTAGTTCTTGAGCTTCTCGGTGGTGTTGTACACCGGCTGCAAATAGCTCTGGCCGGGCTTGGCTTCCGATACTTCCTCCAGGTCGGGGTGGGCCATCTGGGGCCGGCCGTTGAACATGGTGGGCTTGCCAAAAACGATATACTCCTGGTGGTTTTTAATCACCTTTTCCAGGTAGTTCACGCCCTTGAACCAAACCAGGTCCAGCTCCGCGCTGCCGTCCGACACCTTGGCTACGATGCGCTTCTTGGGGCCTTCGCCGATAACCTCGCGGTTACGCAGCACGCCCTTCACCTGCACGTAGGGCAAATCCTCAGTCAGGTCTTCAATCTTGTAAAACTGGGTGCGGTCGAGGTAGCGGAAGGGGTAGCGCTGGATCAGGTCGCCGTAGGTGAAGATGTTTAGCTCCTTTTGCAGCAGCGTGGCGCGCTGGGTGCCCACCCCCCGTAAACTCTCGATTTTAGTATTGAAAAAACTCATTTCATTTAACAATCAACATTTATCATTTAACAAGTTCTCTTGCCAGGCAGTCCGGCTCATACGTGAGCAGCAAGGCTGTTAAATGTTAATTGATAAATGTTAAATGACTACTTGAATTTCAGGGTGTTGAGCAGGTGTGCCACGTCCTTCTTTACGTAGTCGATAACCGGGGCCAGCGAGTCGTTGGCCGTAGCCGTACGAAAATACAGGGCCCCGCGGAAGAAGTGGGTGGTACTGTCGGTGGTGTAAAACTGGAACTGGCTCGGCACTTCCCCCGACAACTCGAAAACCGCCGCCCGCAGGCCGCTGGGCATCTTAATCACGCTTTCGTCAATAGCGGAGGCCTTGATCTGGTGCTTGGCCGTGAGCTTGCGGGCGTCTTCCAGGAGCTTGTTGAACAGCTTCTGGTCGTGCCTGATAGGCATGTAGGTAATCTGGACGTTGGCCTGCAGCTTGGGGTAGTAGATGTTAATCCAGTGCGGCTGGGCTAGATACGACGAGTCGCGCAACACCTTGGCCTGCCGCGAGTACTCGAAGGCATACGGATGGCCGGGGCCGAGCGGCTGGTAAGCTGCGGCGGGTAAGTCGATGCGGTTATAGCCCTTGGGCTTGGGCGTATAATCGGCCGGCGACGAGCAGGCCGACAGCAGGAGCCCAAAGGCCAAAACAGCGCTCAGACTGCGCAGGAGGGAAGAATCAGGCATGGAGCGCAAGGCATGTTTACTGTTTCCAAAGGTAACCAGAATCGGCTACGCGGGCAGGTGGCCGGAATGCTAGGGCAAAGCCTACTACTGCCGGCCGTAGCAACCAACGCAAAAAGCCCCGGCGACGTGCCGGGGCTTCACAAAAACCGCTCTTAACGGGCCCTTAGAAAGGCAACTGGTCAATTTCGGGCTCCTGGCGAAAGGTCTGGACTTCGGCGGGCTGCTCGTGGCCCTGGCCATTGCCGGCCTGACCATCACCTTGCGGCCGGCCGCCAAGCATGGAAATCTCATCCGCCACGATTTCGGTAATGTAGCGGGTCTGATTGTCCTTGTCCTGATACTGCCGGGTGCGCAGCTTGCCCTCCACGTAGATCTGCTGACCCTTTTTGAGGTACTTCTCCGCCATTTCGGCCAGACCGCGCCAGGCCGTGATGTTATGCCATTCGGTCCGCTCCACGCGTGTGCCGGATTTGTCTTTGTAGTAGTCGTTTGTGGCCAGGGTGAAGTGGGCCACGCTCGAGCCGCCTTCCAAATGCCGCACCTCGGGGTCTTTGCCCAGGTTGCCTACCAGAATTACTTTGTTGATGCCAGCCATTGCTTGGTTATTAAGTAGTTGAAGGGTGTGGATAGAATATCTTTACCTCTTATAAAAATAGACAATCCTGATTATATAACCAAATATTTTAGTTTTTATTTCCATGATTTGTCAATGTAATTAGCAATTAGCACCGGCTTAGGCAAATCGTGGGCTTGCTCAAGGGTAAAGGGCGCCAGCCCGGACGCGGCCAGAGCAGCCGCTGGCAAGGGTTGCGTCAGCTGCACCGGGTGAAAACGGGCCTCTACTTTCTGGTGGCTCAGCACGTGCCGCAAGGCCAGCACTGGTTCTTCCGCCCGGCTCGTATCGATAGTGCCACCCAGGGCCGTTACGGCAGCAGCTAAATCCAGGGCGGGCAGCTCGGCGGCTTCGGTTTCGGTCAGGGCAAAGTCGTAAAGGCCCTGCCAGATGTCCTTGGCGCCGCGCTTTTTCAGATACAGCGTGTCGTCGTGGCGCAACACCAGGTAATGAAAGTAGCGGGTGCGGCTGGCCTTGGCCTTGCTCTTCACCGGCAGCTCCTGCACCATGCCGTGCTGAAAGGCGTAGCACTGGCTCTGCAGCGGGCAAAACAGGCAGTCGGGCTTCACGGGTGTGCACTGAATGGCCCCAAACTCCATGATGGCCTGGTTGAACTCGTCGGGAGCCGCGGCCGGAATCAGCGTGTCGGCCAGGGCCTGGAACTCCTTGCGCGTGGCCGGCGCGGCTATATCGGAGGTGATGCCGAACACCCGGGACAACACCCGGTACACGTTGCCGTCGAGCACGGCCACTTTCTCGCCGAAGGCAAAGGAGGCAATGGCCGCCGCCGTGTACTGCCCCACGCCCCGCAGCTTGAGCAGCTCATTGTAGGTGTCGGGAAACACGCCCGCGTACTCGCGCACGACCTGCTGGGCCGTGTGGTGCATGTTGCGGGCCCGGGAATAGTAGCCCAGCCCCTGCCAGTGCCGCAGCACCTCATCCTCGGGCGCGGCGGCTAAGTCGTGCACCGTGGGATAGGTCGTGATGAAGTCGAGATAGTAGGGCAGGCCTTGCTTAACCCGGGTTTGCTGCAGAATAACCTCTGAGAGCCAGATGGCATACGGGTTGCGGGTGTGGCGCCAGGGCAGGTCGCGGCGGTGCCGTGGGTACCATTCCAAGAGTGCCTGGGCAAAATAGGGGTGAGCCGGAGCGAGAACAGAAAGAGGCAAAGATTTGATATATAGAGGTTTGAAGAAGAAATGGCACCCTAAATGGATTGTGGAAAAAGTATTGCAAAACCAAAAAAGGGGGCTACCTTTGTGGCCCGATTTCTTAAGCGAACAGCCTACCGGGCAAGGGCTTACGTTTTGAACCGGGAGATTTTGCCCAGCATACATTTTTCACACCTTAGTACACATACCAGCGTGACTAAAGCAGAAGTAATCGCCGAAATCGCCGACAAGACCGGCATTGAGAAGACCGACGTATCGGCTACCGTTGAAGCATTTTTCAAAGTGGTAAAGGATTCGATGGCCGACGGCAACAACATTTACGTGCGTGGCTTCGGTAGCTTCGTAAACAAAAAGCGGGCAAAGAAAGTCGCCCGTAACATCTCAAAAAACACTTCGATCATCATCGACGAGCACTTCATTCCGAGCTTCAAGCCGTCGAAGACCTTCATCGGTAAGATCAAAAACAGCAAGAAGATCAAAGAGACGGCTCAGGCCTAATTTTCTTTCTTCGTAACATTGTCGGCCGAGCCGCCGGGGATTCCACGTTTGGGAGCCCGGCGGCCTGCTTTTTCCACATGGCTTCACGTCCTTCTTCGCATCAGCTTCTTGTTTTGGCCGTCGCCCTGGCGCTGGTGGCCGGCTTGTTTTTGCTGCCCAAGGGAATCGTAAAGCCCAAGGAAGGCAAAAAGGAGCTCAGCCAGCAGGACGCGGCCCGCACGGCCAACCGCGACAACGGGGCGGCGGCTCCCTCCACGGCTTCCGTGGAAGGCGGAATGCCGGCCGGCGCTACCCCAGAGCAGCCGCACATGGCGGTAGCGCCGGAGCAGCGCCGCGAAATCAACGGCTTGCTGGCCAAGTACTCGGCTGAAAATGAGTTGGGTGCCAAGCTGCGGCTGGCCACCGATCTGGCCGCCAAGTACCGGGCCGTCGAGAAGTTCGATAGCGCCGGCTACTACCTCGAGCAGGTGGCTATGACCCGGCCCGGCGAACAGACGTTGCAGCGCGCCGCCGATGCGTATTACGAAGCCTTCAGCTTTGCTACGACCGAGGAGCGGGCCAAGTCGTTGGGTGCCAAAACCCGGGAGCTGTACGAGCGGGTGTTGAAAAACAACCCCGACAACCTCAAGGCCAAAACCAACCTGGGTATGGCCCTGATGGCCAGCGACAACCCCGTGGCGGGCGTAAGCCTGCTGCGCGAAGTACTGGCCGCTGACCCCAAAAACGAGGAGGCTATCTACAACCTGGGTATCCTCTCGCTCAGGAGCAATCAGAACGACAAAGCGGTAGAGCGGTTCCGGGAACTGACGGTGGTAAATCCCCAGAATGCCAACGGACAATTCTACTTGGGTGTATCTTTGGCCCTGACCGGCGCCAAGGAGGATGCCCGCAAGGCCTTCACCAAGGCCAAAAGCTTGAGCACGGACCCCGGCTTCACGGCTTCGGTGGACGAGCAATTGCAGAAATTGAATTAAGTTTTTTTACAACCCTAACCTCATCAACATGCCCTGCGGTAAAAAGAGAAAGCGTCATAAGATTGCCACTCACAAGCGGAAGAAGCGTCTGCGCAAGAACCGTCACAAGAAGAAGTAGGCCCTTCCCGGGTTTGCTGGCGGCCGGTTAATTGCGTTAACCAAGAAGGCCGTCTATCTCTCACGTAGAGTATCTCGAGAGTGGCTAAAAGTTCGCTTTTCCCGTGGCTAAGAAGGGAAGCTGGTGCCTCGTGCACCGGCTTCCCTTTGCCGGTTTCGGGGGATACGGCTGCGGCTGATTTCGGTGCTCACTTAACTTATCTGACCCATTGAGTAACGAATTAGTCATTAATTCTACTCAGGAAGGAGAACGGATTGCCCTGCTCCAGGATAAGCGGCTCATTGAATACCACTTTGACCGCAACGACACCAACTACTCGGTTGGTGACATCTTCCTGGGCACGGTCAAGAAAGTTATGCCCGGTCTGAACGCCGCGTTCATCGACATCGGGTATCAAAAAGACGCGTTTCTGCACTACGGCGACCTGGGGGAGAATTTCCCCTCGCTGCTAAAGTGGAGCAGAGGCGTACAATCGCAGAAAATTACCGTCGGGGCGCTTAAGAACTTCCAGTTCGACGGGCAGCTCGACAAAGTCGGCAAGGCCGCCGACGTCTTCAAGAAGGGCCAGCAGCTGCTGGTTCAGATTGTGAAGGAGCCGATTTCGACCAAGGGGCCGCGCCTGAGCATGGATATTTCCATGGCGGGCCGCTACCTGGTGCTGGTTCCTTTTTCGAATACGATTAGCGTATCCAAAAAAATAGTCAGCAAGACGGAGCGGGAGCGGCTCAAGCGGCTCATTGCCTCCATCAAGCCCGACAATTTCGGCGTAATCATCCGCACCGTGGCCGAAGGCCGGGAGGTGGCTGAGCTCGACCGGGATATGCAGAGCATGACGGCCAACTGGGAACAGCTCTTCCAATCCTTGCGCGCGGCCAAGCCGAACGACAAGGTGCTGGGCGAGCTGGGCCGCACCAGCTCGATGCTGCGCGATATGCTCAACGAAAGCTTCGACTCCATTACCGTGGATTCGGCGCCGATGTATGAGGAGATGCGCAGCTACCTCCAGAAAATTGCGCCCGACAAGCTCGGCCTGCTCAAGCTCCACACCGGCAAGGTGAAAGTGTTTGAGCATGTGGGCATTGAAAAGCAGCTCAAAACGCTGTTTGGCAAGACCGTAACGGTTCCCGGCGGCGGCTATTTGGTGATTGAACACACCGAGGCCCTGCACGTTATCGACGTCAACTCGGGCAACAAGAGCAACCAGGAAAGTGACCAGGAGGCTACGGCCCTCATGATCAACATGCTGGCGGCCAAGGAGGTAGCGCGGCAGCTGCGCCTGCGCGACATGGGGGGCATCATCGTCGTCGATTTTATCGACATGAAGAGCCCCGAGAGTCGTAAAAAGGTGGAGGATGCCGTGAAGGACATCATGAAGAACGACAAAGCGCGCTTCACGATTCTGCCCATTACCAAGTTCGGGCTGCTGCAGATTACGCGGCAGCGCGTGCGCCCCGCCGAGAACATCGTGACCGGTGAAGTGTGCCCCACGTGTGGCGGCACGGGCAAGATTTCGGCCTCTATCCTCGTAACGGACGAAATCGACAACAGCATTGAGGACCTGCTGGTTACCCAAAACCAGTCGGGCATCACGCTGTACGTGCACCCCTTCCTGCACGCTTATTACACCAAGGGATTGGTGTCGAAGCAGATGAAGTGGTATTTGAAGTATTATAAGTGGGTCAAGATCATGAAGGATACGTCCTTGGGCCTGACCGACTACCGCATCGAGGATGAGCGGGGCGAGGAAATTGAAATACATTCCCCCGCCGCCGCCATGAGCCGCCTCCAGGACCGGGAGGTGGAAGAAATTACTGATTGACGGTTTTTCTGCGAAAACCTTCCTGATAAGAAGAAAGCCCTTGCTGCTCGGAATGAGTAGCAAGGGCTTTTTCGGTTAATGTGCTCAGGTGCTCAGGTGGGTAATGTGCTAAAGGTGGAGAATGCGGGAACGATGACACCCGCATTAGCACATCAGCCCATTCTGACGCATTAGCACCTTAAAACTTGAGTCCGAGGTCGAGGGCTATTTCGTTGTTTTTGAGGCTGACATCCTGAAAACCCCGGTCCTTGTCGAAGTATTTGTCGATGTTGACCAGGCCGCGGTGATAGGAAAGGCCGCCGAAAATCTTGGTGCTCTGGCCCAGCTGGTACTCTACGCCCCCCCCGATGAGGGCCGACAAATCCGGGATGATAACGTGTTTGGAGGCGGTGGTTTCGGTGTTGCCGTTGCTGGGGTCCTGGTACCGCTTCTCGCCGTTGATGCGGGTGGCAATGACGCCGCCGGCCGTGCCGCCGAGTTGGAAATACAGCTTGGTATCGGTGGCAATGTCGTTGGTAAACAGCTTCACCGTCACGGGCACTTCCAGGTACTGCAGGGCAATTTTCTGCTCCCGCCGCACGCTGGGAGTCGTGGAGGTAGAGTTCGGGTCCCGGTCGAGGTAGCTGATGGTGCCGCCTTTGCTGGTGAGCCAGACCCCGGAGCTGAAGGCGTAGTTCTGGCCGAAGAAGTAGTCGACCACCAGGCCGCCCCCGAGGCTGAGCTTGCTCTTTTCGTTCTGAAAGTTCAGATTGGAAGGCGAATCAGCGCGCAGATACGTAATGGAAGGAGACAGTTTGAGGCCGATTTCAACCTGGGCCGAAGCCGTGCCGGCCGAGGCACCCAGAACCAACGCTGCGAGAAGCAATTTTTTCATGAGAATGGGAAAAGAGTCAGGCTTTAGACGAAAGTCAGCCACGCGGCGTTTCGTTTTGGCTATTTTCGCCCTAAAGATAGAAGCGTGACTTACATTCCTGCCTCCCTGCGCCTTTTGCTGACCGGCTTGCTGAGCACCGTGGTGCTGCTGAGCGGCTGCACGTCCACCGAAACCTGCCAGCCCGACCCGGAAGTGGCCAAGGTGCCCGTGACGGTGCAGCTGCAGCGACTGGAGCAGCCCTTCTTCCAGATCCGGAACGTGGCCCAGGCCCAGCAGTTTCTGCAGCAGCAGCCGGCCTTTGCCACCTATTTTCTGGGCCGCAAGCAGTTTCCTTCGGAGGATATTCTGGCCGAAAAACTGGTCAGCCTAGCTACCAACCAAGGCTTGCAGAAGCTGGGCCGGGAATCGGCGGCCGAGTTCAAGGATCAGGCGCTGCAAGCTGAGCTGAAGCAGCTGTTTCAGCACGTGCGCTACTATTTCCCGGCGTTTCCGGTGCCGCCCGTCAAGACCTTCGTGAGCGGGCTGAGTCAGGACCTGTTTGTGAACGACAGCCTGATGGTGCTGGGCCTCGACTTTTTTGCCGGCTCCAAAGCCAGCTACCGGCCCAACGTGCCCGAGTACATTCTGCGCCGCTACGAACCCGCCTATCTGATTCCCACGGCGGCCCTGGCTATTTCCAGCAAGTACAACCAGAAGAAGCTCACCGACCAGACCATGCTCAGCGAGATGGTGCAGTTTGGCAAGTCCTTGTACTTCGCCGAAAAGGTGCTGCCCTGCACGCCCGATACGCTGCTGGTGGGCTTCACCAACAACGAGCTGGCCAACCTGCAGTATAACGAAGGCAAGGTGTGGGCCCACTTCATCGAGAAAAACCTGCTTTACAACACCAGCCCGTTCACCATCCAGAAGTACATCGGGGAGCGGCCCAACGTGCCCGAAATCGACAAAACCTGCCCCGGCCGGGTAGGGGCCTGGGTGGGCTGGCAGATCGTGCGCAAGTACATGGCCGACCACCCCAACGTGACGCTGGCCCAGCTCATGGCCCAGCAAGACCCGCAGCGGATCCTGAACGAGTCGCGCTACCGGCCGAAGCGGAAATAATTGGTAGTTAATAAGTAGGACTACAGCCCAGCTTCCGGCATTTCGTGCTTTCAGGAGTAGGAGCAAATTCCTAATTCTTAATTCCTAATTCTTAATTAACGAGCCGTGCACATTGCCGTTTTCAGCCAGTACCACACCAATCCTGACTGTCCGGCAACGAGCCGCCACTACTCTTTGCTGGCCCACCTGGCCCAGTCGCACCGCGTCACCCTGATTACGACCCGCACCTGGGAAACGCAGCGCCTGACGCAGCAGTACCCCTGGCTGCCGGCGGGCGTGGAAATGCGGGCCGCCGAGGTGCCCTACGAAAACAAGATGGGCGTCGCCCGGCGGGTGTTGTCGTTTGGGCAATACGCGGCCTACGCCGTGCGGGAAGGCCTGAAGCTGGAGCGGCCCGACGTCATCTGGGGCATCTCCACGCCGCTGACGGCTGCCTGGGCCGCCGCGCAGGTCGCGAAGCGCCGCCAGATTCCCTGGGTGTTTGAGGTGCAGGACCTGTGGCCGTCGTTTCCTATTGCCATGGGCGCCGTGCCCACGCGCTGGGCCCAGAATCGGCTGTTTGCCCTGGAAAAAAGCCTGTACCAGAGTGCCCGCCACATCCTGCCGCTGTCTCCGGACATGACCCGCTACGTGGAGAACTTGGGCGTAGCTGGTGAGAAAATTACCACGGTCCTCAACGGCACCGACCTGGACCTGGCGGCCCGGGCGACTCCGGAAGCCGTGGAAAAGCTGCGGACGGAGCAAGGATTGGCCGGCAAGCAGGTTATCCTCTACGCCGGTACCTTCGGCCGGGCCAACGACATTCCGACGCTGGTCGCCGCCGCCGAGCAGCTGGCCCTCGTCAGGCCCGAGGTGGTGTGGCTGTTCATGGGGCTGGGTTTTTACGAGCCGCTGGTCCGGGCGGCGGCGGGGCGTTGTGCCAGCATCCGGGTGGTAGTGCCCCAGCCCCGGCACGCGGTTTTTGCCTGGTTCCGGCTGGCCGACGTCTCCGTGGTTTCTTTCCTGAACCTGCCGGTGCTAGATGCCAACTCCCCCGCCAAGTTCTACGACAGCCTGGCCGTGGGCACGCCGGTCGTCGTGACTAATCGGGGCTGGACTAAGCAGCTGGTAGAAGAGCACGGCTGTGGCTGGTACGCCCCGGCCGGCGACGCCGAAGCCCTGCGCAACAAGCTCCTCGAAGTGCTGGCTCAACCCAATGTGCTCCGCGAAGCCGGGCGCCGGGGGCAAGCCGTAGCCACCGCGGACTTCGACCGCCAGCAGATTGCCCGCACCATCCAGACTATTCTGGAAGAAAGCGCAAGAGTTTAAACTGTAGAGAACTGGTTTTGTACTAGGTTGTACTAATTGAGCACTGATATTCAGATTTCCACGTTATTTTCCGGGCTCTTTGCTTCGGCATTCGGCTTGCCAAAATGCGTGGCGTAGTACTTGCAAAAGCCCTTTAGCGGGCAAATAGCGCACTTTGGCGTCCGGGCTACGCACACGTAGCGGCCGTGCAGAATCAGCCAGTGGTGGGCCTTCGGGATCAGCGCCTCTGGTATATACCGCACCAGCTCCTTTTCCACGGCCAGTGGCGTCGTGGCTTTCTGCGGCACCAGCCCCAGCCGGTGCGACACCCGGAACACGTGTGTATCGACGGCCATAGCCGGCTGGTTGTAAATCACCGAGACGACGACGTTAGCCGTTTTGCGCCCCACGCCCGGTAGGCGCTGTAGCTCTTCGATGGAGCTGGGTACTTCCGAGTTAAATTCCTCGACCAGCAGCCGGCCCAGCCCCGCCAGGTGCTTGGCCTTGTTGTTAGGGTAGGAAACGCTGCGGATAAACGGAAAAATCTCCTCGGCCGAGGCCAAAGCCAGATGCGCCGGCGTGGGAAACTGCTCGAGCAGCGCGGGCATAATCTGGTTGACGCGCTTATCGGTGCACTGGGCGCTGAGCACCACGGCCACGATCAGCTCGTAGGGGTTGCCGTAGTGCAGCTCCGTTTTGGGCTCGGGAAAGTGCGTGGTAAAGTAGTTCAGAAAGTGGCGGAACCGCTCGGGCTTGCGCATGGCAGAAGGCAAAGAGACGCTGGAGAAGCGGCAAAATACGGCCAAAAAAAGTCATCCTGAGCGTGGCCCGAACCGCCCACCGCTGGCCTGGCTGCCACTAAGGGCAAGCCGGGCAGGCCGCAAGGGTTCTTGCACGCTCAGGATGACAGTTGTAGTGTACGCTTTACCCAGCCTTGAGAAAGGTGCGGGAGTACTGCAAAATCGAATCGGTGGTACGCGGGCTGGGGGCACTTTTCAGGCCGTCCAGGCAGCGCTGGGCCAGTAGGAGGTCGGCGCACACAGTAGCCAGTTCGGCGTCGTGGAGCAGGGCCTGCTCTATCTCCTGGTGCTCATTAGCCGGCAATTCGTTGTATACGTACCGGAGCAGTTTCTCGTGGGTAAAGGTTTTGATCATAGAAAACGGGTTGTGCGGCCATCTTCTTCCGCAGGTTGATCAGCGCGTAACGCATACGCCCCAGCGCTGTATTGATGCTCACCCCGGTTGCATCCGCAATTTCCTGAAAGCTCATGTCGCCGTAATGACGCATGATGAGCACTTCTTTCTGTACGGCGGGCAGCTCCTGAATCAGCTCGCGAAGACGGGCGTGGGTTTCCTCTCGGGTGATGGTTGCCTCGGCTCCCTCTTCTGCCAACGACAACGAGTTGAACGCATGACTTGTTGTATCAAGGTTCAATAAAGGGCTACGTTTTTCGCGACGGAAAAAGTCGATGGCCAGATTGTGGGCAATCCGGCAGATCCAGGAGGAGAACTTACCTTCCTCGTTGTAGCGCCCACTCTTCATGGTGTGGATAGCTTTGATGAAAGTATCCTGCAGCAAATCTTCGGCTACGTCCTCATCGCGCACAATCAGCATGATGGTGGTGAAAACGCGGCTTTTGTGCCGATCTAACAATAAAGCAAAGGCATCTTCCTTACCGGCGATGTAAAGGGATATGAGAGCGGAATCGCTCGGCTGCATGGTGTCCATAAAGGCTACGGGTTAGAGGAACGTAGAGCTTTAGGCCATAGAGTGCAGTTGCCGGTGAGAATGAGAACGTTTCTGAAGGAGAGATGAAGTTTCCAAATGTAGAAAACGCCGACCCCATTCGCAATGCGTAGTTGCTTCGAAAGCAAAATAATTTCTAATTTTTATAATAATCTACTCAATAAGTACTATCAACTATTTAGTATTGAGGCAGAAGGCTGCAAAATTTAAGGGCCCTTATTTCGTTCGCGCGCAAATCTAGCCCAACAAAAAAGCCCGCCTAGGTGGGCTTGCATACAGGCTGGCTTCCGGGCTCAGCGCCGTAGTTGGGAATCAATTTCCTGCAGCTGGCGGTCGAGCGGGGCCGCGCTGGCATTGGAGCCTACCGCGGCGGCGGTGCGCTGGGCCAGACGGTCGGCGAGCTGCTGGAGCAGCGCCAGACGCTGCTCGGTGCGGCGCAACTCGGTGGCCAGGCGCTGGGGCACCAGGGCCTGCGCGGGGCCGGGCAGGCGGGTTTCGGTAGGCTGCCCCGTCACCTGCCGGGCCCGCTGCTCAATGGCCGGGGCCGACATCATGTCATCCGTGAAATTGACGACTACGCCCTGCATATTCACGGCCTTGCCCTCGGGCAGCATCTGGCGGGAGCCGTCTTTGCCAATCATAATGCCGTCGGGGCGCACCACCAGGCCGTTGTCCATCGTGACGGGGGCCGACAGGCGGGTGCTCTGCCCGGCCTGTAGCCGCAGCGTGACGCCGCCGCGCCGCACGACGCCATCCTTGAGGGCCGCCGTCTGCGTGGCGGCGGCCGGGGCCGTTGTTTGGGCCAGGGCGGGAGCGGCGGTCAGCGTTAGGCCACCGAAGGCGAAGCAGGCGAGGACGAGGTAGCGCATGGCGGGAAGAGGTTGGCAGGGGTGAGGCGAAGGGCGGGCGGCCGATCTGCTTTCCTGCTGACGCGCTTTGCCGGGTGAAGGTTACGCGTTGGTTTCGTGGGCGCGGCGGCGGGCCAGCCACTCGGCCGCCGCCCCTTCGTCGCTGAAGAGGCGTACGTGGCAGTCGGCGCTGGAAACCAGCGGGGCGCCGTTTTCCTGGTCGACGTTGCTCAGGTGGGCCGGCGACATGAGAAAGGCCAGGTACACGCGCCCGCCGAGCAAGTTCGCCAGCCGGGGCAGAAACGCGGACAAGACCCACTCCGTGGACTCCTCGGTGATGGTGCCGCGGCGGCGCAGATCGAGCAGCCAGTAGCGCACCCGCTGGGGGGCGGCGACCCGGAGCGTGGCCTCGTAGCCCTGCCGCACTTCCTCGCCGCTCACTTGCCGCAGCCAGCGGCCTAACAGCGTACCCAGGTCTTCGCGCAGGGTCAGCTCCACGAAGTCGGCAACGGTAGTAACGGTAGGTACGGACATCGGCGGAGAGGGGGATTAGCGCGGGGTAAGGAGCACCAGGGCAGGCTAGTAAGATAGATATTTTGGCCCTGATTCCAAAGCGGGGCCGCGGCATTCGGCCGCACGAGAGCCACCGAGGCCGGCGGCGCTGAACTGTTGGGCGCAGAGGCGGTTGTAGGAACCGGCGCTGCCGGCTGCCCCGGGCCTTTGGTAAGCAGAACCGTGCCGGCGGCCCGGCTTTCGGCTTACCTTTGCGCCTTGCTATTCTGTTTGCTACCGTATGTCTGCTGATACTGCCCTGACTCCCCACGACCCCTACGCCGCGCTGCGGATTCCTGATTTTCGCCGGCTGATTTCGGCCCGGGTGTGCTTTACGGTGGCTACCCGGGTGCAGGGGCTGGTCGTGGCCTGGCAGATTTTTAGGCTCACTAACGACCCGCTGGCCCTGGGCTTTATCGGGCTGGCCGAGGCGCTGCCCAGCATTGGCGTGTCGCTCTACGCGGGGCACGTGGCCGACTCGGTGAAGCGCAAGAACATCATCATGGTGACCGTGACGGTGCTGCTGCTGTGCGCGGCGGCGCTGTGGGCCCTGGCTTCGCCGGCGGGGCTGCCGCTGCTGGCCAAAGGTGCGCTTTACACGCTGCCGCTCTACGTGGTCATCTTCATCAGTGGCATTGCCCGGGGCTTTCTGGGGCCGGCCTTGTTTTCGTTTATGCCCCAGCTGCTGCCCAGCCGCGAAAAGCTGGCCAACGCCATTACCTGGAACAGCACCACCTACCAGGCTTCGGCCGTGCTGGGCCCCGCCATTGGCGGCTACCTGGTGGCCCATCTGGGCGTGGCCAATTCCTACGCCGTGGCGGCGGTGCTGCTGCTGCTGGCCGTAGTGCAGTTTGCCGGCATTGCCTCCCGGCCCCTGCCCGCGCGGGAAGGCGAAAAGCTGAGCTTGCAGGAAAGCGTGCTGAGCGGCCTGAAGTTTATTTTCAGCAACCAACTGGTGCTGGCGGCCCTGGCCCTGGATATGTTTGCCGTGCTCTTCGGGGGGGCCGTGGCCCTGCTGCCCGTGTTTGCCGTCGATATTCTGCACGTGGGGGCGGCGGGCCTGGGCCACCTGGAGGCGGCCCCCGCCGTGGGCTCGGTGCTGATGGCCGTGGTGCTGACGTATTTCCCCCTGAAGCGCCACGCCGGCCGCAAGCTGCTGTGGGCCGTGGCCGGCTTCGGGGCCGCTACCATTGCCTTTGCCTTGTCCACCAACTTCTGGCTGTCGTTGGGGCTGCTGTTTCTCACCGGCGTGTTCGACTCGGTGTCGGTGATTGTGCGCTCCACCCTGATTCACACCTACACCCCGGAGTACATGAAAGGCCGGGTGTCGGCCGTGAACAACATCTTTATCGGGTCGAGCAACGAAATCGGAGCCTTCGAGTCGGGGGCGGCGGCCAAGCTGCTGGGCGTGGTGCGCTCGGTGGTATTCGGCGGCATCATGACCATCGTGGTGGTGCTCGTTACCACCTGGCGGGCCGATAAGCTGCGCAGCCTGGATATGACCCCGAAAAAGCCGGAACCCGCCCCCGAGCCGGTGGCGTAGGCCCAAATTATGTAGCATAAGTGGGCTAAGAGAGAGTAGGGAAAACGCTATATAGTGTAGCTTTGCCCCCGAATTATGCCACTCCCGGGCCGCTCCTGGCCGGGCGGCCACCCCGCGCTATGGCTACTTCTCCTCCCGCAGATGCTTTGGAAGCCCGGCTCGCCCACCTGCGCGAGACGGATGCCGAGGCATTCATGGAGGTGCTGTTCAAGGAATTTTACCGGCCGCTGGGCAACGTCATTCAGCGGGTGGTGCACGACCGGGACGCCACCGAGGACCTGTTGCAGGACGTGTTTCTGCGCATCTGGAACGGGCGCGCCACGCTGGTCATCAGCACCACCTACCGGGCTTACCTGTACCGGGCGGCCCTGAACGCGGCCCTGCGCTACCAGGAGCGGGGCCAGCGGCAGGTGGCCTGGGACGACGCGCCGCCCGCGGCCGAGCCCCGCACCGACGATGCCCTGCACGCCCTCTACCAGCAAGAAGCCGAAGACTCGGTGGAAGCCGCCCTGGCCCGGCTGCCGCCCCAGTGCCGGGTGGTGTTTACCATGAGCCGCTACGACGAGATGAGCTACCAGCAGATTGCCGAAACGCTCGATATTTCGCCCAAAACCGTGGAAAACCAGATGGGCAAGGCCCTGCGCATCATGCGCCAGCAGCTGAGCGGCCTGCTCAAAAACCTGTATTCGTTTTTGTTGTAGAGACGCGTATTCGCGTCTAATCGGTGGACGATACGTGCAACGGTAGCCGGCGGAAACAACGTCAGCAACGATTGAGACGCGAATACGCGTCTCTACACCTTGCAGGCCGCCGCCGGAAAAAATATTTCCCAACGGCGTAGGGGTCGGGGCCGGGCAGCGGATCAGAGAGGGGAAAGCCAATCCTTTTTTCTGACCTGAACTGACTACGGCTATGAACAAACTTCTCTTCCTGGGGCTGCTGCCGCTGGGCCTGCTGCTGGGCAGCTGCGACTGCGCCGACATCTTCCCCGACAAAGTAACCGGCGCGGGGCCGGTGGTAACCGAAAACCGCACCGTGCCGGGCTTCTCCCGCCTCGAGCTGGCCGTGGATGCCGACGTGTACCTAACCCAGGGACCCACCCAGGCCGTGCGCGTCGAGGCCCAGCAAAACATCCTGGACGTGCTGCAAACCAACGTGAGCGGCGAGCGGCTGGCCATCGGCTACGGCCGGGTGAACGTGCGCGGCCACGAGCCCATCCGAATCTACGTGACCACGCCCAGCCTGAGCAGCGTGGCCGTGTCGGGCTCGGGCAAGGTGCTGGGGCAGACCCCCTGGCGGGCCGCCAGCCTGAGCACCACGGTGTCGGGCTCCGGCGGCATCGACCTGAGCGTGGCGGGCGGGCAGAGCCTGAGCACGGATATTTCGGGCTCGGGCTGGGTGCGCCTGGCCGGCGACGCCGCCCGCTACGACGTGCACCTGAGCGGCTCGGGCGAGGTGCAGGCGTTTCCGCTGACGGTGCAAGCCGCCGAGGTCAGCATCAGCGGCTCGGGCAGCGCCCGCCTCACCGTCGCGCAGAGCCTGCATGCCGCGCTCAGCGGCTCGGGCACGGTGTACTACAAAGGCCGCCCCACTATTACGGTGCACACCTCCGGCTCGGGCCGCGTAGTCGACGCCAACTAAGCCCGCCGGGGCTGTAGCCCGGACATACCTATGTCCGGACCAAAACATAGTTATGTCCGGGGTAAGACATAGGTATGTCTTGCCCCAAAGCCTCCGAGAGTTTTTAGAAACGGAGCCGTCGACTGGCCCAAACGGACGGGACGATTTTCCAAATCGACGGGTCCGTTTCCGACGGGCCGGCGCAGTACCCTTTTTTTCCTTTCGCCTTTCCTCAGACCTACTTCCTATGCTGCGTTTTATCACCCTTCTTACCCTGTTATTCCTGGCGCTGGAGCCGCTGGCCCGGGCCCAGTCGGCGGCGGCGGCCGGCAGCAAAGTCACGGTGAGCGGCTACCTGCGGGACGCCGCCAACGGCGAGGCCCTGGTGGGTGCCTCGGTCGTCGTGAAAAGCCTGGGCGTGGGCGCCACGGCCAACGAGTACGGCTTTTACTCCCTGACCCTGCCCCGCGGCACCTACACCGTGACCTACACCTTTCTGGGCTACGAGCCCCAGAACCTGACCCTGACGCTGACCGAAAGCCAGACCCGCTCGGTGCGCCTGGCGGTGCAGGGCGTGCAAACCGGCGAAGTGGTGGTGACGGGCACGAAGCCCGACGAAAACGTGAAAAGCACCGAAATGAGCACCAACCGCCTCGACATGAAAACCGTGAAGCTGGTGCCGGCTTTGCTGGGCGAAGTCGACGTGATTCGCAGCATTCAGCTCTTGCCGGGCATCAGCACGGTGGGCGAGGGGGCCTCGGGCTTCAACGTGCGCGGCGGCGGCGTGGACCAGAACCTGATCCTGCTGGACGAGGCCCCGATTTATAACGCTTCCCACCTGTTCGGGCTGTTCTCGACCTTCAACCCCGATGCCGTCAAGGACATCAAGCTGGTGAAGGGCGGCATCCCGGCCCAGTACGGCGGCCGGCTGTCGAGTCTGCTCGACGTGCGGATGAAGGAAGGCAACACCCAGCGCCTGGGCGTGTCGGGCGGGGTGGGCCTCATCATGTCGCGCCTAGCCGTGGAAGCGCCGATTGTGCAGGACAAAGGCTCGTTTATCGTGGCCGGGCGGCGCTCCTACGGGGATTTGTTCCTCAAGTTTGTGCCCGACCAGAAAGACAATCAGGCGTATTTCTACGACCTCTCGGCCAAGGCCAACTACACCCTCGGCGAAAAGGACCGGCTGTTTGTATCGGGCTACCTGGGGCGCGACGTGTTTGCCTTCGGCAAGGCTTTCAAGAATACGCTGGGCAACCGCACCGGCACCGTGCGCTGGAACCACGTGTTCAACTCCCGGCTGTTTGCCAACGTGACGGCCTTAGTGAGCAAGTACGACTACGGCCTGGGCGTGCCCGAGGGCAACCAGTCGTTTGAGTGGAAGTCCAACATCGTGAACTACAGCCTCAAGGCCGACTTCAACTACTACCGCACGCCCCAGAGTACGCTCAACTTCGGCGTGAGCAGCATCTACTACACCTTTCTGCCCGGGCAGGTGACGCCGCTGAGCGCGACGTCTATCTTCCGGCCCATTGCCCTCGACAACCAGCAGGCCGTGGAGTACGGGGCGTATATCGACAACGAGCGGACCTTTTCGCCCCGGCTATCGGCCCAGTACGGGCTGCGCCTGAGCATGTTTGACTACCTCGGCGGTGGCACCGTGTACGACTACGAAGGCCCCAACGGCCGCCAGAAAACCCCGGTGAACCCCCGCCAGTACGACAAGGGCCAGCTCATCAAGCGCTACCCCAACCTGGAGCCCCGGGCCTCCTTGCGCTACGCCCTGACGGATAACAGCTCCCTGAAAGCCAGCTACAACCGCATGGTGCAGTACATTCACCTGGTGTCGAACACCACGGCCTCCTCGCCGCTGGACGTCTGGACGCCGAGCACCAAGAACATCAAGCCCGAGCACGCCGACCAGCTGGCCGTGGGCTACTTCCGCAACCTGCGGGATAACGCCTACGAGGCCTCGGTGGAAGTATTCGGCAAGCGCATGGACAACCAGATTGACTACATTAACGGGGCCAATACGCTGCTGAATAAAAACCTGGAAGCCGAGCTGCTCTACGGCCGGGGCCGGGCCTACGGGGCCGAGTTTTACCTGAAAAAGAACGAGGGCAAGCTCACCGGCTGGATCAGCTACACGCTGAGCCGCTCGGAGCGCCGCATCGACGGTATCAACAACGGCAACTGGTACGTGAACAAGTACGACAAGACGCACTACCTCTCGGTGGTGGGCATCTACGCGCTGTCGGCGCGCTGGACGGTGTCGGGCACGTTCAACTACAGCACCGGCATTGCCACCACCTTCCCCGACTCGCGCTACGTGTACCAGGGCCTGGTAATACCCAACGTGAACGGCGACGTGCGCAACAACTACCGCGTGCCCGCCTACCACCGCCTCGATTTGGCCGCCACGCGCGAGGGTAAGATTGACCCCAACCGGCGCTGGCACAGCAGCTGGACGTTCTCGGTCTACAACGCCTACGCCCGCCGCAACGCCTACAGCATCTATTTCCGGCAGAACGAGGACAACCCGGCCAAAACCGAGGCCGTGCGCCTGGCCGTGTTCGGCTCGGTGCTGCCCTCGGTGTCTTACAACTTCAACTTCTAAAGTTGTCAGTTGCTCGTTGTTCGTTGTCAGGCTCTTGTTAAAATATTGACTAACAACGAACAACGAACAACTAACAACGAACAACTACTCCGCGTATGAACCGCATTGTCCCTTTTCTGCTCTCTGCCGCCGGCCTGCTTGCCCTCCCTGGCTGCGTGGATGTCGTGCCCGTGGATATTCCCGAAGGCAAGCCCCTGCTGGCCGTGGAAGGCGAAATAACCGACCAGCCCGGCCCCTACTACGTGACGCTGACCAAGACCGCGCCCTACTTCGACGAGGCCGCGCTGCCCCGCGTCTCGGGGGCCGTGCTGACCTTGCAGGACAGTGAGGGGCGCAGCGAAACGCTCCGGGAAGTCAGCCCGGGGCGCTACGCCGCCAGCACGCTGCGGGGCAAGATCGGCAACCAGTACGTGCTGACCATCCGGGCGGAAGGGGAGGAGTACCGGGCCGAAACCGAAATTCGGCGCACCCCCGAAATCGACAGTATCCGGGCCGAGTTCCGGGCCAAGTCGCCGACCGAGGACGAGGGCTACTACATCCTGTACTACGGCAAGGAAACGCCCGGCGTGGGCGACTACTACCGCTTTAAGGTGTACCAGAACGGCAAGCTGCTCAACCGGCCCAACGACCTGATTGTAACCAACGACGAGCTGGTGGACGGCAACTACATCGGCGGCGTGGAGCTGACCGATGAGGAAGGCGCGCAGGGCCCGTTCCGCAAGGGCGACAAAGTGCGGGTCGAGGCCCTGTCCATTCCGCGCGACTATTTCTACTTTCTCAACGAAATGGCCACCCAGCTCAACAACCTGGGGCTGTTTGCCACGCCGCCGGCCAACGTGCGCACCAACGTGCGCAACGTGCAGCCCGGCTCCGACAAAGCCGCCGTGGGCTACTTCGCCGGCCACACCGTGCGCGCCGATTCCCTGGTGATTGAGTAGGTTTTTAGCTGTCAGGTGCTGGTGGTCAGTTGCTGGTTGTCGGGCGGCCGTTACGGCTGTGCTTATCAGGTAGAGTTCTTCAGGAAATCAATGGCATATTTGCGCTCCGCTCATTGCTGAGCCCCGGGCTAATGCAACGAACAACTAACAACTAACAACCAATAACTAAAATGCTCCAGCCCGAAGCCGAGGCCCCCTGGGAGTTGCTGGCCAAGCACTTGGCGGGCGAAGCCACGCCCGGCGAGCTGGAGCAGCTGCGGGCCTGGTTCACGGCCGACCCCAAGCGGCTGGGGCTGCTGACCGATGCCACCCGGGCCTGGGAGCGGGCCGGCGCGCCCCCAGTGGCCGAACTCTTCAGTGCCGCCGACGTGGAAGCGGCCTGGCAACGGTTCCGGCCCCAAATGGTGGGAGCGAAGCCTACGGCCCGCCCCACCATGCGGGTCAGCCCGCCCGAGCCGGCCGCCGAAGCTGCCGAAGCCCGGGTTGTTGCGCTGCGGCCCCGGGCCCTGCCCACGCTGCTGCGCATTGCCGCCACGATTCTGCTGCTGGTCGGCGCCGCGTATGCCTTCCGCGGCTACCGGCGCCAACTGCTGCCCACGCCGCCCGTGGTGGTAGCGGCCGGCACCCAGAAGCGGCTGGTAGCGTTGCCCGACGGCAGCCAGGTGTGGCTCAACCGGCATTCGACCCTGGAATACGCGGCTGATTTCCGGGGCGGCGCCCGGCGGGTGCAGCTGAGCGGGGAGGCCTTCTTCGAGGTGCGGAAAGACCCCGCCCACCCCTTCACCGTGCTCAGCGCCGAAGCGCGCACCCGGGTGCTGGGCACCTCGTTCAACGTGCGCGCCTACCCGGCCGAAGACTCGGTGGAAGTGTCGGTGGTGACGGGCCGGGTGGCCCTGGCCCGCCGCGCCGGCCCGCCCGACTCGGTGCTGCTGACGCCCGGGCAGCGCGGCGTGCTGCTGGCGGCTCGCCAGGCTAAAAAGCCGGCCCCGGTGCGCCGCACCTCGACTGCCGACGCCAACTTCCGGGCCTGGCAAACCGACGAGCTGACCTTTGATAATGCGTCCCTGGCCCATGTCATCCGGACGCTACGCACCACCTTCGGCACCAACATTCTGGTGGCCGACAAAGCCCTGCTGAAATGCCGCTTCACCGGTACTTTCCGCCAGCCCACGCCCGCCCAGGTGCTGCAGGTGGTAAGCCTGGCCACCAACTCCACGCTGACCGGCGACGCCGTCAGTGGTTACCTGCTCGGCGGCCCCGGCTGCGAGTAGCTGCTGCGCGGGCAACCGATGTAGCCGGCCCCGCATCCTTCGTTTACTGAGAAGTGGCGGCCGGGCTGCCCGGCCGCGTCAGCTTTCAGCTTCACTCTGATTTTCCCCGCGGCTATGCGGTACCTGTCCGGTCTTGTCGTATGCTTGTGGCTGCTCAGCGGCGGTAGTTGGGCGCAGTCGGCAGCCGGGCTGCTGGCGCGGCGCGTCAGCGTGGCTGCCACCGAGGCGCCCTTGCAGCAGGTGCTGCGCGACATTACCCGCCAGAGCGGCATTCCCTTCAGCTACAGTAGCACTTTTATTCCTCTGCAAAAGCGCGTGACGCTGCACACCAACGGCCCCCGGCCGGTGGGCGACGTGCTGCAAAGGCTGTTTCAGGGCCGCGGGGTTTCCTACCAGGTTATCGGGGGCCAGATCGTGCTGTGGCGCACCGGCGAAAGGCCGCCCTTCGCGCCACCCAAAACGCCCAAGCCCGCCACGGAAGCCGCTCCCGCCGCCGCCGCCGCCGCCGAAGTAGTAGCCCTGAAAAAGGCTCGGCCTGGCGGCCCGGGCCATGCAGCAGCAGCAACGGGCAGTGCGGCCGGGACTGCCAAACGGCCTGCTCTGGCTGGGTACAAAACCCGGCCGCTGAACCCGGCCGGCACCGTTACGGCCAGCACCCAAAAAAGCGTAGCCCCGAAGCTGGCCCCGGCCGCCGTTCCGGCTGCGGCGCCGGTTTTGCCCCGGCGCCTGCCCACGCTGGCCGATACCATCCGGCAGTTTTCCGCCACCACCGATACCACCACCCGGGCCGCGCAGTCGGTGCTGGCGCGGTGGCGGCAGAAGGCCCGGCGGGCGGCCCGCGCGGCTACCGGTGCCGTGGCCCACACCGCCCGGCGCACCGGCCAGGTAGTGGGCAAAGGGGCCGAGCTGCTGGCCGGTGAAACCAACGCCCTGCTCGACACACTGACCGCCGCTACCGCCGAGCTGAAACAACCCCTGCGCCAGGGCATCGGGCGGCTGGCCCCCGGCGCCCGGCGCGATACGCTGGCTGGGCGGGTCGTAGCGGTACACAGCGGCCTGCCCGGTCGGGATACGGTGCTGGCGCCGGTGTCCGTGGCGCCGGCCAGCCTGCGGAAAGACAAAGAATATACGCGCCACCGGGCGCAGGTGTCCTTTATTACGCCGCTGGGTTCCAATGGCCTGCGCAGCGGCCGCAGCATCAACGACCTGTCGTTGAACGTGCTGGCGGGCTACTCGGCCGGAGTGCGCGGGGCCGAGGTGGGCGGGCTGGTGAACGTGGTGCGCGACACGGTGCGGGGCGTCCAGGTAGCGGGCTTGCTGAACGTGACGGGCACCGAGGTGCAGGGCCTGCAAGCGGCCGGCCTGGTCAACATCACCGGCGGCTCGGTGGGGGGCGGGCAGGCGGCGGGCCTGGTGAACATGGTGCGCGACGACGCCCGGGGCCTACAGGTGGCGGGCCTGGTGAATATGGTCGGGGGGGCGGCCCGCACCCGGCGCGGGGGTAGCCGGCCCGCCCTGGCCCGGCAGCTGCTGGGGCTGCCCCGCCTGCTGGCCACCGACTCGGTGGCCGGGCACCCGGCGGCTCCCAGTGCCACTTCGTTGCCGGGGCCGCTGTTGCAGGCGGCCGGCGTGGCCAATCTGACCGGCACCGACATCCGGGGGCTGCAAACGGCGGCCGTGCTCAATTCGGCCCGGCGCGTGACGGGCCTGCAGTTTGGCCTGATCAACGTGGCCAAGCACGTGAAGGGCGTGCAGCTGGGGCTGATTAACGTGGCCGATTCGGTGGACGGTGCCACGCTGGGCATCATCAACGTGGTGCGGCACGGCTACCTGCACGGCGAGGTCTGGACCAGTGAAACCCTGCCCCTGAATGCCGCCCTGAAGCTGGGCGTGACGCGCTACTACACCATCCTGGCCGCCGCGACTCAGCCCTTCGGCAACCGGATTCGCTGGGCCACGGGCTTCGGCGTGGGCACGGCCAGCCGGCAGCACGGGCGCTTCAGCTGGAACCTGGACGTGCTGGGCTGGTACCTGCTCAAGCAGCCCGGCACGGAAGGCACGCTGCTGTCGTACAACCAGCTGCGGCCCTCCCTGGTCTGGCAGATTGAGCCCGGGGGGCACCTGGGCCTCGTATTTTCCCCCACGCTGAACCTGGCTTTGTACGAAAACGACGGCAACGGCACCAATTCGGACTTTGGCAAGAACCAGCTGCT
Organism: Hymenobacter aquaticus; assembly: GCF_004765605.1. Lineage (NCBI taxonomy): Bacteria > Pseudomonadati > Bacteroidota > Cytophagia > Cytophagales > Hymenobacteraceae > Hymenobacter > Hymenobacter aquaticus. The sequence goes on along the minus strand of NZ_SRLC01000003.1, from coordinate 56,179 downwards.
GCTCACGGACACCCAATGGGGTGGGACGCCCGTGCGGCTGTGGCTGGGTGGCCAGATTGGGCTTCGGTTTTAAGAAGCTGGTACGCTTCACATCAGCGGATAGCAAATGAGCTTCAACTCTGCTAGGCCCGCATCGGAACCAGAATGAAGGTGCCGCGCAGGCACTGCCGGAAGCCCTGGCGCTGGTTGTCGCGCTTCAAATCGGCGGTGCGGTAGCGGTGGTTCAGGCCCCGCTCACTCAGTATCATGATGGTGTAGCCGCGGCTGCGCACCAGGTAGCGGCGGGCGTTGGCGGGCTTCACCGGGTCGTCGGAATCGGGGGCGGGGCCGGCGGCGGCAAAGGCGGAGTCGGAATAGTGCGCCGGCCAGGTGGTGCGGGCAACAATGTCGTGGGCCTGCCAGAGGTGGCGCATGGCCGCCCGCACCCCAATAGCCTCGCCGCAGTGCCGGCAGATGCGGGCATCGGTGAGCATGGCCTGGCGTTTCTGCTGTAGCTCCCGCAGCATCTCGGGCTGCTCGGCCAGGGCCCGGCGGCGGCGTACCACCTGGGTCACGGCCGAAAACAGCTCCCCCTCACTCACGGCGTACTTGTGCTGCAGAATATCCAGCGTGTGGGCGCTGAGCATTCCGAAGCCGAGCAAATCTTCCAGATCGGTGAGCAGGGTGGGCATGGAAGAGTTATAAACCGCAGCCCCGCCGACAAGTTCCCGGGGGGGGAAGCGTGCCGGCGGGGCTGCTTTGCGAGGAGCGGGGCTTACCGGCCCGTCTTCTGCACGGCGGCGGGCTTCGAGGGTCGTTGCAGGGTCGTCTTCGGATTGGAGCGCGGCGTGGGCGCAATGGCCAGCGGCGCCGGGCGGGCGTGCTCATCCAGCCAGGTTTGCATCAGGGCCAAGGCCTTGGGCGAAAAGTTAGGTTTCTGCTCCCCGTTTACCAGCGGCCACTCCGACTGGTCGGGCTGGAAGGAATGGTTTACGCCGGTCACTTTATGTACCGTTACGTTGCGGTTGCCGTTGGCCTTCAGTCCTTTCTGCAGAATCGTAAGGTTTTTGCCGGCCGTTACCTGCAGGTCTTCGTTGCCATTCAGGGCCAGCACCGGGCAGCGCACTTCGCCCAGCTTCATTTTGGGGTCAAAGTCGAGGTAGTAGCGGTACCAGGGCGAGGTGAGCTGGGCGGCCCGGGCCCGGGCCATCAGGGGGTCGATGTCGGCGTTGTTGAGCCGGATCATGGCCGCTACCTTGCCCCGCGCCTGGTTATTGTTGGGCGTCTGCCGGATGATGTTGATCATCTTGTCGTGCAGCTTCAGGGCCGCGTCGACCTGAGTGGAGTTGGCCCCGATCATGCGCATGATTTCTACCTGTTGGCGGCGCAGCACGTCGCGGCCCGGCAGGCCGTAGCCCGCCAGCGAAATCACGAAGTCCGGGGATTTCAGCTGCGTGGCGGCCAGCAGGGCAATATTGGCACCCTCACCGTGGCCGATCATACCCACCTTCTTCTTGTCGACCCGGTAGTGCGCCCGCAGAAAGCCCATCGCCGCCTGCGCGTCGGTGACCAGGTCGGCGGTGGTTGCAATGGCGTAGTGCCCATCCGATTTGCCCACGCCCCGGTCGTCGTAGCGCAGCACCGCAATGCCGTGGCGGGTAAGGTAGTCGGCCAGGATGGCAAACATGTGGTACTCTTCCTGCGAGGCGTCGCGGTCCTGCGGGCCCGAGTCGGAAATCAGCACCACGGCCGGGAAGGGCCCGTTGCCGGTGGGCATCGTCAGAGTGGCGCCCAGGCGCAGCTTGGCGGGTTTGTTGGGCACGATTACCTCTTCCAGCTTGTAGGGCAGGGCCGGTTTGAACGAGGGCGCGCTGACGACGGAAGCAACGGCCTGCACGAACGTCACCTGCTCTTTCAGGCCCGGCTGCTCCCAGGTGCCGGCAATAGATTTCTTGTCGTCGCTGAGCGTGCCGGTGAAGCGGCTGCCGGCCTGCTCAATCTTGAGCAGCACATCATCCTTCTTGAACTCCACTTCCACCGGCATCCGGCTGATTTTCTGCTTGGGCACGTCCAGGGCCGCGTAGTAGGTGCCGCCGGTGAGGGGCACGATGGTAATAATCAGGTCGAGGCTGCCGCCGGGTACCTTCAGTTGGCCTTTCCACTGCCCGTTCAGGGGAGAAGGCTCTACGCCAGCGGCCAAGGTGAAAGTGCTACTAAGCGCAAAGGCAAAAAACAATAAATGGATAACTGCAACGTGTAATAATTTCTTCATAAATTCCTGTTTGAGGGGCGTTGTAGTTAGCTTGAGAGCAAAAAAGGGTCCGAAAATACCAAATTTACGTGACTCTGGCCGCAGAAGATTCAGCGGCTCCGGTGGGGTGGTGAATATAGAAAAAAACTTATTTTAAGAAGATGCGGCGGCAGTTGTCGGTTCGGGGTAAGCGCGCTGCTGCTGCCCGAACCAACCCGGGGCCGTTTCCGCTAATTTCCGCGGCGGCTCGTCTTTGCCCCGCATTCCGCCGTACCTTCGCTGGTCTAATTGCCGGGGCGGAAACCTTACGGGCCGCCTTGGCTGTTTACCGTTTCTATGGCCCAAGATTCTTTACAAGTAGCCGCCCCCGCGGCCGACCCGATTGACCAGCTCGACCCGCGCGAGTTCATTCTGATTAAGAATGCCCGGGTACACAACCTCAAAAACCTCAGCGTGGCCCTGCCGCGCAACAAGTTTATCGTTGTCACGGGCTTGTCGGGCTCGGGCAAGTCGAGCCTGGCCTTCGACACGCTCTACGCCGAGGGGCAGCGCATGTACGTGGAAAGCCTGAGCTCCTACGCCCGGCAGTTTCTGGGCCGCATGGACAAGCCCGACGTGGACTACATCCGCGGTATTTCGCCGGCCATTGCCATTGAGCAGAAGGTCAGCATCAAGAACAACCGCTCGACGGTGGGCACCAGCACCGAGATTTACGACTACCTCAAGCTGCTTTTCGCCCGGGTGGGCCGCACGTTTTCGCCCGTCAGCGGCGAGCAGGTGCGCAAAGACACCGTGGCCGATGTCGTCGATTACCTCTTTGGCCTGGAAGACGGCACCCGCGTTACGATTCTGGCGCCGTTGCAGCCCTCGGCCGACGGCCGCCCCATGAGCAAGGAGCTAGATCTGCTCCTGCAGAAAGGCTACAGCCGGGTGGTCATCAACGGCGACGAAACCGCCTTTATCGAAGACCTGATTGGCGAGGGCAAGCCCGAGGTGAAGGGCGACGTGCACATCATGATTGACCGCGCCGTTATCCGCCCCGGCGACGAAGACCTGCACTTCCGCCTGTCCGACTCGGTGCAAACCGCGTTTTTCGAAGGCCACGGTACCTGCCTGGTCCGCCTCGACAACGAAACCCGCACCTTCTCCGACCGATTTGAGCTTGACGGCATGGTGTTCGAGGAGCCCAACGTCAACTTTTTCAGCTTCAACAACCCCTACGGCGCCTGCCAGACCTGCGAAGGCTTCGGCTCGGTGCTGGGTATTGATGAGGACCTGGTGATTCCCGACAAGAGCCTGACCGTGTACGAGGGGGCCATTGCGCCTTGGCGCACCGATAAGCAGAGCGAGTGGCTCAAGCCCCTGCTCAAAAACGGCATCCGCTTCGACTTCCCCATTCACCGGCCCTACAACGAGCTGAGCGAGGCCGAGCGCACCCTGCTCTGGAAAGGCAACAAGTACTTCGACGGCCTCGACGAGTACTTTAAGTGGGTAGCCACCCAAACCCACAAAATCCAATACCGGGTGCTGCAAAGCCGCTACCGGGGCCGCACCACCTGCCCCGACTGCCGCGGCACCCGCCTGCGCAAAGACGCCCAGTACGTCAAGATTCAGGACCAGAGCATCACCGACCTCGTGCTGCTGCCCATCAGCAAGGCCCTGGATTTCTTCGAAAACCTGGCCCTGACCGAGCACGAAATGAAGGTGGCCGAGCGCCTGAGCACGGAAATCACCAACCGCCTGGGCTACCTCAACCGCGTGGGCCTGGGCTACCTGACGCTGAACCGCCTGAGCAGCACGCTCTCCGGCGGAGAGAGTCAGCGGATTTCGCTGGCTACCTCGCTCGGCTCGGCCCTGGTGGGCTCCATGTACATCCTCGACGAGCCCAGCATTGGTTTGCACCCCAAGGATGCCGAGCAGCTCATCGGCGTGCTGCGCTCCTTGCAGAAGCTCGGCAACACCGTCATTGTGGTGGAGCACGAGGAAAAGATGATGGAGGAGGCCGACCAGATTATCGACATCGGACCCGAAGCCGGCAGCGGCGGCGGCAACCTGATGTTCCAGGGCACTTACCCCGAAATTCTCAAGAACACCACCACCTACACCGGGCAGTACCTGAGCGGCAAGATGGAGGTGAAAGTGCCCCAGATCCGGCGGCCCTGGCGCAACGCGCTGGAGGTAACCGGGGCTCGGGAAAACAACCTCAAGAACGTCAACGCCAAGTTTCCGCTGGGCGTGATGACCGTCGTAACGGGCGTGTCGGGCTCGGGAAAATCCACGCTGGTGAAGCGCATTCTTGCCCCGGCCGTAGCCAAGCAGCTCGGCGGCGGCGCGGGCGAAGCCACCGGCAAGTTCGACCGCCTGATGGGTGTGCAGGGCCAAGTCAGCCACGTCGAGTTCGTGGACCAGAACCCCATCGGCAAGAGCAGCCGCTCTAACCCGGTGACCTACGTGAAGGCCTACGACGCCATCCGGACGCTGTTTTCGGATCAGCCCCTGGCCAAGGCCCGGGGTTTGAAACCTTCCCATTTCTCGTTCAACATCGAAGGCGGCCGCTGCGAGGTGTGCCAGGGCGAAGGGCAGGTCAAGATTGAAATGCAGTTCATGGCCGACATCTACCTGACTTGTGAAAGCTGCGGCGGCCGCAAGTTCAAGCAGGATATTCTGGACGTCAAATTCCAGGACAAGGGCATCGACGAAGTGCTGGAAATGACCGTGGCCGACGCCGTGGAGTTCTTCAAGGGTCAGCCCAAAGTAGCCGAGCGCCTCAAGCCGCTGGACGACGTGGGGCTGGGCTACATCCGCCTGGGGCAGTCGGCCAATACCCTCTCGGGCGGCGAGGCCCAGCGCGTGAAGCTGGCCTCCTTCCTGACCAAGGGCGCCACGCTGCAGCAGGATAAAATTCTGTTCATCTTCGACGAGCCCAGCACCGGCCTGCACTTCCACGACATTGCCAAGCTGCTCAAGGCCCTCAACGCCCTGATTGAGCAAGGCAACTCGGTGCTCATCATCGAGCACAACATGGACATCATCAAGTGCGCCGACTGGATTATCGACCTCGGCCCCGAGGGCGGCACCAACGGTGGCCACCTGCTCTTCGAGGGCACGCCCGAGGACATGCTGGCCCACAAGGACACCAACCACACGGCCCGCTTCCTGGCCGAAAAGCTGTAAGGCTTTCGGGCCAAATTAGCCGTACACGAAAGGAGCCGCCCGTAGCAGGGCGGCTCCTTTTTTACTGCAAAAGACCGTTATGCTACTAGGTGCCGAAGAACAGATAAAAGTAGGCTAGCCTGAGCCCGGCCAGGAAAACCAGCTCATCAGCAGCACGGCCGCCGGCCACGAGTTTGAGGTGATGTTCGAGGACGACGGCGAAACCGGCTACCTCTACGCCCTGCGCAACGGCGCGGAGCTGGAAATCCTCGACGCGCTGCACATCTATAATGTAGCCGACGTGCAGGACCGCGAAACGCCCGTCACCGTCCAGGTTTTCTGGGACGTGGCCCAGACGACGGCCGCCCTCATCATTGCCGGCTACTGCCACGCACTGTATGACTTTCAGCGCCAGATGGGCTTTTGCCGCAATGCCTTCCCACCCGCCAAAAACGGCCAGACCGGCTCCCGGGAGCTGACCGACGAGCTGGTCGATAAGTACTTCGCTGCGTAGCTTCGTTGCCCGGTGTAGAGACGCGTATTCGCGTCTCAATCGTTGAACGATAATCGGTAGGGTAAACATCATCAGCAACGATTGAGACGCGTATTCGCGGCTCTACATCGTTCGAATGGCTGCTACTTTGCCGCGCTGCTTCTTAGGCTTCTGGCGGCGGCCCCACCACACCAGAAAGCCCGTGACGGGCAAGCTGGCCGAAATCAGGCTGCCCAGGAAGGCCAGAATTTTGCCGCCCAGACCCAGCGCCTGGCCCGTGTGCAGGTCGTAGTTCACGTCGGCTACCTTCTGCCCGTTGCTCTTGCTGGCGTGCGGAATGGCCTTGAGCAGCTGCCCCGATACCGGGTGGAAGTAGTATTCGTCGCGGTGGTAGTAGTACAAAGCCCGTTCGTAGGCAACGCTGTAAACCGGCTGCTTGGGTGAAGCCGGCAGGCCCAGGAAAATCATCTTGGCCGTGGGGGAGCTGCGCCGGATTTGCTGGTAGTACACGTCGGCCACGGGCCGGGGCGCGGCGGCCACGGTTTGCAGGGTGTCTACCGTCGGCGGCGTTTTCTCCTGCGGGTAGTCGTGGCCGGCGTTGGCGGCGAAGTACACCGACTTGAGCACCCACTCAAAGCTCATCATCAGCCCGGTCAGGGCCAGAAGCAGGGCAATGCTGGCCGCGTAAAAGCCCAGCACGTTGTGCAGGTCGTAATTCACGCGCCGCCACCGGGCGCCCCACTTGATGGTAAAGCTGCGTTTCCGGTCGGTTTTGCGCTTGGGCCACCACAGAATAATGCCCGTCAGGAGCATCACCACGAATACCAGCACCGAAATGCCCACCACCCAGTGGCCAACTTCAACCGGCAGCAGCAAGTACATGTGCAGGTCCTGTACGATGCTGAAAAAGTCTTTTCGCAGGTCGAGGTGGCCCAGCTCCTGCCCGGTATAGGGGTTCAGCGCGGTGGCAAAGTACGCGTCCTGCTTGTCGGTGCTGTACAGCACCGCCGACCGGTCGGGGCCCATGTACATAAAGAAGGCGGGCTTCAGCTCCGGGTGATTCCGCTTTACTACGGCCTGCAGGCGGGAAGGCAGCAGTTGTTCCGTGGGCTGGGCTGGCGCTTCCACCTTGCGCCACGAGGCCTGCGTCGCGTCCCGGATTTCGTCCTGAAACGTGAAGATGGCCCCGGTCAGGCTCACGATAAACACCACCAGCCCGGTGGAAAGCCCGAGCCAGAGGTGCAATGTGCCGACGACTTTCCTGAACGTCATAGCAGATTGTTGATAAAGCCTTGTTACTGGCCTGTCATCCTGAGCCAAGCGAAGGACCCTATCACGCCAGAACGAGTCATTGTCACGACCATCGTTCAACTGGTATAAGGTCCTTCGCTTGGCTCAGGATGACAGGCGTTTCAGACGAGTTAGAACTTGTAGGCCACGCTGCCCACCACGCTGCGCAATTTCTGCGGGCTGAGGGTGGTGTAGCCTACCCAGTATTGCTTATCGGTGAGGTTGTCCACCTTGGCCGAAATCCGGAAGCGGGGCTGGTCGTAGAAAGCCGAGGCGTTGAGTACGGTATACGAGGGCAGAATGAAGGCGCCGGCCGTCGTGTTCTGTACCTTATTCTCGCTGGCGTAGTTGCCCCCGAAGCCGAAGCCCAGCCCTTGCAGCAGGCCTTCGGGCAACCGGTAGCTCAGCCACAGGTTGGCTACGTAGGGCGAGGAAGCCGTGTTCGGGCGCAGGCCATTGGTGATTTCGGCGGTTTTCTGCAGCTTCGAGTCGTTGTAGCTGAAGCCGGCCACCGCGTTGAAGCCCGCGAATGGGTTGGCAATCAGGTTTACTTCCACGCCGTTGCTCACCTGGTTGCCGTCCTGGGTTTGGGCGCCGGGCAGATCCAGAGTGGGAGTGGGGCGCAGCACGTCTTTCACCTTGATGGCGTAGTAGCTCACCGTCGCGCTGAACCGGCCATCCACGGCGTCCAGCTTCACGCCGCCCTCCAGCTGGTTGGCGCGCTCGGCCTTGGCCCGCTGCTGCTGGTTGTTGACGTCGATGTAGGCGCCGTTCTGGTTATTGAAGCTGTTCTGGTAGTTGGCAAACAGCGCCACCCGGTTCAGCACCGGCTGAAACACCACCCCCAGCTTGGGCGACAGGTTGGTTTGGGTGTACGGGTCCACGGCCCCGTACAGAATACCGCCCTTGTAGTCGTACCGGTCGAGGCGCAGGGCGGCCAGCACGCTGAGGCGCTCGGTCAGGTTCAGCACATCCGACACGAAGGCGCTGTAGGTGTTCGACTTGGTGTTGTTGATGTAGGCCGGCGGGGTCTTTCCGGCGTAGAAGGCCTCCACGTTGGGGCCGCTGAACGTTGAATAGTCGTAGTTGGGCTGGTTGAGCGGCACGGTATCCACGACGCCGCCGAAAAACTTGATGTTGTTGTCGAGGCGCAGGAAGTCCAGGCCCACCACCACGCGGTTGCGCAGGTTGCCCAGCGTAAAGTCGCCGTTGAAGAGCTGCTGCACCTCGTAGGTGTTCAGCGTGCTGTTGCGCGTCGACTGGTCGGCCCGAAGCAGGGAGTGCATGCCGGGCGCGGGTACCGGGGCGCCTTTCTTGGCCAGGGCCGCGTCCGAAACCAGGTAGAAGTAAGGACCGAAGCCGTCCGAAAAGCTCTGGCCGGCGCTCAGGTTGGTCGAGGAAGTGAAGGCAGGCGAAATCCGGTAATTCACCTGGCCGAAGACGTTGGCGCTGCGCGAGGATTGCACCAGGCCGTTGCCCGCGTACGATTTGCGGTAGTCCAGGGGCAAATCCTCGGCCCGCGACACACCCAGCTCCGAAACCGGCGAGTAGAAGAAGAACAGCTGCTTGCCCATGTTCTGGCCCTGCATCAGCTCGGCATCCAGGTTAATGGTCAGCCGGTCGGTGGGGCGGTAGGTGAGGGTAGGAGCCACGGCGATGCTGCGGCCAAAGCCCTTGTCCTGGAAGCTGTCTTCGTACTGATAAGCCGTATTCAGGCGGAAAGCCAGGGTTTTGGGCTGGTCACTGGGAGCGTTGGGGTCCACCAGGTTCACGTCGGCGCTGATGCGGTGGAAGCCGTAGCTGCCGCCCGATACGCTGACCTCCCCGCCGAAGGTGTCGTAGGCTTTCTTCGTGACGCGGTTAATCAACCCGCCGTAGGAGGTCAGGGAGCTGCCAAAGAGCGTGGCCGACGGGCCCTTGATAACTTCGAGCTTCTCCAGGTTCACCGCGTCGATGTCGCTCGTGACGCCGCCCACGATGCCGTTGCGCAGGCGGCTCTGCAGAATAAAGCCCCGGCTGCCGTAGAAGCCGCCCCCGTCGCCGGCCCGGCCCGTCGCGTCCCACATCCGCTGCACGCCCGGGGCGTTGCGCAGGGCATCATCCACGGTAAACACCGACTGCTCGGTCAGCAGCTCCTTGCCCACGGTGGCGTACACCTGCGGGTTTTCCAGGTTCTGGAGCGGCATCTTGCCCACGTACTCCGACTCTTTGCGGGCAAACTTGTTGGTGCTTTTGCCTTCCACGACCACCTCCTGCAATTGCTCGGTGCTTTCCGTCAGCACGAAGTTCTGGGTGCTGGTTTCGCCGGCGGCCAGCTTCACGCGCCGCTCCTGGGAGCCGAAGCCGACCAGCCGCACGTGCAGCGTGTAGCTGCCCGCCGCCAGGCCCGCAATCTGAAAGTTGCCTTCCGCGTCGGTGTTGGCACCCTGCGCGGTGCCCTTGATGCCCACGCCCGCCCCGGCCACGGCCTGTCCGCCCGGATTAGTAATTCGCCCCTGAATGGTAGCCGTCTGGCCCTGGGCGGCCAGGGCCAGCGCGGAAAATAACAGCGTCAGAACAGCCAGGAGCAGCTGCCGGAATATAGGAAGAGAAGAGTGTTGCATGGGGTAACAGTGGTTTGAACGCTGCAAACCTCCGACGGGAAGCCGACTTATCCAAGCTTATTTAGACTTAATATAAATAATATTTAGAATTAATTCAAATAAGTCTAAATCTGAGTGTCTTATTAATTCCGTAATTGCGATGTATCCTGCCTCGGGCGGCCGCCCGTCTTTTTCACCCCTATGGAATTGAGCAACTCTACAGTCCGGGTGCGCAGCCACACCCCGGTTTCGGCCTGGCGCTGGCTGACCACGCTGAGCATCCTCGGCAACATTGGCCTGAACTACTGGGCCAACGCGCGCCCGTTCAACGGGCAGACAATGGGCATGGTGTCGGAGCAGTACCCCACGCTGCTAACCCCGGCGGGCTACGCTTTCAGCATCTGGGGGCTGATTTTCCTGACCCTGACCATCTACGCCGCGTGGCAGCTGCTGCCCGCCCAGCGCCAGACTTCCCTCCCCGACGCCATTGCCCGCCCGCTCACGCTGGCCAGCGTGGCCACGGCCCTCTGGGTGGTGCTGTTTGCCTACGAACTGATCGAGATGAGTGTGGTGACCATGCTGGTAATTCTGCTGGCCCTGATGCTCACCTACGGGCGGGTGCGCCGCTACGTGCAGGCCCGCAAGGTGCCGCGCTGGGTTAGCGTGCCCTTCTCCCTCTACCTGGGCTGGATTTCGGTGGCGACGGTGATTAACGTGACCATCGGCCTGCGGGAGCTGGGCGTGCAAACCGACCTGAACATCTCGGTGCTGCTCACCCTGCTGCTGCTGGCGGTGGTGGTCGGGCTGGCCCTGACGATCAGCAACGTGTTTCGCGACCTGGTGTACCCGGCCGTGGTGGTGTGGGCTCTGGTGGCTATCTGGGCGGCGCAACGTATGGAGTATCCCGAGCTGGGCTGGGCCGCGCTGGGCGGGGCCGTGGTCGTGCTGGCCGGCAGCATCGGACTGGCCCTGCGCAAGTCGCGGCGCCGGGGCAGTCAGTCGTAACGCGCGCCGTTGCTCGCCCGATTTATTGTTTCTTTGCGGGCAAACGATTCATTTCTCTCCCAACTTTCTCTTATGCGCAAGAACATCGTCGCCGGCAACTGGAAAATGAACATGACTTACCAGGACGGCCTCGCCCTGGTTTCGGAAATCACGAATATGGTAGCCGACGAAACGCTGGGTGCCAACGTGGAAGTGGTCATTGCGCCGCCCGCGCCGTTTCTGCACTCCATCGGCAAGCTGCTGAGCGAGGGTGGCCGGATTCATCTGGGCGCGCAAAACTGCCACCAGAAGGAAAGCGGCGCGTTTACCGGCGAGGTATCGGCCAAGCAGCTGCAGTCGGTGGGCGTGGAGTACGTGATTCTGGGCCACTCCGAGCGGCGCCAGTATTTCCACGAGGACGACGAGCTGCTGAGCCAGAAGCTCAAGGCCGTGCTGGCCGCCGGCCTGAAGCCCATCTTCTGCATCGGCGAGTCGCTGGAAACCCGGGAAGCCGATGAAACCTTCGACTTTCTGGCCGCCCAGCTCAAGAACGGCCTGTTTCACCTCTCCAATGAGGAGTTCGACCAGGTAGTTATTGCCTACGAGCCCATCTGGGCCATCGGCACCGGCAAAACCGCCACCAGCGAGCAGGCCCAGGAAGTGCACGCCTTTATCCGGGAGCAGATTGCCCGCGCCTACGACGCCGAAGCGGCTCAGAACACGACCATCCTGTACGGCGGCTCGGCCAACGCCCAGAACGCCCGGGAGCTGTTCGGCCAGCCCGACGTCGACGGCGGCCTCATCGGCGGCGCCTCCCTCAAGTCGCGCGACTTCACCGAGATTATCAAGTCGTTTTAACGGCTGATTGCTTACTGCTAGAACGTCATGTCGAGCAAAGCGAGACATCTCGCGTGCTGAGGTTGCCGGAGTAATCTGATTACCATTGCACGCGAGATGCTTCGGCTGCGCTCAGCATGACGTTCTTCTGTTTTCGTAGTTTTCCAAAACAAGTTGGCTGGGATTATAACGTGCTGGCCATGTCGTAGCCGAACTTCCCCGCCGGTTGCCGTTGTTTAGCTGGCAGCATCTTTGCCTTCTGCCGCTCTCCGAATCAGGCTTTACTTTCGACTTATGCTCCTCTCTCTGTTGCTCTCCAGCTGGCTGGCCCTGAATCCGTTCCGGGCCGCGCCCCGCGTGCCTTTTGTGGCTTCGGCCGCGCCGGTGGGCTCCATCGACCCATGCCTGATTTACGGCTCGGTGTACCTGGAAACCGACCCGTACCGGCGCAGCTACTGCTTTGCCACCGTGTACCAGGAGCCCGAGGAAGCCTTTTCCGATTTGCTGGTCTTTCAGGAAGAAAACAAGCTGTTTGCCGATAAAGCAGGCTTCTGGTACCAAACCTCCGCCCGCGACTTCGCCGACTACGTGCTGTTCGTGACCGACAAGCGCGCCCTGGCTGACTTCTCCATTCACTACACCAAATCCCGCTCGTTTGCCGGCTGCCGCAAGTAGCAGGCTGGCTGCTCAGATACAAAAAAGCCCGATCCAAGCAACTGGAGCGGGCTTTTGCTTTGGAGGAGAGGTTTATGGCTTTACCAGCTTCATGCGGGGAGCTGGCTTTGGTATCATTCCCGGTGGTGTCGCCGGCTTTCGCTGGGCCTTGCAGCCCAGCAGAGCCGCGTCAGGCAGGAGAGGAAAGGATAGTTTGTCTCCTGAAAAAGGGTAGCAGGAATGGCACGGGCCCGCTACTCCAGTGGCGCGGTAAATAAATGAGCATTTATATTATTAAATGTTTTTAGCACCATTCTGCCCTCGGCCCGCCGGGCCCGCCGGAACCCGGAACCGCAATGCTGCTGTTGCCCAGCACTGGTAATAAGCGGCTTGGTTGCGGCGCACCGGTTTTTTCGTGCGAACTTGCCCTCTTAATCACCAAAGCCCTTGTGGCTTTTTCCGCCTCAACAACTGAATAAGATGGATTTTGTAGAAGTACGCGTACAGGCCCCCCGTGAACTTGCTGATATTCTGGTAGCCGAGCTGGCCGAAGTCGGCTACGACACCTTCGAGGACAACGACGAAGGTTTCTGCGCATACATCGGCGAGGGCGACTTCAACCCCGACGCCGTGGCCGAGGTCATGGCCCGCTACGAGGGGATGGGCGAGCTGGGCTACGAGCACCGCGTGATTACGCGCCAGAACTGGAATGCCGAGTGGGAAAAGAACTTCCAGCCCCTGATTATTGCCGACCGGGTGTCGGTGCGGGCCCCGTTCCACGAGAAGCCCGAGGGCCTGGAGTACGAAATCGTGATTATGCCGCGCATGTCCTTCGGCACCGGCCACCACGAAACCACCGCCCTGATGATTGAAAACCAGCTCGACATCGACCACCAGGGCAAGCGGGTGCTCGACATGGGCTGCGGCACCGGCATTCTGGCCATCATGGCCGTGCACCTGGGCGCCCAGGAAGTGCTGGCCGTGGACGTGGAGCCCTGGACCGTGGAAAACGCGGCCGACAACGCCGCCGAAAATAATTGCACCAATATTGAGTGCCGCCTCGGTGGGGTAGAAGTGCTGGCGGGCGAAGCCCCGTTCGACATTATTCTGGCCAACATCAACCGCAACGTGCTGCTGGAGGATATGCACGCCTATGCAGCCCTGCTGCCCCAGGGCCGTCCTATCCTATTCAGCGGCTTTTATCAAGAGGATTTATCCAAGATTGAAGCCGAGGCGACGAAACACGCATTGGTCTATCAGTCACACCGAACCAAGAATAACTGGGTTTCGGCGATTTTCACGAAATTGTAGCCGTCGTATCAGGTCTTGACGGAAAAAGTATGAAGCAACTTGCTTTTGGGTGGCTATGCGCGGTGGTGTTGGGACTCAGTACCCCCGCCTGGGCCCAACAAACGAAAACTCCCTCCAAACAGCCCCCGGCCGCCGCGCCGGCTGCCCCGGCCTTGCCCAAATTCACGGGCAAGCTCTCCAAGGAGCCGGCGCAGTTTATCATCGACGTGCAGTCGATGATGGTGGCGGCCAACAACGCCCAGGCCAAGGTCGTGGGGGCCCGGCTGCAGCAGCTGTGGGCCAGCAACAAGCTCACGGCCACTCAGCAGGCCCGCATCGTGGAGATTTCGCAGCAGATGCTGCTGCGCAAATACAAGCCGCATCCGGCCATTGAGGGCTTCTACCAGGGCGTGGTGGCCGGCGCCACGGTGCACAGCTTTTCCGACAAGCAGATGGACGACTTCCTGGAAGTGGTGGTGAAAACCGTCAACCGGGAGCAGCTGGCCAGTGCCGAGAAGTTTCTGGTCAGCGCGGGCCAGTTCCTGGATTCCAAGACCCTGTACCAGTCGCGCTACAACACGCTGCGCGTGATTGGGGGCACGTTCGACTTCGCCTACAACGAAACCGACATGCCCCAGCCCGCGCCGGCCCCGCGCCCCGCGCCGCCCGCCGCGGCCGTCGTGACGCAGCCGCTGAAAACTACTACAACGCCCGCCGCTAAACCGGCCGCCAAGCCCGCGCCCAAGAAAAAGAGCAGCGGCTGGGACACCGGCGACGTGTGGGACACCGGTAGCGGCTGGGGCGACGATGGTTGGGGCGCTCCCAAGAAAAAAACGGCGGCCAAAGCCCCGGCGGCGAAGGGCACCACGGCTCCGGCCGCGGCTCCCGAGCCCGAACCCGCCTTCGAGCCCGCCCCGGCCTACTACGACTCCTACGTGGCCCCCGCCACGCGCGGCCCGGTGATGCTCATCAAGGACGCGGACCTGTTTATGGCCACCGCCGGCGACTCTATTTTCCTGCGCAAAACCAGCGGGGTAGTGGTGCCCGGCACCAACCGCTTTATCGGGCGCGGCGGCCAGTACACGTGGTCTATCAAGCAGAACTTGGTGACGGCCGAGTTCGTGAACTACGACTTTGACATGGGCAAGGCCGAGTTTACGGCTGAGCCCGTGACGCTGACTTACCCCGCCGTGCTGGAGGCCCCGATTCAGGGCGCTTTCTCCTACAAGAGCGTGAAGAAGAAGACCGGGGCCACCGATACCGGCTACCCGCGCTTTATTTCGCTCACCAACGACGCCCGCGTCAAGAACATCGGTGAGAACATCCGCTACTTCGGCGGTTTCTCGCTGGCCGGCAGCCGTACGCTCTCGGCCTCGCTCGATGGCAGCCTTTCGCGCATCATCGTGGACGTGGACGGCAAAACCAAGTTCCGGGCTTCGTCGCGGGCCTACCTGCTCGGCGATACGCTGATTTCGGCCGACCGCGCCGCCGTGACCATCTTCCAGGACAAGAGCGACTCGCTGACCCACCCCGGCGTGAAGCTGCGCTACTCCAAGACCCGGCAGGTACTGCAGCTGGCCCGCGAGGATGGCCTCTACAAGACCACGCCCTACACCGACTCGTACCACCAGATGGAAATTGCGACGGAGCTGCTGACCTGGCCGCTCAAGACGCCCTACATCAACCTGGCCATCCTGACCGCCAAAAACCAGGTGACGGCCAACTTCGAGTCGAAAGAGTTCTACACCAACACCCGTTACCAGCAAATCAAGGGCATCAACAAGCTGCACCCGCTGCAGCTGGTGGTGGGCTACAGCCAGCAGAACGGCAACGCCAAAACCTTCACGGTGCAGGACGTAGCCACGGCCCTGAAAGTGAAGGAGCCCAACGTGCGCTCGGCCGTGGCCGGCCTGGCCAAGGACGGCTACGTGCAGTGGAACCCCCAGACCGAGCAAATTGTGCTGCTGCCCAAGGCCATGCACTACGTCAACTCGTCGCGCGGCAAGAAGGACTACGACCACATTGCCATCCGCTCGTTGTCGCCCTCGGGCAAGAACGCCACGCTCAACCTGGCCACCAACGACCTGATCGTGCGGGGTGTGGACCGCTTCAACTTCTCCGACGACTCCGTGACGGTGTTCGTGAAGCCCGACAGCAGCGTTATCAAGATCCAGAAAAACCGGGGCGTGCTCTTCAACGGTACCGTGGTGGCCTCGGCCTTTATTTTCAAGGGCAAGGAGTTCCGCTTCGACTACGACGGCTTCTACGTGGACCTGGTCAAGATTGACTCCATCATCGTGAAAGGCAAAGGCTCGAAAGGCTCGGTGATGAAGGCCCGCAAGGAAACCGACTTCGCCCTGACCAACAAGAACAAGACCTCGGCCGGCCGCCTCTACATCAACGCGCCCAACAACAAATCGGGCCGCAAGAAGCTGGGGGCCTTCCCCTCGTTCGATGCCAGCACCGGGGCCTACGTGTTCTTCAACAAGCCCGAAGTACTGGGCGGCGCCTACGACACGACGGTGTACTTCGACATTCCGCCCTTCAAGCTCGACTCGCTCAACAACAAGAACCGCTCGGCCGTGGGCTTCAAGGGCACGTTCGTGTCGGGCAATATTATGCCCGAGTTCAAGACCAAGCTGAGCTTGCAGGAAGACGGCTCCCTGGGCTTTGTCTACGACCTGCCCAAGGAGGGCTTCCCGCTGTACGGCGGCAAGGCCAAGCTCTACAACAAGGTGATGATGAGCAACCGCGGTATTCAGGGCATCGGGGAGGTGAAATACCTGACCGGCGACCTGTTCAGCGACCAGTTCATCTTCTACCGCGACTCCGTCGTGACGGTGGGCAAAACCGCTACCATCGCGCAGGGCCCACTCAACGGGGTGGAGTTTGCCAAGGTGTCGCTGTTGCCGGGCTACCAGATGAAGTGGGTGGTGAAAGCCGACTCGATGTACCTGAGCACCCAGCGCGACGGGCAGCCGATGAAGTTCTACGCCGGCGACTACAACTACAAGGGCACGGCCATTCTCACGCCCGGCGGCCTCTACGGCGACGGCCGCATGGACGGCCCCCAGTCGTTTATCCGCTCCCGCGCCTTTGTGTTCAAGCCCACCAGCTACTCGGGTAAGAAGTCCACGCTGAGCATCAAGTCGGCGGAGGCCAACAAGCCCGCCCTGACGGCCAACGAGGTGGCCTTCCAATACGACATCAAGCAGGGCTTCGCCGACTTCTCCCGCGAGGAGGGCAGCAAGGCCAGCATCGACTTGCCGTACTCCGACTACCGCACCACGCTGAGCGGCGGTAAGTGGGACTTCAAGAAGAAAATCGTGCAGATGCGCGTGGCCGCCGGCGCCGACTCGTCGCGCTCCTACTTCTACTCGACCAAGCCCGAGCAGAAGGGCCTGAAGTTCCGGGCCAGCACCGGCCAGTACGACTTGAGCCGCTACCGCCTCATTGCCGGCGGCGTGCCCTACATTGCCGCCGCCGACGCCTGGATTGAGCCCGACAGCAACAAGGTCTACGTGCTGGCCGGTGCCCAGATGCGGGCTTTCCAGAACGCCCGCATCACGATGGACACCCTGGCCAAGTACCACAACCTCTACAAGGGCGAAATCAAGATTCAGTCGCGCACCTCGTTTATGGGCAACGCGCTGTATAGCTACAAAAACGCCTCCGCCGACTCCTTTGCCATCAAGTTCACCAACTTCGCCGTCGATTCGGCGGCCGTGGCGGGCTACACCCGCAAGGGTGGCGGGGGCAAGGGCAGCAAAGGCATCCTGAAGAAAAAGGACGACGACGACACGCCCTTCGCGCCGCCCACCACGGCCGTGGCCACCATTCAGGCCACCGACAAGTTCCACCTCGCGCCCCGCATTGCGTACCGCGGGGCCGTGAACCTGAACTCGCAGAAGCGCGGCTTCACCTTCGACGGGCAGAGCCGCCTGGAGTTCAGCAAGAGCGCAGCGGCGGCCGAGTGGTTCCCGGTGCAAGACAGCATCGACCCCAAAGGCATCCGCATCAAGCTCATGGAGCCCAAGACGGACGACGGCACCCCGATGGTGTCGGGCTTCTACCTCTCCGATGCCACGGCCAAGGTGTACCCGCTGTTCGTGGCCGCCAAGCCCGGCATTACCGACATGAACCTGTTCCAGGTCGACGGGATGCTGAGCTTCGACGCCAAGAAGGGCGACTACACCATCACCCGCAACGACCTCTCGGACCCCAACGTCTACGAGGGCAGCGTAATGACCCTGCACGACTCGACCGGGGCCCTCGACTTCCGCGGCAAGGTGCAGCTCATCAACTCCAACAAGGACTACACCCTGCAGTCGGCGGCCGTGGGCTATGCCAAGCCCGACAGCAGCATCTACCGCCTCGATACCTTCATGACCTTCGACATTAACCTGCCCGAAAAGGCCGTCGAAGCTATGGGAACCGATATGGCCACCAACTCCAAGGGCCTCACCGAAGCCCTGGACGGTTCGCCGGCTCTGATGTATAAGATGGGCGAATTCATCGGCAGCAAGGGCGTGCAGAACTACATGGACCGCAAGGGCGGCTACACCCCGCTCCAGAAAGTCTCGCCGAAGTTCCTGCACACCCTGGTGCTGAGCAAAGTGGATCTGCGCTGGTCGGAGAAGTTCAAGGCCTGGTATTCGGTGGGCAAGATTGGCCTGGTGAGCATCGGCAAGAAGGACATCAATGCCCAGATTGACGGCTACATCGAAATCAAGAAGGAGACGACCGGCGACGCGGTGGAAATGTACCTGGAGGCCGAGCCCCAGACCTGGTACCACATCCGCTACGCCAACAACGTGCTGCTGACCAAGGCCCAGCACGGCTCCTACGACGAAATCGTGGGCTTCAAGGCCAAGGGCGACTACAACACGGCCACCGAGTACGGCTTCTACCTCGGCGACGAGCAGGAGAAGGACCTCTTCACCCGCCACTTCCGCAAGGATTACCTCGGCGACAACAGCAAGCCCAAGGCCGCCCCGGCCCGCCCCGTGAGCACCGGCAACTTCGACTTCATGGAAGACAACAAGAAGAAGAAAAAGAAGGAGAAGGACGCCGCCTTCGACGACGGCAGCCAGCCCGCCGCCGATGCCCCGGTAGAGGATACCTCGTCTAACAAGAAGAAGAAAAAGGACAAGGAAGCCGCTGCCGCCGACGACGCCGCGACGGACCCCGCTGCCGCCCCGGCCGAGGACACCGGCAAGAAGAAAAAGAAGGAGGACGCCGCTGCTACTCCCACCGATCCGCCGGTAGACGAAGGCAAGACGGCCGCCCAGCTCAAGAAAGAGGAAGCGGCCAAAGCCAAAGAGGCCGAAAAGCTCAAGAAGGAAGAAGAGAAGAAGGCCAAAGAGGCCGAGAAAAAGAAGAAAGCCAAGGAAGACGACCCCTTCGGCGACTCCTAAGCTTCTCCGCTCTTAACCGCAACACAGCCCCGCCCGGACCCCGGCGCGGGGCTGTTTTTTGGCGGGAACCCCACCCCAACCCCACCCCAACCCCTCCCCTCTGGGAGAGGGGCTTATTTTACTTTGGCAACGACATCGTTGCAGCAATTGCAATGCTAACCTAAGCCCCTCTCCCAGAGGGGAGGGGTTGGGGAGGGGTGCCGCGGCGAGGGGTTTCGCGTAAGAGGGGTTTCTTATCTTCGCCCCATGAACCTACCCCTCGTCCTGGCCCTGCTCGTGGCCGCCTACCTGCTCGGCTCCATCCCGACGGCCCTCTGGGTCGGCCGCCGCTTCTTTGGCCTCGACATTCGGGAGCACGGCTCGGGCAACGCCGGGGCCACCAACACCTTCCGGGTGCTGGGCAAAAAGCCCGGCTCGGTCGTAATGGCCATCGACGTGCTCAAGGGCTGGGCCGCCACCATGATGGCCTCGGTGATGCTCAGCCAGGGTGCCATCCGCCCCGACCAGCTGCTCTACTTCCAGCTCGCCTGCGGGGTGCTGGCCGTCGTGGGGCACATTTACCCCATCTTCGCGCAGTTCCGTGGGGGTAAGGGCGTGGCCACGGTGCTGGGCATGATGCTGGCCATTGCCCCGGCTACGGTGGGGGGCTGCATCCTGGTGTTCCTCCTGATGCTCGTGCTGTTCCGCTACGTGTCGCTGGCCAGCATGTCGGCCGGCGTGGCCTTTGCCCTGCTCCAGCTGCTGCCCCCGTTCCGCCCCCAGAACCCGCTGCTGCTGTACTTCGGCTTTATCCTGGCGGCCCTGCTCATCTACACCCACCGCGCCAACATCGGCCGCCTGCGCGCCGGCAACGAAAGCCGCGTGCCGCTGTTTGGGCGGAAGTAGAGACGCTGCCGCCAGCCCGGCGGCGCGGCCTATCGGTAGCAAGTCCCCCCAGGCAGTCGCTCGGCTATGCCGAGTGACCCCTACGCCGGAGCGGCTCTGCCGCGAGCGTCCCGCGTCATGTGATATGTTCTGGCGACCCCTACCAATTCGCAGCACAGCTGCTCACACGTAGTCGTCACTCGGCACAGCCGAGCGACTGCGGCGACTGAAACCGCCCCCGTAGCCGCCCAAGCCCCGGCCGCCTCCCCCGAAGCTTTGGAAATAGCTCTTTTTATTGCTTCGGTCGTTCTTTCCAGTGCTTCGGGCATGCTGAGTGGAGCTTCGGCCGTTCTTTCCAGTGCTTCGGATGAGCTGTCTGGGACTTCGGTCGTTCTTTGCAAGGTTTCGGTGGTGCTGGATGGCGCTTCGGTCAGGCTTTCCGGGGCTTCGGGCGGAGTGGAAAGGCTAGGATAGACGGATGAAAAAGAATAGTTTAGGCCCCGCCGACTATCGGCAGGATAGCCGGATTATTCTTTTTCTAACCCTATTAACTGTTGCCCTATGAATGCCAAGAATCCCGTGGCCGAGTATCCCTTTACCCAGGCCGAACTGTGGCAGCGCTGCCTCGACCTGCAACCCTCCCTGGACCGCGACGCGGCCGCGCTGGCCGGGCGCGGCGTGACGGCAGCCCGCATCAATAAGCTGAAAGCCGATACCGCCGAGTTTGGCGAGATGGAGCCCGACACGGTGCTGGTGCAGGAAGGTGCCGCCGTGACGGAGGAGAAAGATGAGGTGGCCGAGGCCTTGAAAACCGCCATGCAGCAGGTGATGAGCATCATTGCCCTGCGGGATGAGCCCCGCACGGCTCGCTACAAGCGCTTCGGCGTGTCGGATGTAATGAACCTGCCGGAAGCCAAGCTGCACCTGGCCGCGACCATGCTCGTGAAGCAGGGCCGCAAGTACCTGGATGAGTACAAGGCCGAGGGCCTGACGGCGGCCCTGCTCGACGCGGTGGCTGCCAACAACGAGCATTTCGTGGAGGGCCTCACCGAGCGCAAGGAGGCCGAAAACACCCGCGCCGGGGCTACCCGGGCCCGCCTGCTGTTTGCCAACGGTCTCTACCGGCAGCTGGTGCAGCTCTGCGCCGCCGGCGACTCCTACTGGCGGCTCACCGACGCGGCCAAGGCCCGCGAGTACGTGGTGGATGCGGCCCCGGCGGCCCCGGCCGCCTAGCCGGGGGTATTGTCGGGCCAGTAAAAAGCCCCGGTTGCCGCAGGGCAGCCGGGGCTTTGTGCTGTCTGATGGGCTCTGGCGACTCTGGCGCGGGTTTGGGCAAAGCCCTGACTCGTGCCGATACACGACGTGGAGGTGGTAATTCCACTGCCGAGCGACTGTGCCGACGCGTCTTGACCAGCTATTTTCAAACCGTAGCGCCTTTTGGCCGGTTAGGAGCCGGAGTTGTCTTACCTTTCCCCTGATGTCTGATATCACCTTGCTGACGGAGTCCTACGGCTCGATGCTGTTTGCCCCGGAAGTACCCTGTCTGATCGTGCAATGGCACGGCTTTGCCAACCGCCAGCAGTTCCAGTCGCTGATGGACCGGGGCCTGGCCCTCTACGAGGCGGAGGCCCGGCGCACCCAGCCCCTGGGTTGGCTGGCCGATACGCGGCTGGTGGGCGCTACCACGCCCGCCATCCAGGAGTGGCTGGCCCACGACTGGAACCCCCGGGCCTACGCGGCCGGTATCCGGCACTGTAGCTTCGTGTCGCCGGAAAGCGTGTTCGGCCAGATTTCGGTGCAGCAGTACACGGCCCACACCACCGACGCCACCGGCTACTACATCGAGCCGGCCCACCACCATACCCTGGCCGAGGCCAAAAGCTGGCTGCGGCAGGCACTGCGCTAAGGGTATCCGGGCGGGGTTGTTCTTTTTTCTTATTCTGCCGGCCTGCGGGCTGGTTATTGTTGCCGGGAGGTATTTTAAGCTATGAAACAAGAACTGCGAAGCTCCCTGGGGCGGCCCTACATTACCATCGAAACCGACCCGGCTACTCCTTGGGTAGCGGTGGAGTGGGTGGGCTACCTCACGGCCGAGAGCATCAAGGCCGGGGCCAAAGCCTACATCGAGGCCGTGGCTGCCTCGGGGCGGCACTGCGTGCTGAACGATACGCGCCGGGTGCTGGGCCCCTGGGACCATTCGATGGAGTGGGTGCTGAACGAGTGGGCCCCCAGCGCCACGGCCGCCGGCGTGCGCCACTTCGCCATGATTTCGGTGCCCGACTCGATGGCCGATGCCTCGGCGGCGACCTTCTACGCCCAGCTCAAGGGCTTTGAGGTGCGGATCTTCGGCAACGACGACGACGCCAAAGCGTGGCTGCGCACCGCCTGCGGCCCGAAGTAAAAGCTACTAAAAGCTATTAGAAGCTAGTTCCCCTCCTCAGATGAGGAGGGGTTAGGGGTGGTTGACCGGAGTGTTGAACGACCTTTAGAAACTAGCTCTAATACTTGTTCTACCGTTTCAACCACCCCTAACCCCGGTCGGCTTTATTCGCCGAGTCAGCTGAGGAGGGGAACTAGTTTCTAGCTACTGGCTTGTTATCGGGCGTTAGCTATTTTTACGGCCACACTACCCCCAAACCCCATCCTGCATGGCTTCCTACCTCGAAAGTAACCAAGAACGTTTTCTGAGCGAGCTGCTCGACTGGCTGCGCATTCCCTCGGTGTCGGCCGACCCGAAATTTCACGGCGACGTGCTGCGGGCCGCCGAATACCTCAAAACCCGCCTCGAAGAAGTGGGCGTGGAGAACGTGG
The DNA here is from genome assembly GCF_004765605.1 of Hymenobacter aquaticus. NCBI lineage: Bacteria > Pseudomonadati > Bacteroidota > Cytophagia > Cytophagales > Hymenobacteraceae > Hymenobacter > Hymenobacter aquaticus. The sequence continues at coordinate 33,574 of NZ_SRLC01000003.1, read as the reverse complement.
AGCTGTGCCCGACGGCCGGCAACCCCATCGTCTACGGCGAGAAAATCGTGGACCCCAGCCTGCCCACGGTGCTCGTGTACGGCCACTACGACGTGCAGCCCGCCGACCCCTACGAGCTGTGGACTTCGCCGCCGTTTGAGCCCGTTATCAAGGATGGCAAGATCTACGCCCGCGGCGCCTGCGACGACAAGGGCCAGGTCTACATGCACGTGAAGGCCTTCGAAGTGCTGATGCAGGAAGGCGGCGTGCCCTGCAACATCAAGATCATGATTGAGGGCGAGGAGGAAGTGGGCTCCAACAACCTGGGCATCTTCGTGCGCGAAAACAAGGAGAAGCTCAAGGCCGACGTCATCCTGATTTCCGACACCGGCATTCTGGCCAACGACACGCCCAGCATCGAAGTGGGCCTGCGCGGCCTGAGCTACCACGAAGTGGAAGTAACGGGCCCGAACCGCGACCTGCACTCGGGCCTCTACGGCGGGGCGGTGGCTAACCCCATCAACATCCTGTGCCAGATGATTGCCTCCCTGCACGACGAGAACAACCACATTACCATCCCCGGCTTCTACGACAACGTCGACGAGCTGAGTGCCGAGGAGCGGGCCGAAATGGCCAAAGCCCCGCACTCCGACGAGGAGTTCAAGCAAAGCATCGGCCTGACCGACATCCACGGCGAGAAAGGCTACAGCACCCTGGAGCGCACCAGCATCCGGCCCACGCTCGACGTGAATGGCATCTGGGGCGGCTACACCGGCGAGGGCGCCAAGACGGTTATTGCCTCCAAGGCCTACGCCAAAATCTCGATGCGCCTAGTGCCCCACCAGACCTCCGACGAAATCACCGAGTTGTTCCAGAAGCACTTCGAAAGCATTGCCCCGGCCAGCGTCACGGTGGTGGTGAAGCCCCACCACGGCGGCGAGCCGGTGGTAACGCCCACCGACTCGGTCGCCTACAAAGCCGCCGCCGACGCCATGGAAACTACCTTCGGCAAGCGCCCCATCCCCACGCGCGGCGGCGGCTCCATCCCGATTGTGGCCATGTTCAAGACCGAACTGGGCCTCGACTCCGTGCTACTCGGCTTCGGCCTCGACTCCGACGCCATTCACTCGCCCAACGAGCACTACGGCGTGTTCAACTTCCTGAAGGGCATCGAAACCATTCCGCACTTCTACCGCAACTACGCGGCGGCTATGAAGGCTTAAGTACCTACTCGGCTCTGACACGAAAAGGCCGGCTCCATCCCTGGAGCCGGCCTTTTCGTGCTTGATACCGACTGGGTCTGATGGCATCAGCCCCGTAGCAGACGGGCCTACTTGCTGCCGAACAGGAAGCCCGCGTACAGCTGGAAAGCCGAGTTGCGGACCTCACCGGCTTCGATGGTCACGGAGCCGATCTTGGTATCCTTGCCGATGCGGGTGATGCCCCCGTTGTAGCGCAGCCCGACCATCAGCCCGCTGGCCGCCTGAAAGCCCAGCCCGGCGGCATACCCCAGGTCGAACCCCTTGAACTCGTCTTTGACATCGACCGACAGATCGTCGGCCTTGAACCGGGAGGTTAGCAGGATGCCTGCCTGCGGGCCTGCTTCGAAGAACAGCCCGTTGGCCTTGATTTTGAGCAGCACAGGAAAATCGACGTAGCTGGAGTTGTAGCTAAAGTCGGCATCTTCCGCCTTGGCGCCTTTCATCGAGAACAGTACTTCGGGCTGAATGGCAATCCGGTCATTGACGTTCAGCTCGGCGACGCCACCGGCGTGAAAGCCGAACTTGTAGGCCGCGTCACGCACATCATCCCCGGTGAAGGAAGTCAGGCTCGGACCTAGTTTCAATCCCAGGCGGGTGTTTTGGGCCTGGGCCGCCGCGCTGATACCCGCGGCCGCAATGAACAGGAGAATACGTTTTTTCATGAATTGAATAGTTAACGAAACGGCAAAAGTAGCACTCATGCAGCGCAAAACACGGAACGACCCGGCGCCCCTGTGGGCGCCGGGTCGTTCTATCAGGGGTGAGCCTACCCTTACTTGCCCGGAATCAGGTAGCCCAGGGAAAGCTGCAGGGCCGAGTTGCGGGCGTTTTTCAGGTCGCCGTCGAAGTACGTGTCGTTGTTGCTCTTCACGAAGTCGCTGAAGGCCCCGGTGTAGCGCAGGTTCAGGCTCAGGCCGTTGCTGGCCTGGTAGCCCACGCCGGCCACGTAGCCCAGCTCGTTGCGGTTGAGCTGGTCGAGGTTTTTCTGGTCGTGGGTGGTGCTGGTGCTCGTATTGCCGGTGAGGCCGGAGGTGGTCGTCACCCGGGTTTCGTCCTTGATGCTGAGCAGGTAGGAGTACTGGGGGCCGGCTTCGAACACCAAACCGCCGGCGTTGACCTTGACGAGCACCGGCACGTCGAGGTAGTTGTAGTTGACCTTGCCTTCGCGCTTTTGGGTGGTGCCCAGCAGGTTTTTGTACTCGGTGGGCTTGTTTTCGAAGCCTTTCTGCGAATACAGAATCTCGGGCTGCACCGACAGGAACCCGTCGCCGACCAAGGGGGCGTTGAGGATGATGCCGCCCATAAACCCGATTTTATTGTTGTAGGTGCTTTCGTTTTGCACGTCGCCGGCCAGGTTGGAGTAGTTAGCCCCGGCCCGCAGGCCCAGGCGCACGCCCTGGGCGCGGGAAGCACTGATGGTGGCCACCGAGAGCAAAGAAGCCAGCAGAATTACGGTCTTTTTCATCGTGTGTGGAGTTGAGGGAGGAGAAGCGTGTGTCCGGAGCCGGGCGAAAAATATGCCAGTTTCGGGGTGCTCCGGCCGCTTGTAAACGCAAAAAGGCCCCGTTCCGACTCGGAACGAGGCCTTTCTCAGATAGTTAGCTCGGGCTATTTGCCGCCGAACAGGTAGCCTACCTGGAACTGGAATACCGAGTTCTTGGCATCCGACTGGGGCTGGCCGGCTACTTCTTTTTCTACCTTCAGCAGGCCGCCGTTGTAGCGCACGCCGAAGCCCAGGCCGCTTTCGAGCTGGTAGCCCACGCCGGCCACGTAGCCGAAGTCGAAGCGGTTCACGCCGTCGAAGTCGCTGTCTTCAGCCGTTACGCCGCCCGCGGTGAGCGTGCCCTTGCGCGACACCATGTAGCCCAGCTGCGGGCCGGCTTCGAAGATGAAGCCATCGGCGTTGATCTTGGCCAGAATCGGCAGGTCGAGGTAGTGCATCCGGTCTTCCGACTCGAAGCCGTCGCCTTTGAACTTGATGCCTTTGCCGGAATACAGCAGCTCGGGCTGCACGGAGAAGAAGCCGTCGCCGCTCAGGTCAGCGTTCATCATCACGCCAGCGTTGGCGTTTACCAGGTTCTCGTCAAACTTCTTTTGCTCGTCGGTCAGGCCGGAGTAGTTCGACAAGTTTACGCCACCCTTCACGCCGAAACGGACTTGAGCATGCGCGGTGGTCGAGAGGCCAGCGACAGCTAAGAGGGACAACAGGACAGTGGTCTTTTTCATGAGAGAGAAAGTGAGGTACGCTAAATGTGTTTCCTGAAAAGCCCAGGATGAGCCCTCAAACGCAGCAGAGCCCAAGAAGGTATGCGCAAAGGCAAAATATTCTGGTGATAATTCAATATTTGCCAGAGTATCAAACACTTAAAAATATTATTTCACTAATAGAAGCCGGTGGCCGACCAGCCGGCTGGAAAAGTCAACGGAGGCCTAGCCTCGCCGGAAAACCTGCCCCCGTCGGCAGGACCGCCACCAGCATTATTACTGCAGATCAGCCGGAATTTGTTGCGGCTGAGCAGGAGTTTTTTTCAGGAGTAACGAAATGATAATTAGGGTGTTTGCTGCAATCTATGCCGTCGGTAATGACTTGCGGGCCGCCCTCAGTCGGCGCGGTTTCGTGGCGGCGTCGGGGCCTTTCCCTATTTTTGGGGAGCTTGGCTTTTACTGCTTATTCAATGATTCGTTACGGGTTGCTCTTTATTCTGCTGCTAAGCGCCGCCCCCGGCCGGGCCCAGCAATCGGCCGCCGCGGGTAGCCGCCCCCCACTGGTGGTGGGCCTCTATGGGCAGGGCAGCTTTATCATCGCCCATACACCGTCGGTGAAGCACCTGGTAAAGTCGCACCCGACGGGGCTGGAGCTGAACGTGCAGCGCCAGACCAACGGCTCGGAGCCCTGGCATGGCTGGTACAAGTACCCGAAAGTGGGCCTGGCGCTGGTGTATTACGACTACCACAACCCGGTGCTGGGCAAGTCGTACGCCGCCACGGTCTACATCAACAAGGCTTTCTTCCGCACGGCGCGGCAGGAGCTGAACTTCCGCATCGGTACCGGCATCGGTATTTTCCCGATCCGCTACGACCAGGAAACCAACCACAAGAACAACATCGTCAGCTCCCGGCTGAACGCCACGCTGCAAACCCGCCTGGAATACGACGTGGCCCTCGCGCCCCACTACGGCCTGCTGCTGGGCGTGGGACTGAACCACTACTCTAACGGGGCCACCACCAAGCCTAATTTCGGCATCAACCTGCCCACGGTATTTGTGGGCGTCAACTACCACCAGCAGCGCCCGTTCCGGCCCCTGAGCCCGGGACCCACGGCTGAACCCGCCGAAATCGGGCACAATTTCCTGGACCTGAGCACCAGTCTGGGCTTCAAGCAGCGCAACGAGTCGGACCGGCGCAAGTACTCCGTGCAGTCGGTTTCGGCGGCGGTGGGGCGGCGCGTCAACCGCAAGAGCAACCTGCTGCTGGGCGCGGAAGGCTTCTACGACCGGTCGTTGCTGGTGCAGCTGCGCGACACCTCCCGCACCGGCGAAAATCTGCCCGACGTGAAGAAAGCCGGCCTATTCGTGGGCCACGAGCTGCTGTTTGGCCGCCTGGCCTTCGTGTCGCACTTGGGCTTCTACGTCTACAATCCCTACAAGTCCAACAAGTTCTACTACGAGCGGCTGGGGCTCAAATACCACTTCACCCGGCAGCTCTGGGCCGCCGCCGACCTGAAAGTGCACCGCGGGGCCGCCGACGTGGTAGAGCTGAAAGTGGGCGTGCGGCTGTAAGGTGAAGTGGTGAAATGGCGAGTTGTTCGGCGGCCGGGTTAGGGGCAGCAAATGACGATTCAGGCGCCTTATCCGACGGTTGAGTAACAGAAAGTAGCACGCTGCCGGCTTTCCGGCTTGTTTTGGGGCATATGTTTTTCTCCCCCGATTCTCCCGCCATGGAAACCTTCCTTCTCGCGAACCGCTGGCTGCATATTACGGCCGGGTTTATTGGCTTTTTCGTAGCGCCGGCGGCGTTGTACGTGCGCAAGGGCGGCCCGGCGCACCGGCGCTGGGGGCAGGTGTTTTTCTGGGCTATGGTGGTGGCGGGCAGCACCGCGCTGGTGGCGGCCTCCCTCAAGGGCCTGACTTTCCTGCTGCTGACGGGCATTTTCAGCCTGTATCTGGCTTGGTTCGGCTACCGCTCGGTGTACCACAAGCGCCTGAGCCGGGGTGAGGCGCGGGCCGGCCTGTTCGACTGGGCCGGGGTCGGAATCGGTACGGCGGTGTTTGCCGGCACCTTGCTCTACGGCCTGCTGAACCTGCAAACCAACCCCGTGCCGGTCGTTTTTGGTGGCATCGGCCTGATGACGACGCTGCGGCAGGCCCGCGCCTTCCGCCGCGTGGGGCCCTGGCCTGCCGGGCAGTGGCTGCTCAACCACATTTCCGGTTTCGTGGGCTCATACATAGCGGCGGTTTCAGCTTTTTCGGCCACTACCCTCACGTTTATTCCCTTTCCCCTGAACTTCCTGTGGCCTACGCTGGTCATGGTGCCGCCCATGATCTGGGTGCAGCGGCGCTATAAAAAGCAGTTTGCCCAGGGCCAGCACCCCGAAAAGCTAGTGGAAGTACGCATTCAGCCCGAATTGGCTTAGCTGCTAGCCGCAGTAAAGCGGCTACTGTTTTGCATCGAGCCGCAGAATACCGCTTACCGACGGCCCGCCACTACCGCCTGGTTGATGCGCTTGACCAGCGCCGGGCCTTCGTAGATAAAACCGGTGTAGAGCTGCACCAGCGCCGCGCCGGCCGCCATTTTGTCCAGGGCATCCTGCGCCGAGGCAATGCCGCCCACGCCGATGATGGGCAGGCCGCCGTCGGTGCGGCGGTGCAGGTAGCGGATAACGTCGGTGCTGCGCTGCCGCAGGGGCTTACCGCTCAGCCCACCCGCGCCAATGGCCGCCAGCTGGGTTTGGTCGGTGCGCAGCGCGTCGCGGGCAATAGTGGTGTTGGTGGCTACTAGGCCGCTCAGGCGGGTTTCGGCGGCAATGGTCAGGATGTCGTCGAGCTGGCCGTCGGTGAGGTCGGGGGCTATTTTGAGCAGCAGGGGCTTGGGCCGGGGCTTGCTCAGGTTGCGTTCCTGCACCTGCTGTAGCAGCCGGATCAGCGGCTCCTTTTCCTGTAACTGTCGCAGGTTGGGCGTGTTTGGCGAGCTAACGTTGACCACGAAGTAGTCCACCGTGTCGAACAGCGCCTCGAAGCCTGCCACGTAGTCAGCGGCCGCCTGCTCGTTGGGCGTGTCCTTGTTCTTGCCAATGTTGCCGCCGATGATAATGTCGGAGCGCCGCTGCCGGAGCCGCCGGGCCGCCGCCGCCGCGCCCTCGTTGTTGAAGCCCATGCGGTTAACCAGGGCCTCGTCCTGCGGCAGCCGGAACAGGCGCGGGGCCGGGTTGCCCGGCTGGGCCCGCGGCGTCACCGTCCCGATTTCCACGAAGCCAAAGCCCAGCGTAGCCAGCTCGTCGGTTAGCTCGGCGTTCTTGTCGAAGCCCGCCGCCAACCCCACTGGATTGCGGAATTTCAGGCCGAATACTTCCCGTTCCAGGCTTGGGTGGGCAAAGTCGTAGAGGCTGCGCAGCAGGGCCCGGGTGCCGGGCAGGCGGCAGCTGCGCCGCAGGTTGTCGAAAACAAAGTGGTGGGCCTGCTCCGCGTCGAGCTGAAAAAGCAGGGGTTTGAGCAAGGCTTTGTACATGGCGGGCCACAAGGTATCCGGCCACAAAGCTCCTACTTATTCCGGTAGGATATTGCCTTCCTGCTGCGCCGTAGCAGGAAGTTTTTTTGATAATTTATCTGCTTGAAAATAAGCTTAATAAAGATTTGTTGGTAAAAAATATGCGCGAATAGTCTCCGTAAGTTTGGACAATAGCCGTGTTTCTGCCACTTTTGCAACCCCGAAACGCGAAACTCGTTTGGCCATCGGGAACTGATTCTGTAGCTCAGCTGGTAGAGCAGTACACTTTTAATGTACGGGTCCTGGGTTCGAATCCCAGCGGGATCACCAAAACGCCTCCCTTGCGCTCTGCAAGGGAGGCGTTTCTGTTTCAGGCGGGTCCAGTGCTGACCAGATTCGGCATAGCCAAGCCTCGGGCGGGCGTTTAACCTGCCCAGCCTTCCCGGTCCAGGCTGCGGTACTGAATGGCCTCGGCCAGGTGTTCCAACCGGATTTCCCCGGAGCCCCCCAGATCGGCAATGGTGCGGGCCACTTTGAGGATCCGGTCGTAGGCGCGGGCCGAGAGGCCGAGGCGCTCCATCGCCGTTTTGAGCAGCGCCCGGCCGGCCTCATCAATCAGGCAGAGCTCCTTGACCATCTGCGAGGGCATCATGGCGTTGGAGTGAATCTCGGGAAACTCCTGGAAGCGGGCGGTCTGCACTTCCCGGGCCTGCTCCACGCGCCGCTGAATATGCTCGCTGGTTTCGGCCTTGCGCGTTTCCGTCATCTGGTCGAAAGTGACGGGCGTGACCTCCACGTGCAGGTCAATCCGGTCGAGCAGCGGGCCACTGACCTTGTTGAGGTAGCGCTGCACCACGCCGGGGCCGCACACGCACTCTTTCTCGGGGTGGTTGTAGTAGCCGCAGGGGCAGGGGTTCATGCTGGCAATGAGCATGAAGTTGGAGGGAAAGTCGATGCTGACCTTGGCCCGGGAAATCGTGACGCGGCGCTCTTCCAGCGGTTGGCGCATCACTTCCAGCACCGTGCGCTTAAATTCGGGCAGCTCGTCCAGAAACAGCACGCCGTTGTGGGCCAGGGAAATTTCGCCCGGCTGCGGATTGCCGCCCCCGCCCACCAGGGCCACGTCGGAGATGGTGTGGTGCGGGGCCCGAAACGGCCGGGTCGTCAGCAGGGAGGCATTGGCGCCCAGCTTGCCGGCCACCGAGTGAATCTTGGTCGTTTCCAGCGCCTCGCCGATCGACAGCGCGGGCAGAATGCTGGGCAGGCGCTTGGCCAGCATCGTCTTGCCCGCCCCGGGCGGCCCGATCATAATAACGTTGTGGCCCCCGGCGGCGGCTATTTCCAGGGCCCGCTTGATGTTCTCCTGCCCCTGCACGTCGGCAAAGTCGGCGGCGTACTGGTTGGCGGCCGTTTGAAACACCGTGCGCGTATCCAGCTGCAGGGGCTCAATTTCGAGGCGGCCCTCGAAGAAGTCGATGGCCTGCTGCATGTTTTCCACCGGAATAACGTCGAGGTTATTCACGATGGCCGCCTCCTGGGCGTTGGCCCGGGGCAGAATGAAGCCCTTAAAACCCTCTTTGCGGGCCTGAATGGCAATGGGCAGCACTCCGCGCACCGGCCGTAACTCCCCATCCAGGGCCAGCTCGCCCATGATGATGTAGTCGCCGAGCCGCTCGGTATTCAGCTGCTGGGAGGCGTGCAGAATGCCCAGGGCAATGGGCAGGTCGTAGGCCGAGCCTTCCTTGCGGATGTCGGCCGGGGCCATGTTCACCACCACTTTGGTGCGCGGCATGCGGTAGCCCCTGATTTTCAGGGCTGCCTCAATGCGCTGCTGGCTTTCCTTAATGGCATTGTCGGCCAGGCCCACCACGTAAAAGTTGGTGCCCTGCGAAACGACGACTTCGATGGTAATGGTATTGGCGTTGACGCCCTGTACGGCCGAGCCATACGTTTTGGTAAGCATGGATGTAACGGATAAGACGATAAGAAATAAGAACCTGGGAGCTAAGATAGGAGAGTAATGGTGGAGTAACACAGAAAAAGCCAGCCCCTGGCGGAGCTGGCTTTAAACTCGGTGGAAAAGCCGGAACTACGAAGCGTGCTCGGCTACCAGCTGCTCAATCAGCAGAATCAGAATGTGGATGGCCTTGATGTGGATTTCCTGCACCCGGTCGGCGTAGCCGCTGTGCGGGGCCCTGATTTCCACGTCGCTGAGGCCGGCCAGCAGGCCGCCGTCCTTGCCGGTGAGGCTCACTACCTGCATGCCGCCGGCCTTGGCGGCTTCGGCGGCGCGCAGCACGTTGGGCGAGTTGCCGCTGGTGCTGATGGCCAGCAGCACGTCGCCGGGGCGGCCCAGGGCTTGCACGTAGCGGCTGAACACGTGCTCATAGCCGTAGTCGTTGGCTACGCAGCTCATGTGCGAGGCCTCGGTGAGGGCAATGGCGCCCAGAGCGGGGCGGTCCTGGCGGTAGCGGCCGCTGAGCTCCTCGGCGAAGTGCTGGGCGTCGCAGAGCGAGCCGCCGTTGCCGCAGCTCAGGATTTTGCCGTGTTGCCGGAGGCTGGCAGCCATCAGGCGGGCGGCTTGCTCGATGCGCGACAGGTTTTCGGGGTCGGCCAGAAAACGGTCGAGCACGGTGCGCGCTTCGGTCAGCTCGGCGCGAATCAGGTCAGTTAGGGGTGCAGTCACGCCGCAAAGTTACAACGTAGTCCGGTTGTCGGGGTTCGGACTGGTATTGGGATGAATAATCGTGTTGGGCTGTTGCACCGGCGCATTCATCAGGCCGGGGTCCGACTGCGGGAACGTGGGATGCTCCACGTCGTGGCCGGGCGTAGCAGTGCCGCCGTGGGCCGGGGGAATAGCCGAGTCGATGTAAACCGGCGCGGGAGCTGCCGGGCCCGGCTGATACGCCGCGGCCGGAACCACGGGCGCCGCGGTGGTAGCGCGCTGCTGAAACTCCCGCTCGCGCTGGTCAATCTGCTGGTCGTAGAGCTTGGCTTTCAGCTCGTTGATTTTGCCGTTGAGCACCGAGGTTTCGCGGCGCAGCAGGGCGCTGTCCATGTTTTCGGTGATGAGGTGCAGCGCCAGCAGCGCGGCCCCGACGATGAAGAGCGTGTTGTAGAACGTGGCCAGGCCGGCGTCGCCGCTGAGGTTGAAGGCCGAGGCAAAGGTGTCGCGGGTGGCGGGGCTGAAGATGAACAGCAGCGCCAGCAGCAGGTACACCATCACCAGAATCGTTACCAGGCGTTTGAGAGCAAGCATAGGAGGGGAGAAGCTAGGGTGTGGGAAAAGCCGGCAGCAGTGCCGCGCGGCCGCCTCGTTGGCGCACTAAATATATCGTTTTGCCAATCTAGCGGCGGCGGAATATAGCCGGCGGTGTGCGCATAAACGCAAAGAACCCCGGCACAGTTGGCCGGGGCTCGTTTTCTGGCTTGCGGCGGGCAGCGAAAGGCTACGGCAGCACGCCGTTGGTTTGCATCGTGTTCAGGCGCTGATACACGCCGCCTTCGCGCCGCAGCAGCTCCTCGTGCGAGCCGCGCTCCACGATGCGGCCCTGCTGGAGCACCACGATTTCGTCGGCGTGCTGAATGGTGCTCAGACGGTGGGCAATAACCAGGGACGTGCGGTTCTGCATCAGGCGCGTCAGGGCCTCCTGCACCAGCTTTTCCGACTCGGTGTCGAGGGCGGAGGTGGCTTCGTCCAGAATCAGGATGGGCGGGTTGCGCAGGATGGCCCGGGCAATGCTCAGGCGCTGGCGCTGCCCGCCGGAAAGCCGGCTGCCCCGGTCGCCGATAAGCGTCTGGTAACCGTCGGGGCTTTGCATGATGAACTCGTGGGCGTTGGCAATTTTGGCGGCCTCTATCACCTGCTCGTCGGTGGCCTGGGTGTTGAAGCGGATGTTGTTGAAAATCGTGTCGTTGAACAGGATGCTTTCCTGGGTCACGATGCCCATCTGGTCGCGCACGGAGTGAATGGTGCAGTCGCGCACCTCGTGGCCGTCGATGAGCAGCTGGCCGCCGGTGGGGTCGTAGAAGCGGGGCAGCAGGTCGGCCAGGGTGCTTTTGCCCCCGCCCGAGGGCCCTACCAGGGCCACGGTTTTGCCCTTCGGGATAACCAGGTTGATGTCTTGCAGCACGGGCGTGTCGCCGTAGCTGAACTGCAGGTTGCGCAGCTCAATCTGGTGCTGGAAGGCGGGCAGCAGCTGGGCGCCGGGCTTGTCGCGAATGGCCGGCTCGGTGTCAATGATGCTCAGCACCCGCTCGCCGGCGACCAGGCCGCGCTGGATGTTGCCAAACGACGACGACAGGGACTTGGCCGGCGTGAGCACCTGCGAAAACATGATGATGTAGGTGATGAACGGGGCCGCGGCCAGGTCGGAGTTGCCGCCCAGAATGAGCGTGCCGCCGAAGTAGAGCAGGCCGGCTACCACCAGCACGCCGGCAAACTCGGAAAAGGGCGAGGCCAGGTCCCGGATGTTGTCGATGCGGCGGGAGGTGCGGGCGTACTGGTCGTTCTGCTCCTCAAACTTGCCCTTGATGTACTCCTGGGCATTGAAGGCCTTGATGACGCGCAGGCCGCCCAGCGTTTCGTCAATCACCGACAGCATGGAGCCCAGGGTGCCCTGGCTGGTTTTGGCCTGGGTGCGCAGGCGCTTAGCCAGGGCCGCAATAATGCCGCCCGAAATCGGCAGCAGTACCAGGGAAAAGAAGGTGAGCTTGGCCGACATGTAAAACAGCACCACGAAGTAGGCCACGATGTAGAGCGGGTCGCGCACGACGCCTTGCAGGGTATTCACCACCGAAATTTCCACTTCCTGCACGTCGTTGGTGAAGCGCGACATCATGTCGCCCTTGCGGCCGGTGGAAAAGTAGCCCAGCGGCAGCTGAATCACGCGGTGGTACAGGTCGCGGCGCAGGTTGCGAATCACCCGGGACCGGACGCGGGCCGCGATGCGCAGGCTCAGGTAGCGGAACACGTTGCTGAAGAACACCGACGTAATGAGCACCAGGCACACGAACAGCAGGGCCCCGAGCTTGCCGTAGCTGGCAATGACCTGGGCGAAGTAGTAGTTGAACGTGCTGGTGACGTAGTCCAGCGTGAGGGCAAAGTCGGGCAGCGCGGCCGGGGCGTTGAGCGTGCTGGTTTTCTCGAACAGCACGTTCAGCATCGGGATGACCAGGGCCAGGTTGCCGATGCCGAAAAAGATGCCCAGCACGGTGTAGAGCAGGTATAGCGGCAGAAAATCGGCGAAGGGCCGCGCGTATTGCAGGATGCGGAGGTAGGTCTTCATGGAGGCCGCAAAGGTAGCCCCGATTCTGGTGGCGCGCCCAGGCAACCTTTTGCCCTGCCGCTTCCGAGTGGAAGAATAGAACAACAACTATTCTTCCACGGCTTTTCCGGCCATACCTGCTCTAACTCGGATGGAACGCAAAGAATTTATTCAGCTTTTCGGCATGGGCGCCGTTGCCGTGCTGGCCACCGGCTGCCTGGGCGGCTGCTCCAGCAAGGGCGGCGACCCGGCCCCCGACAACGGCGGCACCGGCGGCGCTACCGGCGTCGACTTCACCCTCGACCTGACGGACCCGGCCAACGCGGACCTGAACAACCCGGCCATCGGCTACGTCTACGGGGCCAGCCGCCGCGTTATCGTGGCCAAGCTCACCGACGGCACCTACATTGCTGTGCAGGCCCCCTGCACCCACGAAGGCTTTACCATCGTGTACCAGGCCAGCGCCAGCAACTTTCTGTGCCCCAACCACGGCTCCCTGTTCAACAGTGACGGCACCGTGGCCGGCGGCCCCGCCACCCGGGCCCTGAAAAAGTACACCGTGACGCAGACCGGCAACACGCTGCGGGTCACGGGCTGAGGGTTGGCCCAGCAAAAAAGCCCGGGGCCGCTTTCCGCAGTTGGGAAGCAGCCCCGGGCTTTTTTGCTGGTAAATCGGTCGGCTTAAAACTCGTGCAGGCGCTGGGCAATGTTCCAGCGCAAGGCTACCGAGAAAAAGGCTTCGGTGCCGTTGCCCATGGCCGTGGCGGCCCCGGTCTGGCGGCGCACGATCTGCTTGGCGTCGAGCCACAGGTTGTGCTTCACCATGTAGCTGGCCGTCAGGTCGGTGTGCAGCAGCTGGGTGGAGTTGCCCTGGCCCACGCTGTTGCCGTACTCGCTCACGCGGGTGGTGTAGGGCTTCAGCACGTTGCCGCCGTAGTTGGGCTCGGGGTCCACGTTAGGCACGTTGTCGAGGCCCTGCTTGGTGTAGAAGCCCTTGGCCACCACGTTCAGGCGGGGCAGGGGCTGGTAGCTGACGATGCCCAGCAGCTCGTAGAGGTTGGCGCCCATCGGGTGAGCCAGGGGCTGCTGGTAGTGCTGGTAGTTGCGGTACTGGTCTTCGTGCTGGTAGGTGTAGGGCCGGATGTAGTTGAACTCGGCCTGCAAGTCCAGGTTCTTGATGCCGGCCACGTCGAGGTACTTGCCGCCCAGCTGGAAGGCCTGCTTGTTGGCCCACCAGCCGTTGCCGGAGCGAATCTGGCTCACCACCAGCTCGTCGAGCACCACCTGCCCGTAGATCTGGCCCCGGCGCAGAATGTTCCACTTGAAGTCCAGGCCCAGCAGGGAGTTGTCTTCCGAGCCGATCTGCTGCTCCACGCTGCGGTAGAAGATAATCGGGTTCAGGTATTGCAGCTCAAAGCGGCCTTTGCCGCGCGAGAACATCACCGACTCGAACACGCCCACGTTGAAGGTCGGCGTCACGTCGAGGCTCAGGTGGTGCAGGGCCATGTACTTTTTAGGATACACCTGGTCGGCTTCCCGGCGGTCGGCGGTCAGCTCGGCAAACAGGTTCTGGTAGTTGAACTTCCAGATGCGGGTATTCAGCTTCAGAAAGAAATAGGGCGCCGAGTAGTCCGACAAAATCAGGGAGCGGTAGCCGTTGCCGATGAAATTCCGGTCGTGGCCCAGCTGCACGTTGATGTGCTTGGTGGCCGCGTAGGTCAGGTAGCCCCGGGCCGAGAGGAAGTCGTACTGGTCGGTTTTGCCCTTGAAATACTTCCAGTAGCCTTCGTGGGGCACAATCGTGTCGCGCACCACGCGGTTCTGCACGTAGGCGGGCACGGCCATCTGGTTGTCGGCCACGAAGGTGTAGAAGCCCAGGCGGCCATCCACGGTGCCTTCCACCTGAATGCCGCGGGTGTTGGTGTAGCGCAGCCCGTCACTGTCGGTATCCTTACCGGCCTGGAAGTACACCACCGGATTCACGCGCAACGTGAAGTCCTTCGTCTCGACGTGGAACAGGTCCGACTGATTGCGGTAGAAATACGTCAGAAAGCTCTTTTTGCTCTCGTTCAGCGCGGTGCCCTGCGCCGAGTAGTTCCAGTTGTCGCGGGCCAGGTATTCGGCGTTGAACCGGTCGGCGGCCGACAGCGGGCTGGCCGCGCCGTTGTCGTTCAGCACCCGCTCGGCCAGGCGCGCCACGCCGGCCCGGTGGTAGGGCCGCACGGCCGTGTAGGGGTCGCCGAGCGAATCGGGGCCGTACTTAATGGCGTACCGGTCGATGAGGCGGTAGGTGTCCGGGTCGAGCGGGACGTAGGTGCTGCCCTGGGTGGTTTTGGCCGGGTTGAGGCCGGGGCTAGGCGCGGTGGCCGGCACTACGGCCGCCGACGGCGCGACGGTGCTGGCCGGCGTTTCGGCCGGCTTGGGAGCGGCGGGCTGCTTGGGGTCGAGCGGATGGTCAAAAATCAGCCAGACCGCGTCGGGGTCTTTGGCCGGGGGCGGCGTGGTCTGGGCCGAGGCGCGGCTGGCCAGCAGGCTCAGGGCAGACACTACAAGGATTAGCGGTTTTTTCATAAGAACGGGAGGCCGCGCAGCTGGTAAGGGCCCCCGGCGGGGCAAACCTACGCAGTTCGACGGTGGGAGTTGGGACCAGACCGAAAACTAACGCCGCCCGCTTCTACTTCGCGCCCGACGACCTGCTTACGTGGCAAACGGCAGAAAGCGGGAAACCCGTGCGGATTGCCCTACTTTTACGCCTCCGACTCTCGCCTGATCCGTACGCCTTGCCGCTGCACTACCTGCCGTTTTCCGCCCTCGACCTGGCTGCCTGGGATGCCTGCGTGGCCGCCGCCGAGCAGCCCGTGCCCTACGCCCAGGCGGCGTGGCTGCAGGCCACGGCCGGCCGCTGGGCTGCCGTGGTGGAGCTGGATGAAGCGTCGGGCCGCTACCTGTCGGTGCTGCCGCTGCCTACTAAGTGGCGGCCCTGGGGCCGGGAGGCGTACCAGCCCGCCTTTACCCAGCAGCTGGGCCTTCTGACCACCGCCGGCAGCCGGCACCGCGCCGTAGAAGAGTACCTGGCCTTGGCGGTGGGGCACTTCGGCCGCTTCTATACCCAGCTGAACACCGCCAATCAGCTGGCCGCCCCGGTTTCCGGTCTGCGCGCGGCTACGCGCCAAACCTACTGCCTGCCACTGGAGGCCAGCTACGAAGTCCTGCACCAAGGCTACGCCGCCGACTACCGCCGCCGCCTGCGCCTGAATCAGCAGCTGGCGCAGCCCTTGCAGGTTACCGAAACTTCCTCGCCGTCCACGCTGCTGCGCCTGTTTCAGGAGCACAAGGGCGGAGAGGTGGCCAGCCTGAAACCGCGCCACTACCGGCAGCTGACCCAGCTTATCACGAATTTGCAGAGCCTGGGGCAGACACGGATTCTGGAAGTGGCGGCGCCGCACACCGGCGAACTGCTGGCCGGCGCGCTGTTTGTCGTCACGCCGCGGGTCATCATCTACCTGTTTGCCGCCGCCTCGCCGGCCGGTAAGAAAGCGGCGGCCCCGCTGCTGCTCGTCGACCACCTGATTCAGCAGTACGCCGCCTCGCCGGGCCTCGTGCTCGACTTCGAAGGCGGCATGATTCCGTCCATTGCCCGTTTTTTTGCCAACTTCGGGGCGCGGCCCGTGCCCTACGCGGCCCTCACCCAAACCCGTCAGCCCTGGTATCTGTCATGGAAACGCTAAAGTCCTCCTCCTCCGCAAGCCCCGCCGACCGCGTGCACATTGTGTGCGCCGAGCCCTCCATTGCCAATCATTTCCTGGCCGAGCTCCGCGACGTGGACGTGCAGCGCGACAGTCTGCGCTTTCGCCGCAACCTGCAGCGCCTGGGCGAAATCATCGCCTACCGCATCAGCTCCCAGCTCAGCTACACCGATAAAGTGGTGCAGACGCCCCTGGCCAGCTCCAGCAGCAAGCAGCTGCGCGACTTTCCGGTGCTGGCCACCGTGCTGCGCGCCGGCCTGCCGTTCCACCAGGGTTTCCTGAACTACTTCGACCAGTCGCCCAGCGCCTTTGCCGCCGCCTACCGCATCGAGGGTACTTCGCAGGTGCGGGTGCAGGTCGACTACCTCTCGGCGCCCAACCTCGACGAGCGGGTGCTGATCCTGGCCGACCCGATGCTGGCCAGCGGCAAGTCCTTGGTGCAGACTTACCGGGCCATGCTGCGCTTCGGCCAGCCCCGGCAGGTGCACATTGCCGCCGTTATTGCCTCGCCCGAGGGAGTGGAGTACGTGACGCGCGAAATCCCGGAAGCCACGCTCTGGGTGGCCGCCGTGGATGACCACCTCAACGAGCAGGCCTACATCGTGCCCGGCCTGGGCGACGCCGGCGACCTGTCGTACGGCAGCAAGTTGTAACGGGCTGGTAACGCGTCGGAACTAAACCGGGCGGCGCTTACCTGTTATCTTTGCGCTTTGCCGATTACTCATTAGCCCCGAAAACGCCGTGTTGCCTCATCTTGCGAAATACGCCTCCGTTTTCCTGCTCAGCATGGTCAAATTCTTCGGCGGTCCGCTGGCGGGCGTGTCGTTGGGGCTGGGCTTCTTCCAGATTCTGGCCCTGACCGTGGCGGGCATGATGACCACCGTGGTGGTGGTATCGGGCGTGGGCCGCATGTGGGCCCTGCACCAGCGGCAGCGGCGCGAAGACAAGGGCAAGCCTTTGTTCAGCAAGCGCAGCCGCCGCATCGTGGGTATCTACCGGCGCTTCGGCATGCCCGGCATTGCCTTTCTCACGCCGGTGCTGTTCAGCCCCATCGGCGGCACCGTTATTGCCACCCAGCTGCACGTGCCGCGCTGGCGCATCCTGGTGCACATGCTCTGGAGCGCCCTGTTCTGGGGCTCCGTCATGACCACGCTGACCGTGCGCTTCAGCCACCTGCCGTTTTTTCACCACTAGCGCTGCCTTTCGAAGGAAACAAGCCCTTACTGCCGCGGTAGTAAGGGCTTTTCGGTTAGCATCATAAGCTACATACCCACTTCTGGGTATTGTGGTAGCGGCCGTCGGCCAGTAACTTTGATAGCAGCACTGCTCTGCCGGCTGCTTACTGCCGGCAACCTGCTCCGCTGCCCTATCATGTCACTCTAACCCATCTTGCCCTATGCCCACTTCTCCGCAAAAGATCTTCCTGAGCCTGCTCGGACTTCTAACCCTGGCCGCCACCGAGGTCCAGGCCCAGACGGCCCCGGCCAAGCACAGCAGCCCGCTCACGACCTTGCTCACCCAAAAGCACCCAACGGCCGACCGTGGGGCTGCCGCCCGCGGCATTAATGCCACCGTGGTGCGTCCGGGCCAGCACGTTGCCTACTACTGGGATACCACTGCCAGGCGCTGGATCGTCAGCAGCAAGCAGGTCAATACCTACAATTCCCAGGGCTTAATAGCCCAGCAGGTCGACCAGGATTCGGCGACGTCAGTGCCTTACGGCCGCTACCTGTACACCTACAATGCCCAGGGCAAAGAAACCAGCTACACCCGCCAGTCCTGGAACAACAACACCTGGGTCAACAGCAACCGCAGCCTGGTTACCTACGATTCGCGGGGCAACGAGACGCTGTATGAATCCCAGGACTGGAGCGGCAACGCCTGGGTGACGACCAACGGCTATCAGTCGGTGTATACCTACAACGCCGCGGGAGCCATGACGGAAGAAGTTCGCAAGGAGCTGCTGAACGGGGTTTACGTGAATACCGACCGGATTACATACACCTACACCAACGGCCGCCTGAGCGCCTTGCTCTACGAGGAATGGAATAATACCGCCTGGCAGAACGACGGCCGTATTCTGGACATCGTGTGGTATGACTACGCCAATAACCAGCCCGCTTCGTACCGGGAGCAGACCTTCAACGGCACCAGCTTCGTCGACGACAGCCGCTACACGATAACCTGGGGGGCTAATGGTAGCAACGTAACAATCAGAGAGGCATACAACATCAGCGCCTGGCTTAACTACCGCCGTTACACCGATACCAAGGACAGCCAGGGCAATGACCAGCTCTACACCACGGAAAGCTGGACCAATAACGCCTGGAAGCAAATCGAGGGCTCACGGTACATCAGCATCTACAATGCCAGCAACAGCCTGCTTCGCCGGGTGGCGCAGGACTTCGATGATGTCACGAGTCAGTACGTGAATACCTACAAGGACACGTACTCCAACTTCCAGACCATCACGCTGGCGGCCCGCAATGCCGCTCTGGAAGCCCAGAGTGCCCTGTATCCCAACCCGGCCAGCGGCATCGTGACCCTGGAAGTAGCCGGCCTCTCAAAGGCGGAAGCGGCTACCGGTGAGGTCCGCAATGCCCTGGGCCAGCTGGTGCAGCACTTCAGCGTGCAGCCCCAGGCCGGCAAGCTCAGCACCCGCCTCGACGTGAGCAACCTGCCATCCGGCGTGTACACCGTGCGCCTGCAAACGGCCGAAGGTGCCATCGTGAAGCGCGTGGTGCGTAACTAAGCTGCCCTTTTACGCGCCTGTTGCAATCAAAAGGCCCCCACCAATGCTGGCGGGGGCCTTTTGGTATTTCGGGGCCGCTGGCCCGGCTGGCGCTACCGGCTGCGGCGGGCGTTGCGCAGCTTGGCCGCGCCCTTCGCCGCCGGCGACTGGCTCTTGCCCGGCGAGGCGCGCTTCTTCTTGCCTTTCTGGCTGCGGTTCGGGCCCTCCACGTAGGGCAGGCCCGTGCGCTTGTCGATGCCCTTTTGCAGCGGCGTTACCTTGTCGTGGAAAGCGCCCTGAAACTCGGGGTCGAGGCGCTTGCGGCGGTCGTCGATTTCGCGGGCCATGCTCTGCTTCTCGTCAAACATGGTCGGCATCACCTTCACGTCCTCGGGCAGGGGCAGCTCGGGAATGGGCTGGTTGATGAGCTCCTCGATGCGGCCGATGTGGTGCATTTCGGCCTCGTTGGCGAAGGTAATGGCCGCGCCCGTGTGCTGGGCCCGGCCCGTGCGCCCAATGCGGTGCACGTAGTCGTCGTAGACCAGCGGCACGTCGAAGTTGATAACGTGGCTTACCTGGGGCACGTCGATGCCGCGGGCGGCCACGTCGGTAGCCACCAGGAAGCGCAGCTCCCCATTGCGGAAAGCCTCCATGGCGTTGATGCGCACGTTCTGGCCCTTGTTGCCGTGAATGGCCCGCACCTCGCCCTCCACCTTGCGGCCCAGGAAGTGCGACACGTTTTCGGCGTGCTCCTTGGTCCGGCAGAAAATCATCACCCGGTTGAAGGTCTCCTTGTCCTTGAGCAGGTAGCCCAGCAGGTTGATCTTGGTCAGCAGGTTGGGCACGCGGTACAGGGTCTGCGACACGTTCTGGGCCGAGGTAGCGGCCGGCGTCACCTCAATGCGCATCGGAAACTCCAGGAACTCCTCGCTCAGCTTCACCACCCGCTCGGGCATGGTGGCCGAAAACAGCGCGTTCTGGCGCTTGCGCGGAATCACCTCCAGAATGGCCCGGATCTGGGGCATAAAGCCCATGTCCATCATTTTGTCGGCTTCGTCCAGCACCAGGGTTTTCAATTCCTTGAATACCAGCGCGCCCTTGAGGTAGAGCTCCATCAGGCGGCCGGGCGTGGCAATGAGAATATCGACGCCGGCGGCCAGGGCTTCAATCTGGGTTTTGGGGCCCAGGCCGCCGTAGATGGCCAGAATGCGCAGGTCGGTATACACGGCCAGCTTTTTCAGGTGGGTTTCAATCTGCATGGCCAGCTCCCGGGTGGGGGCCAGGATCAGGCCGCGCGGGTGCGTGCCCTGGGCGTATTTCACCTTCATCAGCAGGGGTAGGCCGAAGGCGGCCGTTTTGCCGGTGCCGGTCTGGGCGACGCCCAGCAGGTCGTGGCCGGCCAGCAGCAGCGGAATGGTTTGCTCCTGCACGGGCGTGGGCTGCTCGAAGCCGGCTTCCGCCACGGCGTTGAGGAGCTGTTTGTTGAGCTTGAAATCGGCAAAAGTGAGCGGCTGCGGCGTATCAGACATGGCAAAATTCCTAATGGGAGCGCAAAGGTACGGGGAATATAGCCAGCAAACTGCCTGAACGTCATTATATAACTCGCTGACTGGTAGCAACGAGACAAAAAAACGTGGCGAATTATTTGCAAATAGCCCCGCAACCTTTACTTTTGTGCCTACAATACCAACCTGGTAGATATAGCTCAGCTGGTTAGAGCGTCGGATTGTGATTCCGAAGGTCGTGGGTTCGAACCCCATTATTTACCCAGACGGAAGTCCCCGGAGAGAAATTTCCGGGGACTTTTTTTGTTCTTTGTACCGTTGTACTCCCGGCGGCATTCCGCTGAAACCCACTTATTCCTCTGACTATGAGTCTGGTCGTAATCGGTTCCGTAGCGTTTGACGCGCTGGAAACGCCCTTTGGCAAAACCGACAAAATCATTGGTGGCGCGGCCACCTACATCAGCCTGTCGGCTTCGTATTCGCTGAAGCCCGTGAAGCTGGTTGCCGTTGTTGGCGACGATTTCCCGCAATCCGACATCCTGCTGCTGCAGGAGCACGGCGTCGATACTGAGGGCCTGCAGATCAAGGAAGGGGAGAAGTCCTTCTTCTGGTCGGGCAAGTATTCCACCGACCTGAACTCGCGCGAAACCCTGACCACCGAGCTCAACGTGCTGGCCGATTTCGACCCCATCATCCCCGATTCGTATCAGGACTGCAGATACCTGATGCTGGGCAACCTGGCCCCGGCCGTGCAGCGCCTCGTGATTCAGCGCCTCGTGAACCGGCCCAAGCTCATCGTGATGGACACGATGAACTTCTGGATGGACGTGGCCCTGGATGATCTGATGGCGACCATCGAAATGGTGGACGTGCTCAGCATCAACGACGAGGAAGCGCGGCAGCTCAGCGGCGAGTACTCGCTGGTGAAGGCCGCCAAGAAAATCATGGGCTTCGGGCCTAAGTTCCTCATCATCAAGAAAGGGGAGCACGGCGCGCTGCTGTTCCACAAAAACAAAATCTTCTACGCCCCGGCCTTGCCCCTGGAAGAAGTATTCGACCCGACCGGCGCCGGCGACACCTTTGCGGGCGGCTTCATCGGCTACCTGGCCGCCACCGACGACATCAGCTTCGACAACATGAAGCGCGCCGTGATTCACGGCTCGGCCATGGCTTCGTTCTGCGTGGAGAAATTCGGCACCGAGCGGCTGTTGAACCTGACCAAAGAGCAGCTGGAAGCCCGCGAGAAGCAGTTTGCCGACCTCGTGGAAGTAGTTCCGGCTACGTCGGCCCAGCCCGCCTAAGCGCGGCTTACCGGCACGAAAAAGCCCCACCGACCACCGTGCTGGTCAGTGGGGCTTTTTCGGGCCCGGATTTTTACGGCAACCAATTGGCAGCGGCCGGGGTACAACAGCTATCCACCACCCTTAACCGTTCGACCGCTATGAGCATGAGCAAAAAAGAAACGGATCTGACCAACGACAAAACCTCGGTTAATCCGGCTGCCAATACCAAAAAGAAAAGCACGCAGGTGCAAAGCCCTAACACCACCGACGTATCGGCCCACGGCAACACGACGGATGGGAACTCCACCGGCCACGGCGTAGATAACATCCGCAACAACCCGCAAGGCAACCGGCCTATGTCGGTAGACGGCGGCCAAAAAGGCCCCGGCAAGCAAGGCGACTAGTACGCTGGTTTTATAAAGACGAAAAAGCCCCTTCAGTCTGTATGAAGGGGCTTTTTCTATGAGTATTTGAACCCTGTGGGCGCTACGGCACCACCTTCATGCGTACCACCCGGGTGTCCACGTCGCCGTTGTCGAAGAAGTCCTGCTCAAACAGGATGGTCTTATTGTCGAGCCAGCGCGGACCCGTGACGCCCCACTCGGTTTGCCGCTCCCACACTTTCTCCAGCTTGGTGCCATCCACGCTCCAGACCTGCAGGCCGCTGGGCTCGTAGCGGGCCAGCACGTCGGAGTTGCCGCACACGAAATGCTTGCCGTCGGGAGCTACGGCCGGGGGGCTCCACACGCGGGTGCGGCGGCCGGTGCGCTGATCCACGAGCAGAAAGTAGCCGCCCTCGTAGAGGTGCACCGAAATCAGCCACTGCTTGATTTCGGGCAGGCTGCCCACGTACTCGTAGCTGATGTTTTTCTCGTAGTCCTCGGCCGGGTTATTCGTCAGGCGCAGGGGCTGTTTGGTGGCCGTGGGGCGCAGCAGCAGCGTGCCGCCCAGGCGCCTGACCGTGGGGCCGGCCGTGCGCAGGCGCCGCCGCTCCTCGGCCTCCAGGTCTATTTCCTGCTCCTCCGACTGGGGTTCGGCCGGCAGCCAGGTTTTGTAGGGTAGCCGCTCATACACGTTGCGGGAACCCTGATGAATGCTCAGCACCCGGCCCGGCAGCTGCACCAGCGTATCAAGGTGGCCGAGGCGGTAGATGCGCGGCGGCACCGGGCGCGGCAGCGGCGCTACCGGCGCCGAGGTGGGCACGCTGGGCTGCATCCGCTCGGCCGGGCCACGAAACGTACAGCTCCCCGCCAACAGCAGGGGAGTAGAAAGCAAAAGCAGGGCGCGAAGCCGTAACATGGTATTCGGGGGTAAAAGCGCCGCTTAAAATTCCTGCTTGAGCCACTCACGGAAGCTGGCCTGCTGCTCGGGCGTAGGTTCGGCCAGCTTCTCCACGGTGTATTTGGGCCAGAACTGCTGCCCGGGCTGGCCGGTCAGGGTCACGGTCAGCAGGCGGTTTTGCCGGAACACGCTGATTTCGTAGCTGGCCGCGTGGTCGTTGAGCAGGCTTTGCAGGTTCATATCCACGCGCCGCCCGTTCACGGCCACGATTTCGTCGTCCACGGTCAGGGCCGCCGCGGCCGGGGAGCCGGGCAGGATGTCGGTAACTTCCGTCCGCTCGTTCTTCACCACCGAGCGGAACCCGAACACGCCTTCCGCCACCGACACGTTGGGTTCCAGGTGCAGGGTGCAGCCCACGAAGCTCAGGGCCTTGTCCAGGGGCTCTTCCAGCGGGGCCGTGCCGTAGATAAACTTGTCGAAATACGTGTGCATGTCGCGCCCGGCCACTTCCGTGACGATGCGCAGGTAGTCGTCCTCGGTATACCCGATGCCGGTGAGGCCAAATTCCTCGTAGAGGCGGCGCATCACGTCGTCGAGGCTGCGCTGGTGGTGGCTCAGGCGGCGCAGCGTGAGGTCGAGCAGTAAGGCCACCAGCGCCCCCTTGTGGTACACCGACACCTTGCGGTCGGGCACGCCGGGCTTGTAGCCATCCAGCCACAGATCCATGGAAGCATCGGCCAACGAGAGGTTGTAGCGGCCGTAGTCGTCGTAGTGCTTGCGCAGCACGATGTTAAGCTCGGCAAAGTACTGCTCGGCCGTGCGCACGCCGGCGCGGGCCAGCAGGTATTCGCCGTAGTAAGTCGTGATGCCCTCGGCAATAAAGCAGGTGCGGAAGTAGTTTTCCCGGGTGAAGTCGTACGGCTGCATTTCGGCCGGCCGGATGCTCTTGATGTTCCAGGTGTGAAACAGCTCGTGGCAGCTCACGCCCAGCAGCTCCTTGTACAGCCCCTCGGTCATCAGCAGCTCGGCCGGGCCCAGCACAATCACCGTCGAGTTCATATGCTCCACGCCGTGGTAGTGCTTGTAGGGCAAGATCTGGTTCAGGAAATGGTAGTCCTGCACCGGAAAGCCCCCGAACAACGCCAGTTGCTCCTGGGAAAACGCCGCGAAGTCGCGCAGCAGCCGGGGCCAGTCGGGCGCGCACTCACCCTGCACCCAGATGGAAAACGGAATGCCCTGCACGGCGTAGGTCTGCTGCACCAGCGTGGGGCTGGCAATCAGCGGAGCATCTACCAGCTCGTCGAAATTCCGGGCCTGTAAGGTGTTGGGCGCGCTCTGGGGCAGGCCGCAGGCAATCTGCCACCCCTCGGGCAAAGCCAGCTGCAATTGGCACGTTTCGGCCTGCCGGCCTTCCACGTACATAAAGCACTGCACCCCGTTGATGTAGAGCTGGGATTCGTCGAGCCAGGAGCCGCCGGCGTCCATCTGGTGGGCGTAGAAGTTGTAGCGCACCCGCACCGTGCGGCCCGCCGCGCCGCTCACCTGCCACCGGTCCTTGGTCAGCTTGCGCAGGGGCAGAACTTCGTTGGTGGCGGCGTCTTCTGCCACTACGCGCTGCACTTTCTGGGCAAAGTTCTGGAGCTCGTAGCGGCCGGGCCGCCAGGCCGGCAGTTGCAGCTCCAGGGCCTGCGGGGCCGTGGCGGCCACCTCAAAAGTCATCTGCACCTGCAGGTAAAACGTGAGCGGGTTGTCAAATGAAACGTAGTAGTGAATCATAGCAGGCAGGGCAGGGGAGAGGCCGAATCGGGTACAAAGCTACGGGGTATCGGGCGGGAACCGCTACGCCGGATAATATCTGTTTTACGCGAGAAAACCGTGCGGGTAGATGCGTATCTTTGCCGCTTCCGTACCGGTATTTTTGCCCCTAATCCGGAAAAAGCTGCTATAAGCATTGCCTTTTCCAAATCAAGGTCTTACCTTTGCCGGCCTTACCTGTCACTGAGTCTCTTACAATATCATGAAACGTACTTTTCAGCCCTCGCAGCGCAAGCGCCGCAACAAGCACGGTTTCCGCTCACGTATGGAAACCGCTAATGGCCGCAGCGTGCTGGCCCGTCGTCGTGCCAAAGGCCGTAAGCGCCTGACCGTATCCGACGAAGGAAAACATAAGCGCTAAACCGCTGACGGCTCCTGCCGTGTCGCCTGCCTCGGCTCAGATGCCGGGGGCGCGTTCGTATTCGTTTCCGAAAGAAGAACACTTGTGCCGCAAAAAGCTCATTGAAGAGCTTTTCGGCCGGGGTTCTTCTTTTGGTTTATATCCCCTGCGCCTCGTGTGGCTGCCGGCTCCCGCGCCCACCTCGGCCCCGCCGCAGGTGCTGGTCAGCGTGTCCAAGCGCAGCTTCAAGCGCGCCGTCGACCGCAACTACCTCAAGCGCCTGATGCGCGAAGCCTACCGGCTCAATAAGTACCGCTTGGTGGAAGCGCCCGGCGGGCACCCGGTGGGCACGATGGCCATTATCTACACCGGGAAGGAAAAAAAGCCTTTCGCGCTGGTGGAAAAAAAATTAATTTCAGGGCTGGAGCGTTTGTTATCCGATGCAACCCCCGCGCCGGCGGCCGGGTCTGTCTCGTAGGCTACTTTTCTCGCTTCTAGTCCTTTATATGCGCAAAACTACCGTTGCTGGCTTGCTCCTCGGAGGCGCCGCGCTGCTCGCATCCTTTCGCTCTGCTTCGGACAACGAGCGGTACTTCGAAATTGCCAAGAACCTCGACATTTTTGCCACCCTGTTCAAGGAGGTAAACACGTTCTACGTGGACGAGGTGACGCCCGCCAAGCTGGTCAAGACCGGTATCGACGCCATGCTCAAGTCGCTGGATCCGTATACCAACTACATTCCCGAGGACGACATTGAGGACTTCCGCACCCTGACGACCGGGCAGTACGGCGGCATCGGGGCGGTGGTGGTGAAGCGCGCGGGTAAGACCATCGTGCAGAGCGCCTACGAAGGCTACCCCGCCCAGAAAGCCGGCTTGCTGCCCGGCGACGAGATTCTGAGCATCAACGGCGTCAACGTTGAGAAGAAGAATAACTCCGACATCAGCAAGCTGCTGAAAGGCCAGGCCAACTCCACCGTCAAGCTCGAAGTAACGCGCTACGGCCAGGAAAAGCCGATGGAGGTCAACATCACCCGCGACAAAATCCAGGTCGACAATGTGCCCTATTACGGCATGCTTTCTCCGGAGGTCGGCTACTTTCAGCTGAACAGCTTTACGGTCGATGCTGGCAAGGAAGTGCGCATGGCCGTGACCAAGCTCAAGGAAATGGGGGCCAAGAAAATCGTGTTCGATATTCGCGACAATCCCGGCGGCCTGCTCAACGAGGCGGTAAATATTTCCAACGTCTTCGTGGAGAAGGGCGTGGACGTGGTGAGCACCAAAGGCAAGGTGTCGGACTGGAACAAGACCTACAAGGCCCTCGACGCCCCGCTCGACACCCAGATTCCGGTGGTGATTATCACCAGCAGCCGCTCGGCCTCGGCCTCCGAAATCGTGTCGGGGGTGTTGCAGGACTACGACCGGGCCGTGGTGGTCGGGGAGCGGACGTTCGGCAAGGGCCTCGTGCAGGCGACCCGGCCCCTGAGCTATAACTCCCAGTTGAAGGTGACGACGGCCAAGTACTACATTCCCAGTGGCCGCTGCATTCAGGAAATCGACTACGCCCACCGCGCCGACGACGGCACGCTGGGCAAGTTTCCGGATTCACTGCGCACGGCTTTCAAAACCCAGAGCGGCCGGATCGTGTACGACGGCGGCGGCGTAGCGCCCGACGTGGAGGTGCAGGAAAAGGAAATTGCCGACATCACCCGGGTGCTGCTGCAGAAAAACTACCTGTTCGACTTTGCCACCCGCTACCGGTCTGAGCACCCCACCATTGCCTCGGCCCGCGAGTTTCAGCTCTCCGATGCCGACTACCAGAAGTTCGTGCAGTACCTCAACGGCAAGGACATCAACTACAGCACCGACGTGGAAAAAAGCCTGACCGATCTGACCAAGAAGGCCAAGGAGGAAAAGCACTACGACGACGTGAAAGCCGAAATCGAAGCTATCCGCAAAAAGGTGTCGACCAACAAGAGCAACGATTTGACCCGCTTCAAGCCCGAAATCCGGGAGCTGCTGGAGCAGGAAATCGTGTCGCGCTACTACTTTCAGAAGGGCAGCATCGAGGCCAGCTTCGACGACGACCCGAACATCCTGACGGCCATGCAGGTCATCAACGACGCGCCGCGCTACGCGGCCCTGCTGAAGCCCGGCACCCCGGAAGCCAAGACCCGGCCCGAAGCCAACCGCAAGACGGCGGGAGGGAAGTAGGAGTTGTATATTTGCAAATAGAAAGCAGGCTCAGTTTTGAGCCTGCTTTTTTATATTCCTTAATAGTATTCAGCCAAATGGGTGATTTTTTACTCCGAGCAAAGCATTGGCAAATATTCCTAGTACTCAGCTCAACGCATGTCATACCATGGTTTGTTAAAGATCCAGTCGTTGTTGAGTTTTTTGTTCTGCTTAATTCGCTGCTATTTTTTGGGTGGCTTGCACTGCTGGGCAATGCCCTTTACAAGTCGGGGAGTGGGTTTGACTATTCACTTTTCTGGTTTCTGGTTGATGTATTTCTACTCCTTCTTGCAGTAGGTATCAGTTCAATCATGGATAGTGATGATTTCCGTATTACTACCAGCAGCTTTAAAGCGCACAATGCTGGGTTTTTGCCAATGATGTATGTGCTCTTTGCGGCTGTACATGCACATTGGTTTGTCGCGGCAATCTTGGTTGCCATCGAACAGCGTGAAACGCCAACTGTTAGCCAGTACCTAGGTACATTCGTGCTACTCTTTTTCTGGCCGATTGGAATTTGGTTTATCCAGCCTCGCTTGAACCTTATACAAGAATTTTCTCAAGCTGATGACGCTCATCCTCTCTCTTGAAACCTCGTCCCCGGTTTGTTCCATTGCCCTACACCGCGACGGGCAGCTGCTGAGCCAAACGGAGCTGCGGCTGGAAAAGTCGCACTCCTCGCACTTGAGCCTGCTGATTCAGCAGCTGTTGGACAATACCAGCACCACGCTGCAGGAGCTGGCCGCCGTAGCTGTATCCGACGGGCCGGGCTCCTACACGGGTCTGCGCATTGGCGGGGCGGCGGCGAAGGGATTGTGCTACGCGCTGGACATTCCGCTGATTGCCATTGGTACGCTTCCGGCTATGGCCCGGCAGGTAGCCGCCTACACGCCGCCGGCCGAGGATCTGCTGTTGTGCCCCATGCTCGACGCCCGCCGCATGGAAGTATACAGCGCCCTGTACGCTCCCGACGGCCGGGAAGTGCTGGCCCCGGCCCCGCTGATTCTGGATTCGGAGACGCTGGCCGAACAATTAGCCCACCACCGCTTGTTATTCTTTGGCAACGGCGCGGCGAAGTTTGCCCCGCTCGTAGATTCTGCCAACGCCGGTTTTCTGACTGACGTCGAGCCTTCGGCAGTTGCCGTCGGGGCGTTGGCCTACGAGGCTTTTCTGCGGCAGGATTTCCGGGACGTAGCCTACTACGAGCCGTTTTATCTGAAGGAAGTACACACGACAACCCCGAAAGCCAAGTAGCGCGAACTACTCTATAAGTATATGGAAGACCTCATCAACCGCGTCGCGCAAAGCGCCCTGACCTCGCTGAACCTGGAAGAGTTTATCCACCCCGGCGAGCGGGTAGTGTATGACATCAAGGACAACCTCTTCCACGGGCTGATGCTGCGGGAAAAGGATTTCCGGGAGTTCATCAAAACCCACGACTGGAGCCAGTACGACGGCAAAAACGTGGCCATCGTCTGCTCAGCCGACGCCATTGTGCCCACCTGGGCCTACATGCTGCTGGCATCCAAGCTCCAGAACCACGCCCACCGCTACGTGTTCGGCGACCTGGAGGCGCTGGAGCAGGAGCTGTTTCACGAGGCCATTGCCGCCATCAACGCCGAGGATTTCCGCGACGCGAAAGTGGTAGTGAAAGGCTGCGGCAACATTCCGGTGCCGACCTACGCCTACGTGGCCATCATGCAGAAGCTGCTGCCCGTCACGTCCAGCATTATGTACGGCGAGCCGTGCAGCACGGTGCCGCTCTACAAGCGCCCGAAGGTGCAGGCGTAGAAGTTGTATTTGCCCTGTCCGAAAGAAGCTCATTGGCCCCCGCTGATGAGCTTCTTGGCGTTTATAAGTACCACTGAAATGCCGCGCGGTGGTCTGCGGCGGCCAGAATATGCATCTTTGGGCCTCGTTACGACTACTGCATGCCCGAGCAAACCAGCGCCCAACCCTACAAAATCAGCTTCCTGACCGGTACCGCCATTGTTATTGCCAACATGGTCGGCACCGGAGTGTTTACCAGTCTCGGGTTTCAGGTGCTCGGCATTCAAAGCGGCTTTGCCCTGCTCATGCTCTGGGCCGTGGGCGGCCTGATTGCCTTGTGCGGAGCCCTGTGCTACGGCGAGCTGGCCGCGGCCATGCCCCGCTCCGGCGGCGAGTACCACTACCTGTCGCAGATTTACCATCCGGCCCTGGGCTTTCTTTCCGGCTGGGTGTCGGCTACGGTCGGGTTTGCGGCCCCCACGGCTCTGGCGGCTATGGCCCTGGGAAAATACGCGGCCAGCGTCTGGCCCGCCGTGCCGCCTCAGGCGTTGTCGGTAGCGGTAGTGCTGCTGCTGACGGCCGTGCACGCGGCCAGCAGCAAGGCCGGCAGCCGGCTGCAAGTGGTGGTTACGGCCGTGAAAGTGGCGGTGCTGGTTGTTTTTATCGGGGCTGGCTGGCTAGTAGCCGCGCCCCAGCCCATTGCGTTTCTGCCCCAGGCGCCCGACTGGCAGCAGCTGCTGAGCCCGGCCTTTGCCGTTTCGCTTATCTATGTCTCGTATGCCTATTCGGGCTGGAATGCCGCCGTCTACCTCACCGGCGAGGTGGCCGATCCGCAGCGCAACCTGCCCCGGATTTTGCTGGCGGGCACGGCCGTGGTACTCTTATTATATGTAGGGCTCAATTTCGTCTTTCTCTACGGCACGCCCATTCCGCGCCTGGCCGGCCAGCTGGAAGTAGGCTACGTGGCCGCCAGCCAGATTTTCGGCCCAGCCATTGGCCGCCTGATGGGTGCCGTTATTGCCGTGCTGCTGGTGTCTACCGTCAGCTCCATGATTTTTGCCGGCCCCCGCATTATCCAGGTGATGGGCGAAGACCTGCCCGCGCTGCGCGGCCTGGCCGTGGTTAGCCGCAACGGCATTCCGGTGCGGGCCCTGCTGCTCCAGACCTTCCTCACCCTGGTATTCATTCTGACCTCCACTTTCGAGCAGGTGCTGCTGTACGCGGGCTTTATCCTGAGTTTGTTCACCTTCCTGACGGTGCTGGGCCTGTTCGTGCTCCGGGTGCGCCGCCCCGACCTGCCCCGGCCCTACCGCGCCTGGGGCTACCCCGTTACGCCGCTGCTGTTTCTGGCCCTCAGCGGCTGGACGCTCGTCTTCATTCTGCGCGACAAGCCCACCGAGTCCCTGTATGGCTTGGCCACGCTGGCAGTAGGGGCGGGAGTGTATTTCCTGGGTCGGCGGCTCAGGGCGGTCTGAAGGCCAGCAGCTATCCGCCCGAACTATTTACATTTGCCCCCGCTGATATTCTTCCGTTTTCTCCACTACTCCATGCGTTTATCCCGTATCCGGTTGCTGCCGGCCCTTATCGTATTGCTGGCTTCCTGCTCCGAGCAAAAAAAGCCGGCCGTTGAGCAATCCGCCGCGGCCAAAGTAGCTGCCCCCGCCGCCCCCGATTCAGCCGCGGCGGTGGCCCCCGCGCTACCTGCCCCCGATACTACTCGCCTGCAGGATATTGCCGCGTACATGGCCGGCAGCCGGGTGAGCCGCCAAAGTGAGCTTCGTTCCCTGACGTCTTCCGCCGCCTGGCAGGCCTTTGCCGCCGACGCCGATAAGAGCTGGGTCACCTACCACCAGACCCGCACCAGCAAGATTCAGCAGTGGGCAGCCACCGAGCTGGATTCGGTGCGCGCCGGCAGCCCCACGGTCTTCTACCCCTTCAGCGGCCCCGACCTGCTGAACGTCGTCACGATGTTTCCCACCAGCCAGACCTACGTGCTGATGGGCCTGGAGCCGATTGGCACGGTGCCCAGCCTAAGCACGTTGGCCAACCCGAAGCTGTACCCGGCTCTGAAGGCGTCGTTGTGGTCGGTGCTCAACTTCAGCTTTTTCCGCACCAACGACATGGCCGTGGAGCTCAATAATAAAAAGCCGGACAGCAATGCCATCAGTAAGGCAAATTCCATCCTGAAAACGGCCGCTAAAACCAACCAGCGGGTCAACATCGGGGGCGTAGTGCCGCTGCTGCTGCTGTTTGCCTCCCGCACCGACCACCAGGTCGAGGCCCTGCGCTACGTCCAGCTCTCGCCCGAGGGCCAGCTCACCGACGCTGATTCGGCAACGGTGCAGAAGCCCGGCCTTAAGGTGGTGCCCGGCGTGGAAGTGAAACTGCGCAGCAAAGAGGGAATCGAAAAAACGGTGGTCTACCTTTCCGCCGACCTCAGCGACTGGAAGCTGGGCGTGACCCAGGAAGCCGCCCTGAAGTACGTGCGCAGCCTCGGCCCGCTCACGACCTACGTCAAATCGGCCACTTACCTGATGCACAAAAGCTACTTCTCCAAGGTGCGCAACCTGATTCTGGAGCGTAGCAACTACGTGCTGCAAGACGACTCGGGCATTGCCATGAAGTATTTCCGTCCCGCCGATTGGCGCTTTACCTACTACGGTACCTACAAGCGCCCCATCAACCTGTTTGCCAAGCAGTATCAGCCCGTCCTTACCCAGGCCTATGCCGATTCGCTGCACCGGCCCCGCCCTTTGCCGTTCGGCACGGGCTACAACTGGCGCCAGAACGACTCAAACCTGCTGCTGGCCAAACGCCGCACGGCCCCGGCTATTTAAGCACGACACTATTAGTATTCATCTGGGCGAGGCTCCAACCACTAGGGTTGGAGCCTCGTTTGGGTAAGTAGCCAGTCTCAAACAGCGTCGGGCGAGTATCTTTCCTGCACTTATGGCCCGTCCTTTCCCCACCTTGCGCTTCCTGTTTCTCGCCTTGAGTTGTCTGGGGCTGCTTGCTCTGCTGCCGGCCGGGTCAGCCGTGCCGCCAGCTTCCCGGCAATCTGCGGACAGCCCTTTGCTGGACAGCCTGCTCCGTTCCGACCCGAAGTTGCTGCCCATCATCGGGCGAGCGGACGATTACGAGGTCCAGATCATCTACACCCAGATAAAGCGCGACGCCCAAAACCGTCCGGAGTTCACCCAGCATAATTTTCGCCTCAACGCCCGACAGTATTTCAACCCCGCCAGCCTGGTCAAGCTGCCCGTGGCCGCGCTGGCGCTCGAAAAGCTCAACCAGCTGCGCCAGCCCGGTCTCACGCGCAACAGTCCATTGTCAATTGGCGCGGCCTTCCGTTGCCAGACCGCCGTGCCCTACCAAATCCCCGCCGACTCCGACCAGGTCAATACCGTAGCCAATTACGTCAAGCGGATGCTACTGGTCAGCGACAACAGCGCTTACAACCGGCTGTATGAATTTCTGGGTCAGCGTCCTCTCAACGAGCGGTTGTGGTCCCTCGGGTATCCCGAGACGCGCATCGTCCGTCGTTTTGCCCCCTGTGATACTAGCGCCAATCGCCATACCAACCCGTTTACTTTTTACGACAAAAGCGGCCATGCTATTTATCAGCAGCCGGCGGTGGTTAATCCCAGCCCTTTGGGGTTTCCTTTGGGGCGCATCAGCAAGGGACGAGGCTACCAAGCCGGCGGCCAGATCATCTACAAGCCTTACGACTTCACTACTGCCAATTATCTGCCCCTGCAAAGCATTACGGATATACTTCGCTCCGTCCTGTTTCCCTCGGCCACGCCAGCCAGTCAGCAGTTCAACCTATCCGCCGCCGACTATACCTTCCTCCGCCAGTACCTGCATCAGACCCCGCACGGCTCCGGTTTCTCCCTCTATACTGCCCCGCGTTTCTACGACGCGTATAAAAAGTACCTCTATTACGGCCGCAATCCGGAGGCAATTGCCCAAGGGAGCCTGCATATATATAATATAGTAGGCATGTCCCACGGCTATCTAGCCGATGTTGCCTACTTCACCGATTCAGCCCAAAACGTAGAATTCATGTTAAGCGCCGTCATATATGTAAACAAAGACGGTATTCTAAACGACGGGAATTATGAATATGGGTCCATCGGCTTGCCTTTCTTAGCCCACCTAGGCCAAAAAGTTTACCAGTTTGAAAGGCACCGGGTACAAGCCACAAGATGAAAGGGGCTTAGCTACCCGCTATATGACGCAATATATCCTGCACTAAAAATAAGAACAGCGACTTTTGCGTCTGTGCTTGGTGAAAAGCAAGCTGCTGTTTTACAGTATTTTGGAATAATCAACAGTAAAAACAGCCTTGATTTAACGGAAAAGTGGGGGAGCAGGTTTGGAAAAGCGAATCGTATCCTGCACTTTTGCACTCCCAAATCGAACGGAGGCGGGGCGACAGACACTGGAAGAACCGCTCGAAAAAAAAAGTTTTCAGCTGGTTTGGAAAGTAGAAAACGAAGTACTTACCTTTGCACTCCCAAATCGAACGGATGCGGGCTACGAACCACGAAAGAAAAAGTTTTCTGGTTTGTTTGGAAGGTACGAAAAAAGGTTCTTACCTTTGCAGCCCGCTTCGGAAGGAAGGGGACGGCCGCTGAGACCAACAGACGAAAGCA